>JAISUG010000062.1 GCA_031272185.1 Lachnospiraceae bacterium
GTGCGAGGCAAGGACTGCGCCACCATCGAGGAGGCCCTCTCCGACGCCCTCATGGAGACCATCAGCTTCTACGACTACAAGGAGGACTACTACCATGGGTTCGTGGCGGGGATGCTGGGGGGGATGGGAACGCATCTGGTCAAGAGCAACCGGGAGAGCGGCATGGGGCGCCCGGACATCGCGCTGGTGCCGCGGCGGATACGGGGCACCACGGTGATCCTCATCGAGTGCAAGACCGCAGACTCCGTCGGCGGCCTGGAAGCGGCGGCGGACGAGGCCCTGGCCCAGATCGACCGAAAACGTTACGAAGAGGGGTGGAGGGCAGAGGGGTACCAAAACTTCATCCACTACGGCTTCGCATTTTACAAAAAGGACGTGCTGGTGAAAACGGCGTGAGTGTGGTGTCACACTGCACCAGCGAGTTCACATTCTACAAAAAAGACGTGCCGGTGAAAACGGTGTTAGCGGTGAGCGATTTGTCGCAAAATGCACGATTATTTGATGGCGGTATAATCGTACTACCATAACAGCACAATAGTATGGCAGGAATCGGGGGCGGGGTGGTTGACAGGGGCGATTTTCCTTGATTATAATGCTGGCATGAAAAGCCGATGGCGTACCTTTCCGGCGGTGCCGAAGCGATGTTTCGTCGCGGGGTGACGGTGCGGGGGATGCGGCGTCGGTGGGTCAATGGCGACTCGTTCAAATGTGTCTGGTGGTGTGGGCCACCAGGTGGGTTTGGCGGGTCTTTCTTGCTATATGGGGAGTTTCGGAAGAAGCGGGATGACTTGGAGGGTGACATCGGGTTGCGGCGCACCATGCGGGATGCGGTAGCCGCAAGACGGAATGCGGACGTGGCGCAGGTGGTGTCGCTGTGGGGTGGGTATAGACCGGTGCTGCATGGTGTGCGGCATACCGGTGCTAGGGCCGGTGGGGCGGGTATGGTCACGATCGATGGGAACAGCCTGACAGTCGAAGATGTGATCCGTGTGGCCAGGGGCGGCGTGCGGGTGGCGCTGTCGCCGGCGGCGGCGGCGGCTGTGGTGCGGGCCAGGGCGTATGTGGAGCAAAAACTCGCGGAGGGTGCGGTGATCTATGGCCTGACCACGGGGTTTGGCAAGTTCCAGGACGTGTTCGTCCCACCGGAACAGGCCACGCGCCTCCAGCACAACCTGATCGTCTCCCATTCCTGCGCACTGGGGGATCCGCTGCCTGTGGAAACTGTGCGGGCGATGCTGCTCCTGCGGGTGAACGCACTGGCCAAAGGGCATTCCGGCCTTCGACTGGAAACGGTACAGACGCTCATCCACATGCTGAACAATGGCGTCACGCCGGTGGTGCCGGAGCAGGGCTCCCTGGGCGCATCCGGGGACCTGGCGCTGCTTTCCCATATGGTGCAGCCCATGATCGACGTGGGCGAAGTGTTTTACTGCGGGCGGCGCATGGGGAGCCGGGAGGCCATGGCGGCGGCGGGCATACCAACGCTGGAGCTGCAATCCAAAGAAGGGCTGGCCCTGATCAATGGCACCCAGGCGATGTGCGCCATCGGGGCGACTGTGCTCCATGACGCCTGGAACCTGGCCCGGACGGCGGACGTGCTTGCGGCCATGTGCTGCGAGGCGCAGCTGGGGATCACCAGCGCATTCGACGAGAAAGTCCACCTGCTGCGGGCGCACCCGGGGCAGATCGATGCGGCGGCGAACCTACGCGCACTGCTGGCGGGGTCGCGGCTGACGGACGGGCAGGGGATGGATACCGGGGTGTTGGCGCAGGCACCGGACATGCCGAGGGTTATTGACCGGGTGATGGAACGGTCGGACAGCGCTGCCCTGCCGGTGTGCCCGGGGCTGTCGGGTCCGTCGGCAGCGGGGGTGCGGGTGGAGGTATCTGGGGCGGCGGTATCCCCGGCGGCGGTGCCCGGGCAGGGCCGGGGCTGTCACCGTGGCAAGAAGGTCCAGGACGCATACTCCATCCGCTGTGCGCCCCAGATCCATGGCGGCACCAGGGAGGCGCTGGGGTATGTCGAGGAGCTGTTGGGGCGGGAAATCAATGCGGCCACGGACAATCCCTTGATTTTCGTGGAGGAGGACGAGGTGATCTCCTGCGGGAATTTTCATGGGCAGCCGGTGGCCATCGCCTTGGACACCTTGGGCGTCGCTGCGGCGGAGCTGGCCAGCGTGTCGGAGAGGCGCATCGAGCGCCTGGTAAACCCTGCATTGAATGAAGGCCTCCCGGCATTTCTCGCACGGGGAGGGGGCCTCAACCGCGGTTTCATTATCGCCCAGTACGTGGCGGCGACCCTGGTCTCGGAAAACAAGGTCTCTGCCCACCCGGCTTCGGTGGATTCCATCCCCTCCTCCGCCAACCAGGAGGACCATGTGTCCATGGGGACCACGGCGGCCAGGACGGCGCGGATGATCGCGGACAATGTGGCCAAGGTGCTGGGGATCGAGCTGTTTGCCGTGTGCCAGGCCCTGGCGCTGCGGGGTGTGGAAAAACTCGCCCCTGCGACCCGTGCGGTCTACGATGGGGTGCGGGCGGCGGGGGTGCCAGTGGTGGAAGACGACATCCTCATGCAGCCGGAGATCGCAAAGTGCGAGGGGCTAGTGGCATCCGGGGCGGTGGTGGCGGCCGCCGAGGGGGTATGTGGGAGGCTGAGGTGAGGATGGCGGGAGGTTTCATCGGCGGAGCAATATAAACTATTTTGGGTATCAAACAGTCGCACTGGAGAATTATGGTAGGGGGTGCCGCATGAATCAAGGGACAAACCGAGGCATCAACCAAGGTCACGACCAAGGCCACAACCAAGGCATCAATCGAGATATCAACCGAGGCAACGACCACGGCATTAACCGAGGCAACGACCGAGGAATCAACCAAGGCATCAACCGCGGCATCAACCAAGGCATCGACATCGACGAATCCATGTCCATCCGACTGGATTATGAGCTGCCGGAGTACCCGCCTTTTGAGCCGGGGGTGCGGCGGGCGCCCAAGCGCAAGGCGGCGCTGTCGGAGGCGGACAAGGAGCTGGCGGTGCGTAACGCGCTGCGTTACATCCACCCGGACCACCATGCCCGGATGGCGGTAGAGTTTGCCGAGGAGCTGGAAAGCAGGGGGCGCATCTACGGGTACCGCTTCCGCCCGCCCGGGAAGCTCTGGGGCAGACCCGTCGACGACTACCGTGGGCAGTGTGTCGAAGGCCGGGCGCTGCAGGTGATGATCGACAACAACCTGGACTTCGACGTGGCATTGTACCCCTATGAACTGGTGACCTACGGGGAAACGGGGCAGGTCTGCCAGAACTGGATGCAGTACCGCTTGATCAAAAAATACCTGGAACGGCTCACCGGGGAGCAGACCCTGGTGATGATGAGCGGCCACCCGCTGGGGCTGTTCCGGTCCCACGCATGGGCGCCACGGGTGATCACCACCAATGCGCTGATGGTGGGGGCGTTTGACACGGAGGAAAGTTTCAACCGTGCGGCGGCCATCGGCGTGGCCAACTACGGACAGATGACGGCGGGGGGGTGGATGTACATCGGCCCCCAGGGCATCGTCCACGGCACATTCAACACATTGCTCAATGCGGGCAGGCTGAAACTGGGGATCCCCGACGACGGCGACCTGGGGGGGCGGCTCTTCGTGTCCGCGGGGCTGGGGGGCATGAGCGGCGCCCAGGGGAAAGCGGCGGAGATCGCAGGCGCCTCGGCCATCATCGCGGAGGTGGACCGCTCCAGGATACAGACACGCCTGGACCAGGGGTGGGTGTCCGCCGTGGCGGATACGTGCGCCGAAGCGGTGGCATTGGCCAAAGAAAAACAGGCGGCCGGCCTCCCCTATGCGGTGGCTTACCACGGGAACATCGTGGATCTGCTGGAATACATTATAGAAAATGACGTGCCCGTGGACCTGCTCTCGGACCAGACGTCCTGCCATGTACCCTACAACGGCGGTTATTGCCCGCAGGGGCTGACATTTGAGGAACGCACGGCCATGCTTGCGGCAGACCCCGATGGGTTCCGGGCGTTGGTGGATGGGTCGCTTGGGCGGCATTATGAGTGCATCTGCAAGCTCCGCGGGCGTGGGACGTATTTCTTTGACTATGGCAACAGCTTCCTGAAAGCGGTGTACGACGCGGGGGTGACGGATGTGTGCCGCAACGGGGAGAATGACCTGGACGGGTTCATTTTCCCGTCTTACGTGGAGGACATCCTGGGGCCGCGGCTATTTGACTATGGGTATGGGCCGTTCCGTTGGTGCTGCCTGTCAGGGAAACCGGAAGACCTGGACAAAACAGACCGGGCGGCCATGGAGTGCATCGACCCCGGCCGGCGCTGCCAGGACCGGGACAACTGGGTCTGGGTGCGGGATGCGAAGAAGAACAAACTGGTGGTGGGCACACAGTGCCGGATCCTCTACCAGGACGCATCCGGGCGCCTGGCCATCGCCCTGCGGTTCAATGAGATGGTGCGCGCCGGGGAGATCGGCCCCGTGATGCTGGGGCGGGACCACCACGACACCGGCGGGACGGACTCGCCTTTCCGGGAGACGTCCAATGTGAAAGACGGCTCCAACATCATGGCGGACATGGCGGTGCAGTGTTTCGCCGGGAACTGCGCCCGGGGGATGAGCCTGGTAGCCCTGCACAACGGCGGAGGGGTGGGCGTTGGCAAAGCCATCAACGGCGGTTTCGGCATGGTGCTGGACGGGTCAGAGCGGGTGGACGCCATATTGAAAATGGCCATGCCCTGGGACGTGATGGTGGGCGTGGCCCGCAGGGGCTGGGCGGGGAACGAGAATGCCCTTGAGACCGCGGCGGCGTACAACCGGATGTTTGCGGGGACGGACCATATCACCTTGCCATATTTGTGAAGGGGATGGGAAAATGAACCCCTGTGGCGGTGCAGGGCCGATACGCTCCGTGGTGCATTGCCATATTTGTGAAGGGGATGGGAAAATGCAGGAGATAGGAAAATGAACCCACTCATGGAGTGCGTCCCCAACTACAGCGAGGGGCGGGATTTGGTGAAAATCGAGAAGATCCTCGATGTTTTCCGGGGGAAAGACGGTGTCAAGCTGCTGGACTACTCCTCCGACTCCAACCACAACCGCACGGTGGTGACGGTGGTGGGGGAACCTGGGGCGCTGGGGGATGCCGTGGTGGAGTCCGTGGGGCGGGCGCTGGAACTCATCGACATGACGAAACACGAGGGGCAGCACCCCCGGATGGGCGCGGTGGACGTGATCCCATTTATTCCCATACGGGGCTGTACCATGGCGGATGCGGACAGCATAGCCCGGGAAACGGCCCGCAGGGCAGCGGGGCGGTTCGGGCAGCCCTTTTTCCTATATGAAGAATCTGCGTCGGCGCCCCATCGCAAGAACCTGGCGGACATCCGCAAGGGGCAGTTCGAGGGGATGGCGGCGAAGATGGCAGACCCGGCGTGGAAACCGGACTTTGGGCCGGGGAGCGTACACCCCACCGGGGGCGTGACGGCCATCGGGGCCAGGCCGCCCCTGATCGCATTCAACGTGAACCTGGACACCGACCGGCTGGACGTGGCGGTGAACATCGCAAAGGCCGTCCGGCACATCGGCGGGGGGCTGCGCTGCTGCAAGGCCATGGGGGTGATACTGGAAGAGCGGGGCGTCGCCCAGGTGTCCATCAACATGACGGACTACACGCAGACGGCCGTCTACCGCATCTTCGAGATGGTGAAGATGGAAGCCAGGCGCTACGGCGCGGGGGTGCTGGGATGCGAGATCGTGGGGCTGGTGCCCATGCAGGCGCTCCTGGACTGTGCGGCATATTACCTGCAGCTGGAGGGGTTCGACGGCACGCAGGTGCTGGAGAACCGGATGTGAGGGGCACCGAACGCCACCGGGCAGTTGGTTTGGGAGTCTCCCCGCGCAGGTGCCGGAGAACCGGATGTGTGGGGGTGCTTCCTAGAGAGGAACACGATGGGAACAAGCGGTGAATTGTCCCTGAAAGACATGTCGGTGGAGGTTTTTTCGGAACTCGCGGCTTCATCGTCGCCGGCGCCGGGGGGCGGGTCGGTGGCAGCGATGGCGGGGGCTTACGGCGCAGCGCTCCTGTGCATGGTGGTGCGCCTCACATTGGGGAAAAAGAAGTATGCCGAGGTGCAGGGGGAGATGGAGGAAATCCTCGCCCAGGCCGAGGGCGCCAGGATGTTTTTCCTGGAATCCATACAGAAAGACTGCGAGGCGTTCGATGCCTTCATGGCGGCGGCGGCGATGCCAGGGGGGGCTTCTGGGGTGCCCAAGGTGGAAGCAGGGGCCGCACATGAAGTGGGCAAGGCAGGGCTTTCAGAAGAAACGAAGAACGAACACTCGCAAGCCATTGCGGGCGTGCCTGGGGATGTGGCTGTGGGTACGGGAAGCGATGGCGCAGCTCGGGAGGCGGCCATGGAAGCGGCGCTGAAAGGTGCGGCCCTGGCGCCCATGGCCGTGGCGGAGCGGGCCCTGGCCTGTCTGCCCCTGGCCATGGCATGTGTGGAGCGGGGGAACCCAAACGCCGTGACGGATGCGCTCACAGGCACATACATGCTCCTGGCGTGCATCCGGGGTTCCCTGGCAAATGTACGCATCAACTTGGGGCAGATCGAAGACGAGGTTTTCAAGGCGGGCATGGTGCGGCGTTATGACAGGGTACGTGCCGATGCCGCCGCCACGGAGGAGGGGATCATGGCATCGGCGAAAGGGCTTGTGTCGTGACGCAATCAATCGCGGCAGATTCGGGGTGGAGATGTTCCTACGGAGGGGATGTTCGGGATGGGCGAGCTGTATGATCTGGTGATACACAATATCGGTGAGCTGGTGACGCCCCGGACTTGCGTGGCACACGGTGGCGGTGCGCAAGTCAAGCCGGCCATATACGCTGATTTATATGGAAGCGGGGCGATGGGCGGTCAGTCCCAAGGAAGTGCTTTCACAGGCAATGTCGCGCTGGGCGGCGAGGGGCAGGGGGATGTGCTGCACCTGAAAGACGCCTGGGTCGCCGTCAAGGATGGGCTGATCGCGGAGGTGGGATCTGGTGCGGGCAGTGCGCCGGATGCCGCCAAGCGCCGGGACGGGGGGGGACGGCTGGCCACGCCGGGGCTAGTGGACCCCCACACACACCTGGTGTTTGCAGGGTGGCGGGAGCGGGAGCTGGGTGACAAACTCCGGGGCGTACCCTACCTGGACATCCTGGCGGCGGGCGGGGGCATCCTCTCCACGGTGCGGGCAACCCGGGCGGCGACGGAGATGGAACTGACTGATCATGTAGTCCCCATCCTGGAACATATGATGGGGCACGGGGTGACCACATGTGAGGTGAAGTCAGGGTACGGGCTGACATGCAGAGACGAGATGAAACAGCTGAACGTAATCAAGGAGCTGGCATCTTTCTATCCTTTGGAACTGGTCCCTACGCTGATGGCTGCCCATGCCATCCCGTCGGAGTATAAGGATGACCGGGAGGGTTATGTCCGTCTGGTGATCGATGAAATCATCCCAGCCGTGGCCCAAAATGGCCTGGCGGAGTTTTGCGACGTGTTCTGCGAGCGGGGGGTGTTCACGGTCGAGGAATCCGAGCGGATCCTGCGTGCGGGGCTGGCAGCGGGGCTGGCGCCAAAGTGCCACTGCGACGAAATCGAGGCCATCGGGGGCACCGAGATGGCGGCGGGTCTGGGCGCGGTGTCCTGCGAGCACTTGATTTGCTGTACGCAGACGGGGATAGAGGCGCTGGCAGAGTCACAGAGAAAGTCACAGAGAAAGTCGTCGGCAGAGGCTTCGGCAGGGGCTTCGGCAGAGGTGTCGTCGCAGGCTTCGACGAAGTCGTCCGCAGAGGTGCCAGTGCAGGATTCTACGAAAGCATCGGCAGAGGAGCCGACAATGGCTTCGATGAAAGCGTCGGCAGAGGCATCGGCGAGGGTCAGGAAAAACCCCGGGACGATCGCCTGTCTGCTGCCGGCCACGTCATTTTACCTGGATGCGCCCTTTGCGCCCGCCAGGGAGCTGATGAGCGCCGGTGTGCCCGTGGCCATCGGGAGCGATTTCAACCCTGGTTCCTGCCCGGTGGATTCCCTGCTGCTGGCGATGCAGATCGGGTGCTACAAATACCGCATGACGCCGGAGGAAACCCTGACGGCGGTGACGCAAAACGCAGCGGCGGCATTGGGACGCGGCGGGCGCACAGGGTCGCTGGAAGCGGGAAAGCAGGCGGACATCGTGCTTTGGGATGCGCCGAACCTGGACTACATATTCTATCGCTTCGGGGCGAACTTGGTGCAGTCGGTTTACAAGAAAGGGGATTTGGTGGCGGAGACAGAGAACGGGTGGTAGGGGAAATTTGCCGTGTTTGCGTTTTCGACTTATTGACATGGATTTGCCGCTATGTTAAACTGAAAAGCAATACATAAGAAGCGGGAGGCCTTGTCGGTGGGGCCAAACGTCGTAAGCGAACTGTATGGAGGGCGAGCAAAGGAGCCGCGACCGTTCAGGTGGCTTCTTTGTTTTTTCAGAAAACGACAGTGCAATTCCTAGGAAGGCAGCATCACAAGAGTGAGCATAAAGCAAGCAAGAGAGCAAAAAAAGAGCAAGAAAAAGAGCAAGAAAAAGAGCGAGTAATAAGCAAGCATAAAAGCAAATATAGTGTAAGCGAAAGAGTACTGAGGAGGTGGATGATGAAACGTATCTGCAAATGCACATCGGGGGTTCTGGCGGCAATCATGGTTTTGACGCTGGCCGCATGCGGGGGATCCGGTGCGGGGACGGGCACCACAGCCGGGGCGTCAGCGGCGCCGGCATCTGAGGCGGCTGCCCCGGCCGGGACGCAAGCCCCGGCGGGGACGACGGCGGCTGCCACCACGGCGCCTATGGCCACATTGGCCCCCGCTGTTACAGAGGCAGCGGCGCCCAAGGGCGAACAGATCCTGCGGGTGGCCAGGGACTACGAGGGCGATTCCTATGACCCGGCGACTTATGGAAGCTACAATGACTACCTGTTCGGACCCATCGTCTTCGAGACATTGGTCCAGTTCGACGAGAATTATGACATCCTGCCGAAGCTGGCGGATAGCTGGGAGGTATCCGACGACGCATTGACCTACACCTTCCACCTGAAAAAGGGCGTGCAGTTCCACTACGGCTATGGGGAGTTCACGTCAAAAGACGTGCAGTACAGCATCAAACGCCTGGGCGACCCTGCGGTGAACGGTTCCATGAACTATGTGAGCCTGGGCGTGGAGAACATGGCGTCCATCGACGCGCCGGACGACTATACGGTGGTCATCACGCTCAAGGAGCTGGACCCCAACTTCCTGGTGAAGATGGCGTCCCACTATGGAAACATCGTAAGCCAGAAAGCGGTGGAGGACATGGGCTTGGAGAAATTCTCCCTGCGGCCGGTGGGCACCGGGGCGTTCATGGTGGCCGAGGGCGCGGTGATCGGGGAGCACAGCGAAGTGCTGCGTTTCGACGGCTACTGGGGCGACAAGGCGATCCTGGACAAGATCACTTTCCAGGTGATCTCTGAGCCGGCCACCCTTTATACGGCTTTCGAGTCCGGGGAAGTGGACCAGATCTCCATGACGGATTTCGACAAGCTGGCGCAGTACCAGGCGGCCCCCGACAAGTACAACATCTACATCGGGCCCAGCCGTTCCATGCTCTACATCGGCAACAACATGTCCATCGCGCCATTTGACGACCCCAGGGTCCGGGAGGCGTTCACCCTGGCCATCGACCGGGAGGGCATGATCGAAGACTATTTCCTGGGGCTGCCCAACGCTGCGGGAGGCATCATCCCGGCGCCCTGCATGTATTCCCTGAAAGACTATTTCAACCCCACCTATGACCCGGCCAAGGCGAAAGAGCTGCTGGCGGAGGCGGGCTACCCGAACGGGTTCACCACCACTTTCTACTGCCCGGGGGATGCCACCAGCCTGGGGCCTGCCACGGTTCTCCAGAGCTACCTGGAAGCGGCGGGCATCCATGCGGAGCTGCAGACGGTGGACTTCGGCGTGTTCCTGGACAAGGTGCGTGCCGGCGAGGCGCCCATCTGGCTGATCTACAATGACACCAACATCAGCTCCGAGGACACCATCCGCCGCTACATGAGCGAGAACTACCCCGGCAACAACTGGAGCGGGATCAATGACCCGGCTTACGACGAAGCGGCCGCGGCGGCGCTCAACGAAAAAGACGTGACGAAACGCCCGGAACTCTTCGAAAAGGCGCAGAAGATCCTCAATGACCTGAATGCTGTCTACACGGTGTGCGATTCCGCACAGTACAACATCACAGCGAAGAAGGTGAAAGGGCTGGAGTTCCGCCCGGACCTGGCGATCCGCTTCGACAAGGTGTATATCGAAGAGTAAGGCGAGCGCCGTCATCGCACACGCCACCTGGCGCATATGCGTCTTGCGATGGTGTATATCGAAGAGTAAGGCGAGAGCTGTCATTGCTGGCGGGCGCAGTCTGCGGTGCAATCCAGACGTGACCGCCGGTGGATTGCTTCGGTGCGGTGCGCCTCGCAATGACGGAGGTTGGGCACTGCGTCCCGCCATGACGATGGCAGTGGGCCGGTGTGGATGGGAAATCCGGTGCAATGAACGAGAGTGACACTGCAGCGCAAGGAGGGCCTTGACATGGGAAGGTATATTTTGCACAGGCTGCTGATAGCGATCCCCACGGTGATCGGGGTCTTCCTTGCGGTGTTCCTCATCATGCGGATGGTGCCCGGCGACCCCGCCGCCATCATCCTGGGCAAAAACGCCACGGATGAACAGATTGAGCTCTACAGGGAACAAAACGGGCTGAACGAACCTTTCCCGGTGCAGATAGGGGTGGCCCTGGGCAAATTCCTCACCGGCGATCTGGGGACGTCCATGGTGTCCAGGCGCACGGTCATCAGCCTGATAAAGGAACGGCTCCCCCGCACGGTGGAGCTGGCGCTGTGGGGCCTGGGGCTATCCACGCTGGTGGGGGTGCTGCTGGGCATCCTGGCGGCGGTGACCCGGGGGAAGTGGCCGGACTACCTCATCGTGGGGGGCGCATCCCTGGGGATATCATTGCCATCATTTTACATCGCCCTCATGCTCCTGCTGCTGCTGGGGGCGAAGCTGGGGTGGATCCCGGTGGTGGGGACGCCCAGGGAGGGCGTGTCGAACTTCAAGATCCTCATCGCCCCGGTGCTCACCATGGTCATCGGCAACAGCGCCATGACCCTGCGGACGACCCGTTCCAGCGTCCTGGAAATCATGCGGGAGAACTTCATCAAGACCGCCCGGGCCAAGGGGCTGGACGAGCGGGCGGTGCTCTTCGGCCATGCGCTGAAAGCCGCCGCCATACCCATCGTCACGGTGGTGGGGTATAACCTGGCGGGGTGTTTCGGCGGGGCCATCATCATCGAGACGGTGTTTACCAGGCCGGGGATCGGCAAACTGCTCATCGACGCCATCAACGACCGGGACTATGCGGTGGTGCAGGGGACGACGGCATTCATCTCCATCATGCTCATCGCGGTGAACCTGCTCACGGACGTGGTGTACGGGCTGGTGGACCCGCGGATCCGCATCGAGGCTAAGCGGGGATAGAAGGGACACGAAGTGGCCACAATGACACAAGCGCCTGAGGCTGTGCTGCTTAGGGCGGACAATGTACGGAAATACTATACGGACCCCCGGGTGCGGCGCCAGGCGCTGAAAGCCGTGGACGGCGTTTCTTTCGTCATCCGGCGGGGGGAGACTTTCGGCCTCGTGGGGGAATCCGGCTGCGGGAAGAGCACGCTCTCCAGGCTGGTGCTGCGCCTGGAGGAGGTGTCCGGCGGGAGCATATCCTTCGAGGGGAAAGACCTGGCGGCGCTGGGCCGCAGGGAGATGCTCTCGGTGCGCCGGCAGATGCAGATCGTGTTCCAGGACCCCTATGATTCCATCAACCCGCGCATGACCGTGCGCCAGGTGGTCACGGAACCCATGGCGGTGCACCGGTTCGACAAAGCGGGGTGGCGGCCCCTGGCGGACAAGCTCCTGGCCGACGTGGGGCTGTCCAAAGACCTGGCCGACCGGCTGCCGCACCAGCTGTCCGGGGGGCAGCGCCAGAGGCTGTGCATCGCCCGCGCGCTGGCGCTGTCGCCCAAACTGTTGGTGTGCGACGAGGCGGTGTCCGCATTGGACGTGTCCATACAGGCACAGATCCTGAACCTCATGCTGGACTTGAAAGAAGAACATGGGCTCACCTACCTGTTCATTTCCCATAACCTGAGCGTGGTGAAGTACATTTCCGACCGGATAGGGGTCATGTACTTCGGGAAACTGGTGGAGGTGGCGGGGAAAGAAGAGCTCTTCGCCAACTGCCTGCACCCCTATACCGGGGCGCTGTTTTCGGCCATCCCCACCGCCCACCCGGACGCGCACAGGGAGCGGATGATCCTCAAGGGGGACGTGCCGAACCTATACGAGCCGCCCATGGGGTGTATCTTCAGCGACCGCTGCCCCTTCGTAAGGGCCAAGTGCAGGGATGTGGCCCCGGAAATGCGCAGTTTCGGCGAGGGGCATGAGGTGGCCTGCCACTTCGCGGGGGAGCTGGACATCCCGCGGGGATGGGAGGGTGCGCTATGAGCAACAGCTGCATTGACAAGGGCCGTGGGACGGATGGCATGGTGAGACACATGATGGCATGGTGAGACACATGATGGCCTGGTGAGACACATGATGGCATGGTGAGGCACATGATGGCATGGTGAGGCACATGATGGCCTGGTGAGACACATGATGGCATGGTGAGGCACATGATGGCATGGTGAGGCACATGATGGCCCTGGAAGACATAGGAAGGCACGGAAGATAGGGAGAATGTAACGTGAGCAAACGACTGAGAAAAAACACGATGATTCTCGTGGGCGCGATCATTATCCTCATCATGATCGGGTTTGCCGTCACCGCGCCCCTCCTGACAAAATATGGATACGAAGAAATCAACCTGAAATACCGCAACAAGCCGCCTACCATCGAGCATGTGATGGGCACGGACAGCTTCGGGCGGGATGTGTGGTCTCGCTGCGTCTACGGGGCGCGGGTCTCTTTCATCGTTTCCCTAAACGCGGTGGCCATCGGCATCGTGCTAGGGCTGTTCCTGGGGATGATCTGCGGGTTTTTCAAAGGGCGGGTGGATTTCTGGATAGGCAGGGTGATGGATGTGGTGATGTCCTTCCCGGCGCTGCTGTTTTCGCTGATCATCGGGTTTTCCCTGGGGGCGTCCATCCCCAATATGTGCCTGTCGGTGGGGATCCCATTGACGCCGATTTTCTACCGCATGACACGGGGGGAGGCGCTGCGGGTGAGCGAGCGCACCTATGTGATGGCGGCCAAGTCCATCGGCAGCGGCAGCATTCGCACGATGTTTTGCCATGTGCTGCCCAACACGATCCCTTCGCTGCTGGCGGTGCTCTCCACATGTATGGGCGCGGCGATCACGGCGGAGTCCGCGCTGGGGTACCTGGGGCTGGGCATCCCGAAACCCACGCCGTCCTGGGGGAGCGTCATCAACGAGGGGCGGCAGTTCATATTTGACGCACCCTGGGTGACGGGGTTTGGCGGGCTGATGGTGGCCCTGACGATACTGGGTTTCAACCTCATCGGCGACGGGCTGCGCGACCTTATGGACCCGAAACTGCGGGTGTGAGGAACTGCGGCGGCGCACCCTGCATGCCCTGCAATGGCGGGGGTGGGGCAGTGCACCGTGCAATGACGGGGATATCGCCGTGATGCGGCGACGCGCCCTGAAATAACGGTCGAATAATGTCGTCATCGGGAGCGGTAATCCTGATGTGGCCGCCGGTGGGTTGCTTTGGCGGGGCGCCCCCGGGGTGACAGGGATATCGTCGTGATGCGGCGGCGGGAAAACGGGCGGTGGCAGTGTACGAAAGGACGGGCATGGCTGAGGACGCAAGGATATTGGAAATCAATGGCCTGACGGTGCGGTTCCCCACGTCGGAGGGGGTGGTACGGGCCGTGGACGGGGTGAGCCTGTCCCTGGACCGGGGGGAGACCCTGGGCGTGGTGGGTGAGTCCGGCTGCGGGAAAAGCGTCATGCTCAATTCCATCATGCGGCTATTGGAGGCCCCGCCCGCCCGTATCGGGGGGGAAATCCTCTACAATGGGCAGGACATCCTGAAGATGCCGAAACGGGAGCTGTTCCGCATCCGGGGCAAAGAGATTACCATGATTTTCCAGGAGCCCATGACCAGCTTAAACCCGGTCATCAAGATCGGGCCCCAGATTGCGGAAACCATGCTGCTCCATGAGCTGATCACCAAAGACGAGGCCAGTGCCAAGGCCTTGGAACTGCTGCGCCAGGTGGAAATCCCCAACGCCGAGGAGTGCCTGGGGAAATACCCGCACCAGCTCTCGGGGGGGATGCGCCAGCGCGTGATGATCGCCATGGCGCTGGCATGCAAGCCGCAGATCCTGCTGGCGGACGAGCCCACCACCGCATTGGACGTGACCATACAGGCACAGATACTGGCTTTGCTGCGCAAGCTCAAGGACGAATACCACATGAGCATGATGATCGTCACCCACGACCTGGGGGTCATCGCGGAGGTGTCGGAGCGGGTGGTGGTGTTCTACGGCGGCAACGTGGTGGAAGAGGCGCCCACCAGGGCGCTGTTCGACACACCGCTGCACCCATATACGGAAGGGCTGCTGGGGTGCATACCGCACCTGTCCACGAAGACCGGGCGGCTGCGGGTGATCGAGGGCAATGTGCCCAACCCCATCGACCTGCCGGAGGGCTGTGTGTTCGCCCCCCGCTGCCCCAGGCGGGAGCGCCTGTGCGTGGAGGAGCGGCCGGCGCTTAAGGAAGTGGGGGATGCGCAGGGGGGGAAGCGCCACCGGGTGGCGTGCCATATGGCTTAGGTTTCGTGAGGCGCCGGGGAATGTGGTATGGTAGGTCATCGGATAGCGTGCTGTTTGGTTTGATGATGGATCGCCGCATTGCCGCGGACGACTTCCGGCTGCAGTGCGGCGACGTGGGAGCAATAGGTATGATGGATGGATCGCCGCGTTGCCCGCAGCGTTCCGCAACGATAAGGTTTTGCTGAGAATGAAAGGGGTACAGATGGGAAAAACGATCATGACGGTTACGGGGCCGGTCAGCCCCGGGCAGCTGGGTGTCACCACGATGCATGAGCATATCCTCATGAAAGGCGGGATCTTCCGCCAGAGTTTCCTGGACAGCCACCCGGGGTATCCGGAACCGGTGGACGGGGATGCGAAGCTGGCCCTGGACAACACGGGGCTGGTTCGCCGCAACTTTTTCCTCACATGGGATGCCCAGGAGCTGGACGATGAGGAAATGATGACCGGGGAGGTGGAGGATTTCAAGAAGTCCGGGGGCGACACCATCCTGGAGCTGTCCGTGCCGGGGCTGCGCAAAGACGTGGCGGGGCTAAGGCGCATTTCCCAAAAGACGGGGGTCCGGGTGGTCACCGCCACGGGGTTTTACCTGCAGATGTCCTGGCCGGAGGCGTTTTTGTCTTATGAGATAGAGGATTTCTATCGGGTCATGATGCAGGAAATAAAGGAAGGCATCGAGGGGACGGACGTGTTCCCGGGACTGTTGAAGATCGGTTCTTCCCGGCTTTCCAGGGGGGAGGAAAAGGCCCTGCGGGCGGCGGTGCGGGTGTCCAAGGAAACCGGGCTTTCCCTGACGGTGCACCCCAGCTCGGGTATCGGCGGCGATGCGGTGGCCATCGTGCAGATCCTGAAAGAAGAGGGGATGGACCTAAGCCGCACGGTGATCGCCCATATGGGGGGCAAGTTCTTTTCTTGCGACATGCGCAACAACGTGCTGTTCCCTGAAAACTGGAAACTGAACGTGGACCTGCCCAAACGCCTGATGGACACGGGGGTCAATATCTCCGTGGAGTTCATCAACCAGAGCGACATGGAGGCGGAGGGGGATGTGAACCCCACGGACTGGATGAAGATGGCGGGGGTGGTGGAGCTGCTGCGCCAGGGGTATGCAGGGCAGATCGTCCTGGGGACCGACCTGTGCGCGAAAGCCCAGACCCGGCGGGGCGGTTCGGAGGGGTATGCCAGGCTGACCAGGTATGTCCTCCCTGAGCTGCGGGACCGGATCGGCGTGTCGCCCTACGCCATCCGCAAGATGATGGAAGACAACCCGGCGCGGATACTGGCGTATTGAGTAAGGGCGGGTTTCGGTCACCCGCTGATGCATGTCTGATGGCTTTCCTCCGCAGGGCGCAGTAGAGGCGGATTTTGGCCGACCGCGTACCGACGGCGGGAAAATGGCAGACGGCGGAAAAATGGTCGGCGGCGAAAATGGCCGATGTTGGCGAAGATAGCTGGCGGCGGATAGGATGGCCGGTGGCGGCGAAATGGGAAATATTGGATATTTCTTTAACAGGGGGAATCATGGGGAAGAGAATCACGACGGTGCTGGGGGACATTGCCCCGGAACAACTGGGCAAGACATCCATGCACGAGCATGTGCTGATGAACGGGCGGGTGCTCCATGACGGCTGGCGGCGGAGTTACCACGGGCCGCTGCCCATGGACCCGGAGACACCCATGAGCATCGAAAATGTGGGGTTTATCGCACACAATGGCATGTGTACTTATGATGCGGTGGACCTCCAGGACGAAGAGCTGATGATGGGGGAGGTGGCGGATTTCAAGGAGGCGGGTGCCAACGCCATGACCGAGTGCAGCGCCATCGGGCTGCGCTGCAACATGGAGGGCGTGAAGCGCATAGCCGCGGCAAACGGCGTGCACATCGTGCCCTGCACCGGGTTCTACGCCCAGGAATCATTGCCCCCCCGGTACCTGCACCTGGAAGTGGAAGACTACTACAAGGTCATGATGGACGAGGTGAAAAATGGCATCGAGGGCACCGGGATCTACCCCGGCTTCGTGAAAATCGCCATGAACGGGTTCACACAGACCGAGGAGAACACACTGCGGGCGGCTGCCCGGGTGGCGAAGGAGACCGGGCTCTCCCTGACGGTGCACCCCAGCTGGAAAGTGGGCGCGGATGCGGTGAAAGTCGTGGAGGTGGTCATCGAGGAGGGCGCAGACCCCACACGGCTGGTCATCGCCCACGTGGGATCATCCTTCGTGGAATGTGACCTGCGCAAGCTGGTCACCATGCCCGAAAAGTGGGGGCTGAACCTGGACACGGTACACAGACTGCTTTCTTTCGGTACCACGGTGTGCTCGGAGTTTCTGGGGCAGAGCGTGGCGGACGAGCTGAATGGGTTCATCAGTACCAATGATTTTCAGCGTCTGGCGGGGTTCTATGCCCTCATAAAAGAGGGGTATGCCTCCCAGATCGTGCTGGGCACGGACTTATGCTGCAAGATGCTCACCCGGCGCTACGGCGGGCAGGGGTACCTGCGGCTGTGGAATTTCGTCATACCCACCATGACGCAGTTCCTGGGGATCTCGGAGCGGGTGATCCGGCAGATCTTCGTGGACAACCCGGCGCGGATGCTGGCGTGGTAGGTGGTAGGGAGTAGGGAATAGGGAATAGGGAATAGGGAATAGGGAATAGGGAATAGTGAGTAGGGAATAGGGAGTAGGGGATAGGGAATAGGGAATAGTGAGTAGGGAATAGGGCGTTTGCTTGCGGCGGTGGACTGGGTTGGATGTGGTAGCGCGAGCCGGTGGGGTGGCGTAAAGCCGGGGGATGCGATTCGGTGATGGATGTGGAGTGATAGGAGGTTTACCATGGGGAAGATGTACAAAGTGAAACTGACGGTGATCAAGCGGGAGCATAACCCTGATCTGTGTGAGGAGTATTTAAGCGATCCGTCGTCCATCGGGCCGTGCGGGATGTTCACCGACGGGCAGGAGTTCGTGGTGGATGGTTTCCTGGGTTGCCCGGAGGGGATGTGCACCGAGGCGTGGCAGACGCTGTGGCCCAGTTTGCTGGCCATCAGCCGGGGCGGGACGTTCGCCCCATACACCAAGCGTGAAAATGAGTGGGTGGCGTGCTGCCCCGACGGACTGCGTCCGGTGGTGTTTCGCATCGAGCGTGGCGAGGAGATGGCATTTTAGGAGGGTCTATGCAGACGAAGTTTCCGGCATTGTTTTCGCCGCTGTCCGTGGCGGCGCCCCAGGGCGGCCTGCTTTTCAAGAACCGCATGATTTCCGCGCCCATCAGCCCACATTACCTGTCGACGGAGGGGTATGTGACGGCCCAGACTATCGCGCCTTTCGAACTGCTGGCCAAGGGAGGCGTGGCGGCTGTGACCATCGGGGAGAGCCTGGTGCACTCCAAGACCGGCAACAACCACGGCGCGGTGCTGCGCCTGGATGACCCGGGCGTCATACCGGGGCTGTACCAGCTGACGGACACCATCCACCGCTACGGGGCGCTGGCATCCATCGAACTGGTGCACCCGGGCGTGCGGGCTGACCCCAAGTACAATACCGGGCATGTGACCTATGGGCCTTCCGGGGGGTTCGTCCACTACGGCGACGGGCGCAACGAAATCGTGGAGCTCTCCGAGGAGATGATCGAAACCATCGTGGGGGCATTCGGCGATGCGGCGCAGATGGCGCAGCTGGCCGGGTGCGACTACGTGACCGTCCATGGGGGCCATGGTTGGCTCCTGAACCAGTTCCTCTCCCCTGCCAACAACCGCCGCACCGACCGGTTCGGGGGCTCCCTGGAGAACCGCGCCCGGATCTACCTGATGGTGGCAGACGACATCCGCAGGAAATGCGGCCCGGGGTTCGTGATCGATTTCCGGATCAGCGGGGATGATTTCATGCCGGAGGGCGCCACCCAGGAGGAAGTCATCGGGCTGTGCGAGATGTTGGACGGGCATATCGACATGCTCCACGTGTCCGCCACCAGCTTCCACAACCGCAAGGCGGGGATCAGGATGTTCCCCAGCATGTTCACCCCCAGGGGGGTCAATGCATTCCTGGCGGAGGGAATCAAGAAGCACGTGCATATCCCTGTGGTGACGGTGGGAGGTTTCAATGACCCCGCACACATGGACAGCCACCTGGCCGCGGGCAAGGCGGACCTCATCGCCATGGCCAGGGCGCTGCTGGCGGACCCATTCCTTCCGGAAAAGGCACGGCTGGGGATGGAAGGGGACATCACCTACTGCACCCGCTGCAACAACTGCCTCAGCGTCAGCTTTGTGCCATACGTCAAGTACAACCTGGGCGTGAGCCATTGTTCGGTGAACCCGTGGCATGGGCTGCAGGCCGAATACCTGTCCCGAAAAGTGCCCCAAGGCAGCCAGAAAGTCCTGGTGGTGGGGGGCGGCCCCGCGGGTCTGCAGGCGGCCCTGGGCGCGGCGGAGTGCGGCCACAGGGTGGAGCTGTGCGAGCGCAGCGGTTCCCTGGGCGGGATACTGCGGTTCGCGGGGTTTCCGTCGTTCAAGCAGGACGTGGCCCGGTACGTGGAAACCCTCAAGAAACGGGTGATGGCCAACCCGCATATCACCGTGCGTCTGCTCACCGCCGTGAATCCGGAAGACGTGGCGGCATATGCGCCGGATGCGCTCATCGTCGCCATAGGGTCGGAGCCGATATGGCCGGGGATTCCGGGGCTTCGCCCAGGGGCAGGGGGAGCGGGCGGCGGCGTGCCGTGCATCGTCCATGCCATCGATTTGCACACTTCCGACACGCCCATTGGCGACAGGGTGGTGGTCATCGGCGCAGGCCAGGTGGGCCTAGAAGAAGCCATCGCGCTGGCAGATGCCGGGAAAGACGTGACCGTCCTGGAGATGGGGGACCGCATCGCACGGGACGCCGTTTACCTACACTACCTGGCCATCCAGAACGAAATCGACAGCCGGGAGAACCTCCATGTGGTTCTGAACACCCGCTGCGAGGCGGTGGGTGCACAGGGCGTGGGCGCGCGGGCGGTGGGGGTAGGTACAGGCATCGCCGATGCCGCGCCGATGCCGGATATCAGCGCCGAAGGTGAAGATTCCCAGGTGAGTGGCGATACGGCCAGAGCCGATTTACATGTGGCTGCGGACAGCCGGACAGACGGGAAATGCACGGACGATGTGTCGGGCAGCGATACCGCCCTGACATGGTACCCGGCGGACACCGTGGTGGTGGCGGCGGGTATGCGGGGGCTCTGGGACCGGGCGCAAACGTACCTGGGTATGGCGCCCTCCGTGGCCATCGTGGGCGACTGCAAGAAGACATCACAGATGGCCGAGGCGATCCTGGCCGGCTACTTCGCCGGGTACAACCTGCAACGGGTGTGAGGCCCACATATGCATGGCATTTCCTAACGACAACTTCCGACATGGTGCAAAAATCATGTGAGGCCCACATATGCACGGCATTTCCCGGCAGTACATGCGCATACAACTCAAATGTCGTGCACGACCCACACATGCAAGGAGTTCGTTGATGCAAAGTGCTTGAAAGCTGGACTTGCGAAATGAAACCCACACATGCATGGAATTCCCGCATGAAAACACCTCCCATGTGGCCGATGCTCACATGGGAGAGTTGTTTGTTTGGGGTAAGCCCGTTTGGCGAGTTCAAGACCGCTGATGATGTTCCCTTGCTAATAGTAGAGCGATCTCCTTTCCGAAAATATAGGTTGACTTTGTCCTACTTTTTACGTATACTAATAGAGGGTGATTCGTGTGCAAGAACCACTCCACCCGTTTTCATCACTATTTGTGCCGCTGGCGTCTGCGGCGGAATGGAGGTTTTTATGATGATTAACACAAATTTACTTGTGCCTATGACCGAGGCAAATCAGAACTTTTCAAAAGTCGTTCGCATCGTTGATGAAAGCGGCTATGCTGTCATTCTCAAAAACAATAAACCGCGATATATGATCGTGGATTTTTCGGAATACGACGAGATAGTCGCCGCCCGCAAAGCCGCAATCGGAAGCGCTGTTGACGAAGTGATTTCCGATAGTATTGAGAGCTTGCGGGAACTGGCGAAATGATTATTCTGACTGTTCAAGAGATAGTGTCGGCTCACGAAAAATTGATATCCGCCACCGGCGGCAGCACGGGACTACGGGATCGGGGATTATTGGAATCCGCCGTATCCTGCGACCGGTAAAGTCTGGCATAGCGGTTGTTGCTGTATGCCGCCGTAAAGACTGCCATCTGATATTTCTTATATCCAGTGCCCCCGATATCCAGCCTAACAACGCCCCGGTCGAATTCGCAGGCGCCGCCCGGATCGTACTCCTGCCGGATGAATGCTTCATCGTGCCGGTCCTCAATTTCCTTCGTCAGGCGCTTGACCGTGGAATAACTGATATCAAACCCCACCCGGATCAGATGTTCATGGATGTCAATCTTCTTCATCTGCTGCTTGTGCATTCCCCTGGCGCGTTTCTCCTCATTCAGCTTCAGGCATTTCTCAATCTCGGCCATTGCTTCTTCTGTGGTTTTCCTGGGTCCCCCGGTTCCTGCAGTCATACTGTGGCTCTTCCACGAAAGCCTGTATGATTTCCGACCGTTCCATCGCCGGATCCTGGGCAAGCAGTTCTGCCCGTTTCTCGTTGTACTCGTTCACATATTTGTTGACTGTGTCCTTGCTCATGTGCATGACCCGGCCAATCTCACGGTTGCTGGCACCGTTAAGGTGTTGGAGTATAACCTGCTGCTTTTGTGTCAATGTGATCACTCCTTTCCCTGCCTCCTTTCGGCATAGTACCAAAAGGATAACATATCTTTATCAGAAGTGACCTATTTTTCAATGAGCCGTGTGACCTATTTTAAATTAGCACAAACAGGAAGCATATTCGTGACGAAACACGCAACAACATGACGATTGTCGATTAGGGAATGTTGCTTTTTCACAAGCCACCCCTGCGGGCGGTTTTTTCGTGGAGGGAACCAGCAGGATGCAGAAATCCATTGCATACCAGATGAGGTTTGCGGACTATGACGGGTTCGTGGACAAATTCAAACCGAAGCGCACCACGGACGACTGCATGACCCCGGCGGTGGTGTACGACGCCGTCCGCGACTGGGCGGTGCGGGCATACGGGCTTGGGGGGCGGGGTAAAGAAAAAGACGTAAAAGCGGTCCAGCCAACAGCCGTTCCCGCCAGACGATCCACGCCGCCTCTGGGCGGCGTGAATCCGGCAGGCCGCGCATGGTGTGCGCTTGCGTCATGAACGTGCCTATGAAGCGGGTTTATGTCACGCCTGGTTTAGATTCGCCCGGACTTTTGACAGTATGTCCGGCGATACAACCCCAAGTTTTATCAGCTCCTTTTCATAAACATCAAAGCCCTCCGCTTTGCCCTTAGCCATGCCCTTAGCCATGCCCTCGGCTATGCCCTCGGCTCTGCCCTCGGCTATGCCCTCGGCTATGCCCTCTTGTTTCCATTCTTCTTTGAAGGCATACAACTGTTCTTCTGTCAATTTTTCCGTGAAGTAAGGAATGTTGCCGAGGTCCTCGAGCACCCAGGGGTTTGCGGTTGCTTGGTTGTACGCCATAATGAGCCTCCCTCCTAACTCGGTTTCACCGAATTCCTCCTCAAAACGCTCCGCCTGTTCCTGTGTCTGAATCTCAAAGAAACGCGCCAGTGTATACAAGTCGGGGTTGCTTCTGTCGCCTTTGCCCACAATCCCGGCAGTGAAGATGATGTGGACGCTCAGCAGGTCGCTGATTTTCGTCCCGTCATTTCCATTGGCCAGGATGATGGGTATCGTCTCGCTTTCGCTTTGCGACTCGTCATTGACGATAAACGAGATGATGGTCGGCTTGAGCAAATCATAGCGCATGGGCTTGGGGATGGGCTGGTACGCAGAAACACGAAAGCCGTAGAAAATCGCCCTGTTGATCACCAATGCCCGGATGTATTCATTTTGCATGTCGGCGGCGAGGTATGCATCTACTGTCGAGGCAATCGTGTCAAGCCTGACACTGTTGAGCAAATGGCTCTCCGCCGGGGTAAGCTCCCTGCCTGGCTGTTTTACAACCGTTTGTGACAAGGGCTTGCCGACGATCTCGTAGTGCTTCCCTGTCACTGCATAAAATGTCCTCTCATAAAGCCAACCGTCCAACATGACCTCACAAAAGACCGCATCCTTGCCAGGTTGGTGTTTCGGCTGAAACTGAAATTTCCGTTCACTCATCAATCAATCGCTTTCCAATCCAAAGAACAGCTACCACCCTCATTATACACATATGGGGTGGAGATTTCAATAGCATTTTTTTGACAAGTCGCCGGCGCTGAGTTCCGCTTGTTGCAATTCACACCCAATGTCATTTAAGAATCACCCGGTCAAGTGGATCGATTCACAGTCGGTGTACGACCTGCTGGGAATGCCCTTGGCGCGGACGGCAAGACGTTCTCCGACAGGGTGTGAGCGACCAAGGATAAGCTGGTGGCGGCGCGCGACGGGCACACCTGCGAACTGTGCCAGCCCATGGACGGCAAGGTGTTCAAGCTGTCCGAGCGGATGGTGGGCGTGACTGCGCCGCCGATCCACCCGAACTGCCGGTGCGCCACCGTTCCATGGTACGACGATACCGATCTGCTGGAGGGGGCTGACGAAGAGTTCAGGAAGAACCCGTAACTTGCAGCGCATTGGTTGCACAGCCGCCCCCGCAGGGCGGTTTTTTCGTGGGCAAACAGGGCGCAAGCCCTTTTTTGTTGCATTGCCCCTTTCCGGGGCGCAGGCTGAAACAAAACGCAAAGGAAAGCGGCGGGGGTTGGATTCCCACATTTCATCTGCGGCAGGCCTCCGGTCATGTCCGCAGTTCCTCGATGAGGCATGTGTGTTTTTTGGTTTTCTTGTCGTAGTTGATGCCCACGAGGAGCAATGTTTCGCCTGGGTTTAGGTCGGCGATGTGCTGGGGGTACCGCTTGTTTTTGATTTGGTCGATGGCGGATGTGGCTTTCTTATGCCACTTCAGCTCCACCAACATCGCCGGTTTGCCGGGATATCCGCCCCTGGGGAGGAATGCCACGTCGGCGAACCCCTTCCCTGTGGGCAGTTCACGGAACGTCGCATAGTATTCCTTGGCGGCGTAGTATGCGATGTCTATGGTGCATGCCAGTGAATTCTCGTCATGGTAGCGCAAAACAGAGGTTTCCAGGGCATGGGCCTCATCCAGGTGCGCCGCCACGAAGCCGCCATCTTTCTCCCATGTCGCTTTGAGCAGCTTTTCCGACTGGGCGATCAGCTGTGACACCCTAGGGGTGCCTATGCGGCTGACGGCGGTCTGGTACTGCTTCGCCACCTCCCAGTTTGGGATGAAAACCTCGCCGGCGCTTTCCCCCGTGCCGGAAAACCCCAGGTACCCCATGTGCGCCAGGGCCGTGAACACGTCGTCCCGGTTTGCGACGTCGTTCAGATCGTTTTGGTACCCGAAAGTATCAATGGCAACCCGCTCGCCGGACAGCAGCCTGACCACGTCGTCCCGGAGCCCGCCGAAATTCCTTGATATGAGGCCGCTTAAGGATTCGAATGTGTCTGTGCGTCCCCAGTACCCTGCGTAGTCGCCTTCCTGTATGGCGCTGGCCACGGAAAGGGGGCAGTAGACCGCAGCTTCCGTGCCCATCCGGTAGCCGTCGTAGTTGCTTTTCATCAACTCGTAGGATTTGCCATGTTTGTCACAAAGGGCATGGACATCGGTGTCGGTGAAGCCCATGAAGGGCGCGAACTGCTTCGGCTGGAGCATGGAGTATTCTTTGAAAAAACCTATGCTGGACTGTCCCTTGTATTTCTTGATGGGCAGAATGCCGGTCATGTAGCATAACCCCACATATGCCTGGTCCCGCAGCAGCTGGTTGAGGAACTCAATGTAGGCCTTGTGTGCCGTAGGGCTGGCGGTATCCCGGAGGATGTGGTCCCACTCGTCGATGATGAAGACGATCTGGACTTTCGTGTGGGCGGACAGTTCCATCAGGGAGGCGCTCAGTTCGGATTTATGGCCGAAGATAAGGTCCGGGTACCAGGCGGCAATCTCGCTGACCACTTTTTCGGTCAGGTTTTCCAAGGCCTTTTCGATGTTGCCCTTTTCCAATCGATAAAAATATGCGATGTTCAGGTGGACGACGTCGTGAGCGTTCAGATGTGCCGCGAACCCGGGGTCCTTTGCTATCTGCTGCCCCCCGAAAAGCGCCTGAGAGTCACAACCCCTGCTGTAATAGGCGGCCAGCATGTCGGCGGTCCAGGTCTTGCCGAAGCGGCGGGCACGGGAGACGCAGACATACTTGCTGTCCGTAACGCCGATCCGGGGGTTCAAAAGGCTGATCACGCCCGACTTGTCCACATAAGTGGACGAAGCCAGCATCTGCCTGTAGCCTTCGTTGCCGGGATTGAAAAAACTGCCCATCGTGCGCTCCCCCAAAAGTTGATGAATGCATGGCGACTGTTGCCAATGAACCCGCTTATGGTACTTCCGTCATGTCGGCTTTGTGCAATTTCGTGCCGTCATTGCTTTTCATTATAACGAGAACGGGGATTGAAATCAATAGGGAATTTTCTGATTGTGAATCCCGAAAGCATCATGTATAATGGCGGTATGCAAGCACAGTTCGATGTGTCGTTGGCCATCACAAAGGGGTTTGCATCAATCCATGGGAGAAATGGTCAGCGTCAAGGATTTGGCCTCGTGTCTGCGAACCTTGCCATAATGCCGCAGGTAGCTGCCATGGTAAGTATCGGATGGCGAAATCTCCGGCGTGGCTGTCGCCCGCAAGATTGGGCAGGAGCCGGAGCGCGTGTTCAAGACGCTCGTGACCGAGGGCAAAACCACGGGGCTGAATGTGTTCGTCATCCCCTGCAACGTAGAGCTTGACTTGAAAAAGGCGGCGCTGGCGGCGGGCGATAAGTACATTGAGATGATTAAGTCGCGGGAACTCGAACCCAAGACGGGCTATGTCCACGGCGGCTGTTCGCCCTGCGGGACGAATTGCGGGGCAAATCAGAGCGCGGCTATTTTTCCGCGCCGGAGAATCTGCACCTGACGCTTGCTTTCCTGGGAGAGTGCGATGGAACGCAGATTGCAGCCGCAAAGACTGTTGTTGCCGAAACTAACTTGCTGGATACAGAGAGTGAGTTGCCATGAGAACAATAACCGAAACTGACCGCCTTATTCTCCGCGGATTAACACTGATACAAATTTTGCGTCAATGAACGTCGCTATACGAATGGGGATGCTCGTGCGGGAACGTTATATAAAGCATTATAAAGGCGAGTATATTCCGCATTATATCTTTTCGGTCAAGAGAACGGGGAAAACAGATGAGCAAATCCACAGGCGACAATAAAGGCTTTTGGAATCGCTACGCTTTAGCTTATGACTTTGAAATCCGGCATACCAGCCGCGCCGCATATGCCGAGATGTACAGGTTGATGTCTTTGTCTCTGGGTAAAGATATGGAAGTCCTTGAAGTGGCGACGGGGACAGGACTGATTGCGCTCAATGTGGCGCAGTATGTCCGTGCGGTCACCGCAACGGACTTTTCACCCAAGATGATTGAAACGGCGAACAGAAAGCCGAACCCTCAGAACGTCAGGTTCAGCGTTGAGGATGCCACGGCGCTCTCCTTTGGGGACGGAGCATTTGACGCCATAATCATTTCCAACGCGCTGCACATTATGCCCGAACCGGAAAAGGCGCTTGCCGAAGTCCGGCGTGTGTTGAAAACTGATGGGTTGCTGATCGCGCCTAACTTCACCCACGGGCATATCAAGAGCGGCAAATGGAATTTGAACGCGAAATTCCTGAAGCTCTTAGGTTTTGAAACACATTCCAAGTGGACACCCGATGAGTACGTTGAATTTATAGGCGGGCATGGATTCAAAGTCCTTAGTTGGCAGGTAATGAAAGCAGCGTTTCCGCTTGTATATTTGGAAGCCAGGAAAGAGTGAGGTGCAAAAGATGAACCCGATTAAGCCCGGCATTTACCGCCATTACAAGGGCAATAAAGACCGCTTTTGTCAAGATAGTAATCTGACGAAACTAAAAAAAGTCTATTTCTCATGGTGACATAGCGATTTTTTAGGTTGCATTTATCCTAAAGATGCGTTTTTGTAAGAAATAAGTGCTACATATTGACACAGCGCAGATTATGTATTACAATATCCTTGCAGTATTAAAGGAGGTTGTTGCTATGAGCGATACGATTAACCTTAGCATCCGAATGGACAGGGAGCTTAAAGAGCAGGCGGAAAACCTGTTTTCCGAACTTGGCATGAACATGACGACCGCGCTTAATGTTTTTGTCCGGCAGTCTGTCAGGCAGGGCAAGATTCCGTTTGAGATTTCGCTTGCGAAACCGAACGCGGTGACGATTTCCGCTTTGGAAGAAATCGCGGATATGCGGGCGGGAAGAATACCAAAGCAGTCAGCGACTGTTGCCGATTTTGCGAAGGAAATGGGAGTAACTGAATGAGGACACCGGTTTATGCTACGCAATTTAAGCGGGATTTTAAGCGCTGCCAAAAACGAAATTATCCTGTTCAGAAACTACTTGCAGTCATGACTTACCTTGAAAACGAAATACCGCTGGCGCCAATCTATAAAGAACACCCCTTGCAAGGCGAATATGCCGGTTCTTTGGAGTGCCATATCGAGCCGGATTGGTTGCTGATTTATCAAATTGACGACGACATCAAAGAAGTTTACTTCGCCCGAACCGGGACTCATAGTGACTTGTTTAAGTAGGATTATGCTGTGTGGTCCGAAGTATTCTATTTCGCTGATTTACAAAACGTAAAGGCAGTCGCTACAGTTTTTGCCGTAGCGACTGCCTCTAACTTTTTGCGAACTTGCTGGTTACTCTATAAATATAACCATCTGCCAATTACCCTGCGGAATCGGTTTTTCATTTTCGTTTTTTTAGTGGTTGACAGCGTTACCTGCGGGGGTATAGTCTAAGCACAATCAGCGCATCTGCCGCGTCATACTCTATGCCGACAGATGCGTTGACACCCCAGAAATCATATTCATGCTCTGAGCCGCCTTGCTGGTAAGAGCTTATAATTTCCCCGCCATCGGCATGGTAGTCGGATTCCACGACCCCTTGTGCGGACAGGGCGTCAAATATATCGGATACAAACGCCTGAAACGCCGCGTCGTCTGCGACATTCTCAACCCAAATAAGAGCGTTTCCCTCCGCATCTGGGAAATTCATCACGGAAGCATTGCCGCCAACCGGAAACGCTACACCGGCCAGCCCGTATTTCTCCATCTGCGCCCTCACTTTTTCACTCGCTTGACTCGAAGCCGTTTCAGCGAGGCTTTCGCGAACGGGAAGGTCGGGAACATCCACAGGCGAGCGCGCTTTCACAAGCGTGGTTTCCTCGACGGGAACCTTGTCGATTGTCCCATAGAATTTCACGGTGACCGGCCCGCCTTGTGATGAGAAAAGTTCAAAAACCACATCGCCGGTATCGTAGGCTTTGATGGTGTACGGAAATGGAATCTCGATCTTCTCCTGATCGGCGTACCGCTCGTTGACTATATTCAAAATACCGGTGTCGCTGATCAGGTTGATGTCAGCCGTGCCGCTGCTGATGACGTTTTCACCGGCGCTGTCTGATGCGGCGTAAGCGTCTACAGTGCCGTTCATAATGCCGGTCAGTTTCATGTACTGCCCCATGTCACCCTCTGTCATGTGGAAATCCCAGTCGAGCCATTCTGCAACCGGAATCTCGTCAATTTCAAAATCTTTCGTGCCGCTGCCCACATCACCCAGGTATGCTTCAATAAATGCATCGGCAACCGCGTCGGAGACCGCTTCATCTACCGGGCCTTCATTTTTATCCGGAACCATGGTTTCCGGATAAATCGCGTCTATGAACGGGTCATAATCAGACAAATCCATCAGGAACTGCTCATTTTTGAACCATCCCGCAGCGTCATACTCCATCGTGCCCCCGTACATTGTGGCTACTCGTGCGAGAACGCTCAAATCCCCGTTAAACCGGAAAGCCATCTCGCCGCTGTAAGCGCCGAACAGATCAGTTCCAACATGGGAGCAGGACAGGGCAAGACCATAGTCAACATAGGCAATCCCCATCACATCGAGTGTTTCCACGCCGTTTATGGTGATTGTCCAAACGTAGCCTTCTTCGTCAGCGTTCTCCCATTCGTCCTGCAACCTGTCCCAATAAGCGCCGGGGCTGCCCGCGCTGACGATTTTTTTGTCGGTGCCGCTTGCTGTGCCGCCCGATGTTTCCTGCGCCGAGTCTGCTCCCTGTGTCTGGTTCGGTGCTGCCGATTGCTGCCCGCAGGCGGCGAGGTTTAACAGCATCGCCAGCGCAAGCAGGAATAAAAATAGCTTTTTCACAGCATATCCCTTTCTTGTTTGCATCATAATTATTTGTGCGACGGCACGGCGGCCGCGGCAATCCATGCTTGCGGCGTGGGCGTTAATGCCCGAAAATCTGTATAACACTTTCGCTTATAATGATTTCGTCTCCGGCGGCATTTTTTGCACGATAATTGTAGATGCCTGCGCTGGTGTCCTCACGCTCGGTCGTTTCCGCATTCACCGTAAAACCGGCCGATTTGACCTGTTCAACATAGGCCTTTATCGCATCGAGGTCAGTTTCAAGAACAGGCACAAAGAAGCCCAAAGCTATTTTTGATGCATCATACTCACCGAGTTCAAAGTCGGGTTTTGGAACAAGCCGGGTAAACTTGTTGTCTGGCCAGGATTTGTCCTCCGCAGTTTCGCCGCCGGTATTGCCGGATTGCGCGTTGCCCGATTGAGCGCTGTTAGAAGTCGCGGGCGGGGTAGTCGAACCGCCGCTGTTGCTGCCGCCGCCGCAGGCGGCGAGGGAGAGCGCCAGTACGAGTACCAGCGCGAGTGCGAGAGCTTTCTTCATGGAATCATTCCTCCTTTTATATACGCCTGTTTAAGCGACAGGCTGCGCTTTTTCCTTGCCGGATACTTTTCTGCCGTGGGAGAGCGGGATTTGCCTTGATTGTTCCGATTAGCATCGACCTCCCGTATAGCCGATTTGAAGCGGGGCTGGCTTTCTGCCTTGTCTGCCGGGGCGGGCTATTGCCAAATAGGCTACTATTCCGATAACCACAATAATCATCACGTAATGATTATTGTGGCAAGCACTAACTCCGGCTCGCCGGAGTTGCCGAACCGACAAAAAATGCTCGCGCAATTTTTGTCGGTTCTTGCTTGATAGGGCGCTGCCCTATGACCCGCCCGACGCTACGGCGTCGGGTTAAGCGGGCAAGCCCGCTGCTGCGCCCCTGCGGGGCTAACGTACCGTCGAGATTTATCGCGTTTCAGATTTTTGGGGATGCGAAAGGCGGCTTGCGATTTCTCGTAAGCCGCCTTAGCGGTGGTTCATATCCGGTTGTTATACTGTTGCTTTTTCTGCGGTGCGTTCAGCGCGTTTTTTCCTCTGCCACTCACGCTGGTAATTACGCTGATACTCGCGGCGGTGTTCTTTCCGCGCCGCTTCCTCGGCGGCGATTTCCTCCGGCGTTTTGACGGGCATTGCCGCCAGCTTTTCAGCTTTCGCCTGCTCCCGCTGCGCCGCTTTCTTGGCGAGGATTTCGTCGCGGCGGCGATAGTAACTGTCGCGCTGAATTTTCCTGCGGTGTTCCACGGGGTCGAAGGGCTCGTCCTCTGCCGGTTCGCCGTCTGCCGGGACGGTGAACTTCCCGATGAAGTTCAGAAATACTTCGACGCGCTGTTTGCGGCGGTTATTGATTTTCTCCGCCTCGAATACATAAATCTTATCAATGTATTCGTTCAGCATGGGGGCAGTCAGTTCCGAGAAGTCCGTGTACTTGCGGACGATTTCGATAAACCGCTCCGCCTTGGTCGTGTCCTCGGCGTATTCGTTAAGGGAGGTTTCAAGCGCCGCGATTTCGGCTTCAAGATTCTCTTGCTCCGCTTCATACTCGCGCGATAAGATGTCAAAGCGTTTCGCGGAAAGCGAGCCGCCGACTTTATCCTCGTAGATTTGCTTTATCAGCTTGTCCAGTTCGCCGGCGCGCCTCTTGCTCCGGTCGAGTCTGCGCTTGCTCTCTTTTACGCCCTCGGCTGTCTGGCTCTCCGATTCCTCGCGCACGAGCCGGATAAACTCGGCTTCATTATCTTTTACAAAGCCGCTGACGGCACGTATCGCCTCCAGGGCAATCGCCCGCAGGTTCGCCGTTGTGATGTAGTGCATCGTGCATTTCGGCGGGTACTGCGAATACTGGTTGCAGGCGTAACTGTCCTGCGAAGGGTATTTATACGCGAGCTTGCCGCGATGGCCCCACATCCGGCTGCCGCAGTCCCCGCAGTAGACAAGACCCGTCAGCGGGTTCGGCTCTCCGGTTGATGTCAGGCGGCGTCTTACTACGCGGCACTTCTGCGCCGTCTCCCATATCTCGCGGGAGACGACCGGCTCTTGCGTGTCCGTGAAAATCTGCCATTCGTTTTCGGGATTGCGGAGCGTCTTTTTTGACTTGAAAGACTCTTTGCGTGAGCGGAAGTTGACGGTATCGCCGCAGTATTCGCGCCTGCTGAGAATATTCTTTATCGTCAAGCCCATCCAGTTATACTGGTCATCGGGGTCGGCGATTTCGTAGCCGTCGCGGAGCGCAATGTACGCCGAGGGGCGGAGTATCTTTTCGTCAGTAAACGTCCGGGCGATTTGATACGGCCCCTTGCCGTCAATCGTCATCTGGAATATGCGTCTGACCACATTGGCGGCTTCGTCGTCCACAAGCCAGAGGTTTTTATCTTCGGGAGATTTTTTGTAGCCGTAGGCGGCGGCGTTGGTCATGTGCTTGCCGCTTCTGCCCTTGGCGTGGAGGACAGTCCGCACCTTGCGGGAAGTGTCGCGGGCGTACCATTCGCTCATTATTTCGCGTATCGGCAGCAAGTCGTCGTCGCCGTTGTCGCTGTCGTGACCTTCCTGCATACTGATGAGCCGGACGCCTTTTTCGCGGAAACGCTCGCGGTACAAGCCCGTTTGCAGATAATTCCTGCCCATGCGGTCGAGAGTCTTGACGATGATAACGGCTACGTTGCCCGCTTCGACCTCGGTCATCATTTCCTGCCACGCGGGCCTGTCATACGAAACGCCAGAAAACCCATCGTCTATAAAGATGGCGTCTTTGATACAATTTGACGGTTGCCTTTTTGCTGTGTGCATTGCACACCCCCCTCAAACCCTTATTCCAAGCCACTTTTCAAAAAGGCATAAAAAAGT
>JAISUG010000070.1 GCA_031272185.1 Lachnospiraceae bacterium
CACCGGCACAGGCGCAGCGCCGGTCGGGGCAGGCAGGACGGCCGCCCCGTACAAGCGCCCGTCCCCCGCCTCCGGCGCACCTTGCGCCACGGACTCCCCGGGCGAACCCAAATACCCGGACCCGGAGCCGCCACCCACGCCGCCCCGTCCCAGCCGCCCCTGGACATACATGTCAGAAAGGAACGTGCAAACCACGCCCACGGCACATATGCCCAGCACCAACCACCACATCTTCCTGCGGACCATCCATGCAACCCTCAACCACTACATCTTCCTGCAGGTCATCCACGCAGCCCTCAAACACCGCATCTTCCTGCCATCCACACATGCACCCCTCAACCACCACATCTTCCTGCGGACCATCCATGCAGCCCTCAAACATCACGCCGCCTCAGTGCCACCTGCTGCCATCGCCCCCGACACGGTGCGCCCCCTGTTCGGGCCAGGAACCATCGGCGGGCGGCCTGCCGGGCCATCACTCCCACTTCTCGCACAGTGCATTGATCTGGTCGGCGAACTTCGCCAGGTCCTTGTTCGCGCCGCCCTCCTGCTTGGCCGCCACCGACTGCAGCCGCTGCGCCGCCGCCAGCAGGCGGGCGTACACCACCGAAGCCCGGCGTGCCGCATTGGCCCTGGCGACCAGCGCAGGCGCTGTGGGCGCGCCACCGGGTTTCGCCCCCGCGCCACCGGTCGATGCACCCTCCGCCGCGCCCCTGTGGGCAGCATCCCCCCCTGCGGCCCCGTCCCCTTTGCCCGCAACCGGCGCCACGGCTTTTGCGCCCCGGGCCGCATCCGGCGCGCCTGCTTTCCCGGGGGCTGCCGCCTTGCCGGAAACCTTCGGTTTCACGCCGGATTCACCCGGTTTGCCACCGGATGGGGCGGAAAGGGCAGCAGCCTGGGCAGCAGCCTCTCCGGCCGCCCTGTATTTCTCCGTGAGCACCGGCTCGGTCAGGGTCACCCACTCGCCGGAAACCAGGTCAAACACGGAACCGGAGAAAGGCGCCTGGGCGTCGAACCCGTACTCCGCTTTCACCAGGTCGCAAAATGCGTCGCACACCTCGTCGTCCCCATGGACGGCGAAGACTTTCCGGGGGGCGCGCCCCCCTTGGGGTTCCTCGCGCGTCCCAGGTCGATCCGGCGACGGTTCGGTCCCATCGCCGCCCCCGAACGCGCCGATCCACCTCAGAAGCCCATCCCTGTCCGCATGGGAGCTCATCGCCGGCAGCTGCTCGATCTTCGCCTCCACGCTGATGCTCTCGCCGAAGATCTTCACCTCGTCCGCGCCGTCGGTGAGGAGCCTTCCCAGCGTACCCACCGCCTGGAACCCCGCGAACACCACGCAGCTTTGCGCCCGCCACAGGTTGTGCTTCAGGTGGTGGCGTATCCGCCCCGCGTCGCACATCCCCGAAGCGGAGATGATGACCTTGGGGGTCGTGTCGAAATTGATCTGTTTGGAATCTTCCGTGGTGACGGAAAGTGTCAGACCGGGGAAATCAATGGGGTTCACCCCCCGCTCCACCAGCGCCTTTGTCTCGTCGTCATAGCAATACAGCAGGTTCTCCGAGAACACATGGGTCGCCTCCACCGCCAGGGGGCTGTCCACCACCACGGGGAACCCATCATGCCCGCGGATCATGCCCTCCTCCTTGATCCTGCGGATAAAGTACAAAAGCTCCTGGGTGCGCCCCACCGCGAATGCGGGTATGACCACATTGCCCCCCCGGTCCAGGGTCTCCTGGATGATCCTGGATATGTCGGACAAGTGATCCGTGCCCCGTTCATGGAGCCTGTCCCCGTAGGTGCACTCCATCACCACATAGTCAGCGTCGGTGATGTACTCCGGATTCCTTATGAGGGGTTTGTCCGAATTGCCGATGTCCCCGGAAAAAACTACCTTGCGTGTCTGCCCGCCCTGGGTGCATGTCACCTCGATGCTGGCCGACCCCAGCAGGTGCCCGGCATCGATGAGCCGCGCGCTCACGGATTCGCTGATGGGGATATCACGGTGGTAATCATAGGTTTCGAACAGCCCCAACACCTTTTCGGCGTCTTCCATGGTATACAGCGGTTCGGCGACTTCGCCCCCCGCCCGCACCGCCTTGCGGTTCTTCCACTCCGCTTCCATCTCCTGGATGTGGGCGCTGTCTTTGAGCATGATGTTGCAAAGCGCCCCCGTGGCCGCGGTGGTGATCACCCGCCCCCGGAACCCCCTGGCGTAGAGCAGGGGGAGCAGGCCCGCATGGTCGATGTGGGCATGGGTCAGCAGGCAGGCATCCAGCTCGGATGGCGCCACAGGCAATGGCGCATTTTCAAAGAGGTTCTGCCCCTGTTCCATCCCATAGTCCACCACCAGCTTCGTGTCCCCGACTTCCAGGAAATGGCAGCTCCCCGTCACCTCGTGGTCGGCCCCGATAAATGTGAGTCTCATAAAACCCTCCCTAAATACTCCCCAAATACTCCCCAAGCGGCCGTCGCGGCGAAGCAACCTCTCCCCAAGGCGGCCGTCGCGGCGAAGCAACCCACTTACATGCGACGGATTGCCGTCGGGTCACAGTGGCCCGCAATGGCGCCCTGTGGACACTTGGCTCACTCGCTTAGGTACGCCCGCTTCACGTCCTCATTGTCCATGAGTTCTTTCGCATCCCCGCTCAGCACGATGCTCCCTGTTTCCAGCACATATGCCTGGTCCGCGATGGACAGGGCCTTCTTCGCGTTCTGCTCCACCAGAAGCACCGTGGTGCCCTCCCGGTGGATTTGGGCTATGATGTCAAATATCTCGTTCACGTAGATGGGCGACAGCCCCATGGAAGGCTCGTCCATGACTATGATCCGAGGGTGGCTCATGAGGGAGCGCCCCATGGCCAGCATCTGCTGCTCGCCGCCGGAAAGCGTACCCGCAGGCTGGTTGCGCCGCTCTTTAAGCCTCGGGAACCGCCCGTAAACCATCTCCAGCGACGCCGCCACTTCCTGTTTGTTTTTGCGGGTGTACGCCCCCAGCTTCAGGTTCTCGTACACGGTCAGCTGTGAAAACACGCGCCTCCCCTCAGGCACGTGGGCCATGCCCATCTCCACGGTTTTGTACCCAGGCGTCTTCGTGATGTCGTGCCCACCCAGGCGTATCCGCCCCGAGGAGCTTGGCACCAGTCCCGTGATGGCATGGAGCGTGGTGGTCTTGCCTGCGCCATTGGCGCCGATGAGGGCCACGATGGAGCCCTCCTCCACCTGGAAGGAAATCCCTTTCAATGCCTTGATCATGCCATAATGCACTTCCAAGTCTTCTATCTCCAGTATCGCCATGTCATCCCTCTCCATATGCGGCCGCAATAATGTATCTGACACCCGTCAAAAACATCAGCAGGCCTTCAGCCGTTTGCGCCGGCCAGATCCCAACTGCGCATTTGCCACCCGTCGCCGCCGGGTATGGGCAATCTGCGTCTGCCAAGAACGTCCGCACATCGGGCGGCGCCCGCATTGAGTCACCCTTCCCCCAGGTATGCCTTGATCACCTCCGGGTCCCGCAGCACCTTCCCCGTCTCCCCCTGGGCGATGATCTGCCCGAAGTCCAGCACGGTCAGCTCCTCGCATATCCCCGCCACCAGGTGCATGTCATGCTCGATGAGCAGGATCGTCATGTCGAACTCCCTGCGCACGAAACGGATGGTTTCCATCAACTCCGCTGTCTCGTTGGGGTTCATCCCCGCCGCAGGCTCGTCCAGGAGCAGGAGTTTCGGCTGTGTGGCCAATGCCCTGGCGATTTCCAGTTTCCTCTGTTTCCCATAGGGGAGGTTCGACGCTTTCAGGCCGGCCTGGGCGTCCAGGTCGAACACCCGCAGCAGTTCCATGGCCCGCGCGTCCATCTCCCGCTCCCTGCGCCGGTACACGGGAAGTCGCAGGATCCCGGCCAACGTGCTGTAAGGGTAGTGGTTGTGCAGGCCGGCTTTCACATTGTCCAGGACCGTCAGGTCCTTGAACAGTCGGATGTTCTGAAACGTGCGAGCGATGCCCTCCCGGTTGATGTCGATGGTCCTCTTCCCGGTGATGTCCTTGCCGTCCAGCAAGATCTTCCCGGAGTTGGGTTTGTAGACGCCGGTAAGGAGGTTGAACACCGTGGTCTTCCCTGCGCCGTTGGGGCCGATGAGCCCGTAGAGCTGGCCCTTTTCGATCTTCACGTTGAAATCATCCACCGCCCGCAGCCCCCCGAAAGAGATGGACAGCCTGCCAATGTCCAGCAATGCCATGTCAGGCCCCCTTTCCGTCGTGCGCGCCGCCGCCGAACAGGTTGCGCGGCAGGTATCGCTCCCTCCACGCCACCAGGGAAGGCGACCAGTTGAATATCATCATCACGATGAGGATGATGGCGTAGATCAGCATGCGGTAATCGCTAAGCCCCCGCAACAGCTCCGGCAGCAACGTCAGCACCAGCGCCGCGATTACAGACCCCCGGATGTTGCCGATGCCGCCCAGCACCACGAACACCAGGATCATGATGGACTGGTTGTACCCGAAATTCTTCGGCGTGGCGGCCAATGGGTTGAAATTATGGGAATACAGCGCCCCCGCGGTCCCCGCCAATGCGGCGGAGATGGTGAACGCCATGAGCTTGTACTTGGTCACGTTGATGCCGATGGACTCTGCGGCGATGCGGTTGTCGCGGATGGCCATGATGGCCCGCCCGCTGCGTGAGTGCACCAGGTTCAGCACGATGGCCAGGGTCAGCATCACCAGGATGAACCCGGCTGTGAACCCGGAATCCTGGGGCGTGCCTTTGAGCCCCTGGGCGCCGTTGATGAAGACCCTGCCCCCCTCCGCCAGGTGAAGGGATGCGGAGTTTTTGAGTGAGATATGGAAGCCGCCGGAATCGAACCCCAGATAGACCACGTTGATGACGTTTTTGACGATCTCGCCGAAAGCCAATGTGACGATGGCCAGGTAGTCCCCCCGCAGCCGCAGCACCGGGATCCCCACCACCATGCCGAACAGGGCCGCCGCCAGGGCCCCCACCAGTATCGCCAGCGCGAACCGCACCGGGGCCGGCATGGGGCTGTCCACCAGGGTCAATGAGAACACCGCGCTGGCGAAAGCGCCCACGCACATGAACCCCGCATGGCCCAGGCTCAGCTCACCCAGTATGCCCACCGTCAGGTTCAGCGACACCGCCAGCACCACATACATGCACAGCGGCACCAGCATCCCCTGTATCAGCGACGGCACCGCGCCCAGGCGCATCAGGACCTGCATCACCACGTACAGCCCGACGACCAGGCCATAGGTGATGAGCCCTGACCGGAACGTGTTGTTTCCCAAATGATCTTTCCTGTCTTTGTCCATGTTCCCCTTGTCCCTGTTGTCTTTGTCCATGTTGTCTTTGTCCATGTTGTCTTTGTCCCTGTTGTCTTTGTCCATGTTGTCTTTGTCCCAGTTGTCTTTGTCCATCTGGCCCTTTCGAAAGGTATGCCATTCACACTTTCTCATGTATCTGGCGTCCCAGTATCCCGGTGGGCTTCACCAGCAGCACGATGATCAGCACCGCGAACACGATGGCGTCCGCCATCTGGGATGAGATGTACGCCTTGCTCAGGTTTTCGATGACGCCCAGCAGCAGCCCCCCCACGAAAGCCCCCGGTATGGAGCCGATTCCGCCGAACACCGCCGCCACGAAAGCCTTGATCCCAGGCATTGCGCCGGTGTAAGGCGTCAGGGACGGGTAGGTGGAGCAGAGCAGTATCCCCGCCACCGCCGCCAGCGCGGAACCGATGGCGAACGTCAGCGCGATGGTGCCATTAACGTTGATGCCCATGAGCTGCGCCGCGCCCTTGTCCTCGGACACCGCCAGCATGGCCTGCCCCGCCTTGGATTTCTTGATGAACGCCGTCAGCCCCACCATGATGACTACGCATGAGGCCACCGTGACCAGGGCCTCGCCGGTGATATTCAGCCGCCCGCCCGCCAGCTTCAGGGGCGGGATGGACACCACCGATGTGAACGTCTTCATGTTCGCGCCGAAGATCAGCAGGGCGATGTTCTGGAGGAGGTAGCTCACGCCGATGGCGGTGATGAGCACCGCCAGGGACGACGCACCCCGCAGGGGCTTGTACGCCACCCGCTCCACGGTGACGCCCAGTGCGGTGCAGATCAGTATGGACAGGAGTATCCCCACAGGCACCGGCAGGTGCAGGTTGATGACGGTGACGAACACCACATAGCACCCCACCATGATCACGTCCCCATGGGCGAAATTCAGCATCTTCGCAATGCCGTACACCATGGTGTACCCCAGTGCGATGAGCGCATACACGCTCCCCAGACTCAGCCCATTGATAAAATACGAAATAAAACTCATGCCCATCCCCTTTGCAAGCTTTTCTGGTTGCGTTTCGAAAATTATATCACATGACCAAAAACGATACAATAAAATTTTCAATCAAAAAATGGGCGGCTTTCGGTTCTCCGATTGCCTGCCCACTTTGCATGAGGGCACAGTGCTCGCTCCGCCCCTTGCGCCCGCCCATCTTTGCATGAGGGTGCGGCGCTTGCTCCGCCCCGGGTACCCGCCCACTTTGCATGAGGGTTCGGCTCCTGCCCCGCCCCGTGCGCCCGCCCACTTTGCATGAGGGTTCGGCTCCTGCCCCGCCCCGTGCGCCTGCCCGCTTTGCATGAGGGTTCGGCTCCTGCCCCGCCCCGTGCGCCCGCCCACTTTGCATGAGGGTTCGGCTCCTGCCCCGCCCCGTGCGCCCGCCCGCTTTGCATGAGGACACGGCGTTTACTCCACACCGATCTCCCCCAGGATGTATGGCAGCACCTCGCTCCTGGCGATGCCCAGCACGTGGGCGAACTCGTCGTAGAGGATCTTCTCGGCGTCTTTCATGAACTGCTCGTCTGCCACATGGAGCTTGCGCCCTTTGTTGCGCAGGTCCATGCCATGCAGGTATATGGTCTTGATCAGGCGCACCAGCGACAGCCGGTCGTTTTCCGCAAGGATCTTCTTATAGCGCTCCTTGCGTTCTTTCTGGTCCTCAATCCAGATGGTCTCCTCACGTGGCATCTCACGGATCAGGCCGTGGATTTCCTCCGCGGAAAGCACCCGGCGCATGCGGCTCTCGGTTTTCTCGTTGCCCATGGGTGTGTAGATGGTGGAACCCTCGTCAAACACGGGGCGCAGCACGTAATACATGCGCTCATCGGCGCCATCGCCCGCGCCGTGGCCCGTGGCCATGGTTTGCGTACCCACCAGTCGGCAGATCCCTTTGTTCCCGTAAATCACCGTGTCTCCAACCGAAAACATCGCTTACCTCCTGTGTCTTTCCCAGCCAACTTCCCCCACGTCGAACTATTCCGTGCCAAGCACTTGGGTATTTTAAAGCGCCTGTTGCCATGGTCGGGGTATATGAAAAACGCCGGGTCGCCGAAACAAGACTTACGCCACGCCATGCGAACCGCACGTTTCACTGATGCATATTATACCACATAATTGAAAAAAAATAAAGAGGTAATATTTAAAACAAATTTACAATATATGTCATTTCACTCGGCGATAAACAGCAGATCCCTCTGCGATAAACAGCAGATCTCTCTGCGATAAACAGCAAATATCTCGGCGATAAACAGCAAATATCTCGGCGATAAATGGCATACTTTCGGCAGTTTCAATAATCAGCAAAACGCCAAAACACCCGGCATCAGTTACAATAATTAGCAAAACACCCGGCGGTTTCACGCCGGGTGCCCGTTTGGTCACCGGATTCAGGTGGCTCGCCAGAACCACGACCACACTGCAAGCTGCGAAAACAGGGAAAACAGCAAGTGTCCCTATATGCATGCACAATGATCTTGGTTGGATGCCACCACGCTGGCGAAGGTTGCTCCCAATGACGCATGGATGGCAATCACAAATTACATCGCCACGTACACGCCGCCTTCGATCTTCACGGCTTTGGGGGCCTTGCCAGGCTCGCCCTGGGCGGTCCAGGTCATGTCTTCCCCGGTGACGCCGTCCAGCTCTATCTGGGTCATGGCACCTTTCATGGCCTCGCAGATCTCGGAGACGCTCATGCCGGCCGTCACGCCGCCCTTCTCCGCCGCCGCCTTGATGATGTAGATGGCATCATAGGCATCCGCCGCGAACTGGTTGGGGATCTCCCCGTAAGCGGCCTGGTAGCTGGCCACGAAACTCTTCGTCAGTTCGTCCGTCGCATCTGCCGCAAAGGGGGTCAGGAGCATCACGCCCTCGGCCAGTGAAGTGTCGAAGTTCTCTACGGTGAGGATGCCATCCAGCCCGTCCACGCCGAAGAATAGCGGCGCATAGCCCGCGCGGTTGGCCTGGGTCAGGATCAGGGAAGCTTCCGTGTAATAGATGGGCAGGAACACCAGCTCGGCGCCGGCTTCCTGGGCTTTCTGGATCTGCACGGTGAAATCCGTCTTGGTATCGGTGGTGAACGCCTCTTCTGCCACGATTTCGATCCCCTGGCTGGGCGCCTCAGCCACAAACGTCTCGTATATGCCGCTGGAATACACGTCGGAGCTGTCATAGATCACAGCGACCTTGGTGGCCAGCTTGTTCTGCCCGATGTATGCTGCAGAAGCTGTCCCCTGGTTCGGGTCGGAATAGCACACCCTGAAGGCATTGTCATACTGCACGCAGTCCACGGCAGAGCCGGATGGCGTGATCTGGTACATATTGTCAGCTTTGGTCTTGTCCGCCACGGCGATGCAGGGGATGGACGTGACGGTCCCCATGAGTACCTGCATCCCCCAGTCTTTTAGCTGGTTGTACGCGTTCACCGCTTTCTCCGGGTCGTGCTCGTCATCCTGGAACTGGTACTCAATGGTCAGGCCATTGATTCCGCCCGCGGCATTGATCTCATCCACGGCTATCTGGGCGCCTTGCTTCACGGCGCTGCCATACACCGCCGCGCCGCCGGTCACGGGGCCGATGCCACCGATTTTGATGGCGCTGCCGGAACCACCGCCCGACAGGCGACTGCATGACGCCAAGGAAACCGCCATGCATGTGACGATCG
>JAISUG010000011.1 GCA_031272185.1 Lachnospiraceae bacterium
GCCGCCGCGAACACCGCTTCATCCATGACCTCGCAGTCCACGATGGCGGCGTCGAAGGCACCGATCACCGCCTGCAGCTGCTTGGCGGTATATGGCTCCTCCTGTGCTGTCACCACCACCTCGAACCCCTGCGCCACCATGAAGTCATACGCTTCCTTGCTCTTTGTGTCAAACCCCGGCAATGTCACCAACACACGTTTCGCCATGCACCCTCCCCCGCTCCACCAAAGACGCCTGCCATTTCAACCCCCATTCCACCGCTGACGCTGCGGCACAAATAGTGATGAAAGAAGTGGCGTGGTTCTTTCACACGAATGCCCTCTATTTCTCGTCCTTTTTCGATGCGTTCAGTTCTTTCACCCAGCCGATGGACTTCACCAGCACCACCACGCAGATGACGAACACCGCCAGTGCAGCCAGCACGAAGTACGCATCCGTCAGGAACCCGCCGATGCCCGCCAGTGGCGGGAACGCGGTCCGCACTTTCTCGGCGCCCTTGGCGAATGTGAAGATGGCCATCAGCACCACGCACACCCCGATGACGATGAGGTCCGTGTTCTTCACCTTCTCCAGCTCCACCTTCCCGTCAAAGAGGTCCAGGAACTTCTGCCCCACCTTGGACGGGTCATAGGGCGTGGCCAGGCTGCCCGCCACATAGATGACGATGGATACCGCCAGCCCGATGAAGATCGCCGGCACCGGGCCTATCCCCGCGCCTGTGAACACCGCGCTGCCGCCCCCCGCCTTCATGACGATGGCCAGCATCAGGACGCCGCTTACGATGCTACCCCAGAAGGACGCCCGCTCGGACATCCTCTTCCACAGGGTGGCCATGATGATCATGGGCGTCAGGGATGCGCAGATCACCATCTGGATGGTCACCGCCGTGGCGAACACGCCGCCGTTTGCCACCATGGGCGCAAATGCCAGTGCGCCCACCGCGATGAGCGCGACGCATACCTGCGCCACCCGGATGAGCTCCCCATCCGACGCCTGGGGCTTGACGAACCGTTTGTAGATGTTCTTGGCCAGGATCGCCGCTCCGGCGTTCAGATATGTGGAAACCGTGCTCATCACCGCCGCCGCTATGGCCGTCACGAAGAGGGCCACGCCGATGGATGGCAGCGCCGCCTGGGCCACCAGGATGATTGCGGTGTCGGTGTTTTGGATGTCAGGGAAAAGCTGACGGGCATAGAGGCCCATGGCCACCATCAGCGTCGCCCAGATGGTCACGATGACCAGGAACATCAGGGCGGCGAGGCGCCCGTGGCGGGTGTTCTTAGCCGCCAGCATCCTCTGCATGAACCCCAGGTCGATGGGGATCCACAGGGACCCCGCGATGCCCATGGCAAACAGCGCGATCATGGGCATGGGTACGGTGAACAGGTCGGTGAACCCCGGCCATAGCTGGGCGCCGGCCACCGGGGCCATGCCGTCCGGGCCCAGAAGGCTGGAAAAATACTGGGAAAACGAGCCATACTTCGCATACATCGCCGGGATCAGGATCGCGGTGCCCACCACGATGATCAGCCACTGCACCAGGTCCGTGAACACCACCGCGTTCAGCCCGCCCATGATGCAGTAGAAAACCGTCACCACCGCCACGATGAGGAGCGCCGCCCACATGCTCACGCCGAACACCGTCTGGATCAGCACTGCGCCGCCGAAGAGGCAGATCCCCGTGCTAAACAGCGCCCAGGCCACCTGCCAGATGGACAGCAGCACCGTCAGGCGGGCGCTGCCCTTGAACCTCTCCTCCGCCAGGTCCACGATGGTGGAGAAATTCAGCGCGCGGTACCGGGTGCCCAGGCGCACGATGATGGGGTAGATGAACATGTTCACGAACAGGAAAAACCAGATCATCACCGAGAACCCGAACAGGTATGTGTTTCCGGCGATCCCCAGCGTCTGCTGGGCATTGGCCAAAGTGGCCAGCATGGTCATGGAAATCACGAACCAGGGCAGGTTCTGCCCGCCCAGGATGAAATCGTCAAATGTCTTCACTTTGCTCTTGAAGAAAAACCCCAGGCACAGCATCAGCACCAGATACAATGCCATCACCACCAAAACGGTTGCTCCCATTTGCATAGCGTAGATCCTCCTCGTCTGTAGTTTGCTCCCATAACGCCACCAATGCGTTCCCGGAAAACGGCCCCGCCCGGCGCTTTACCCCCGCAGCGCTTGCTTGCATTGCCCCACCACGCAGGGTTCCCGGAAAACGGCCCCGCCCGGCGGGTGTCCCCCTTCGGGCGAAGCCGTCCGTCACATGGTCTTCCGACACTTATCTCAATTCATGGGAATTGGGAACCGTTCACTTTTTGCCGCCCAAGAAGTATATCCCCAGCCCAATGATGTAGTAAACTATGGTGATCACTATCAACTGGATTACATCGTAAGTACCGCCCACCACATCGCCATAGATGCCGATGAGGTAGCAGACCACCAGGATCACCATCACCAGGATCGGCAGGAAACTGCCTCCGGGCGCCTTGAATGCGGTATTCTTTCCTTGTTTGCGGACTTCCAGCACCGTGTAGCACAGGATGGCCACCACCAGTGCGTTGCTCAAGCCACCGAAGTTGATGATAAATGGTGTGAGGGTCGGGAACGCCACGAAAATCACGCCGATGACCGTCACCACGATGGTGGCAAACAGCGGAATCCCGTTTTTGTTGGTTTCGGCGAACCTTTTGGGGATAACGCCCGAAAGCGCCGCCGCCTGCAGCGTCCTGGCCGCCAGGATCACCAGCACCAGCGCCGTGGTCAAAAGCCCCAGCACGGCGGCAAACGCCACCAGCTTGGGCAGCCATGTGATGTGTCCCAGCGTCATCCATGCGGCGCCGAACTGGGGCGTATAGGTCATGTGGGTCGCATTCAGCGTGTCAATGGAGATCAGGCCCACCGTGGCGATCATGACCAGCACATACAGGCCGATGGTGATGGCCATGGCGATACCCATGGCCGTGGGGATGGTTTTGTTCGGGTCTTTGATCTCACCCACCATGAACGCCGCGGCGACTATAGACCCATAGGCCAGCATGGCCACGGGTATGGCGGTGAAGAACCCGGTACCGCCTTGGTTGCCTGCAAAGAATGGGGAGAAATTGCCTCCGTTGAATGCAACGGCGCCATCAGGTGTGCGGGCGACAAATGCCGTGATCACGAAAATGATCATGGTAGCGGCCAGCAGGATGGTCAGGACGGTGTTGACTTTGCCGGTGGTTCCGATCTGGAACACATTCAGTATGCCGCAAATCAGCACGGTCAGCACGCCGATGGTGATGGCCACAGCAGGCAGCGGCGACATATAGGGGTCGCCGGGGATCTGGAACGCCGGGATGGCGATACCCATGTAAGTGGCCACATAGGATGCGGAGAACACCATACCACCCACGCAGCCAAAGAGGTATGCCCAAGCGGTGATCCAGCCGAACAGCTTCCCTTCCTTGCCGCCTTTGGCGAATGTCTTGGCGGGGAACATGAACACACCGCCGGAGTTGGGGTAGGCGGAACACAGCTCCGCACAGATCAGCCCGTAGGCCAGCAGGATGAGGCCGGCCACGACCCAAGAGAGGATGGCTGCGGGGCCGGCATTGCCCAGGGTGACGCCGGACAGCGAGAAGATGGCACTGCCGATCATGCCGCCGACCAATATGGTCGTTGTGTCAAGTAGACCGATTTTGTTGCCTTGGTTCTCTGCCATGTTGATTCAACTCCTTTCTCGTTTGAAAACACACGACACCTACACACTTACACTACGACTTGTGTTGACCACTGCCACGGTATCGCCCCACCAACCAAACAATGCGCGTTCGACGTTGCGTCTCAACTTTGCGCAAGGTTTAGTCGGCTGAGCGATATATCTGCCACTCCCCGCTCCTGCCGCCCCGCTTCCATCAGGGCAAGCTCAGCCGGTCTGATGCTTGACAACCCAGTGCGCCCCTGCCCCATGACATATGCCCACGCTGCCTACCCGGTCTAGTCCCCCCTCAGCTGATCCCCTCCTTGTCAAAATGTGCCACCACCACTTCGGAGTCCAGGTTCACCTGCAGCTTCACTTCCGCCAAGTCTTTGAACTTGCGCACGCCCCGCACTTTCAGGTAGTTTTCCAATGAAACGGTCTTTCCGTAGATGTCCCCGTCGAAGTCAAATATGAAGTTCTCCACGGTCCTGTAGGCAAAGTTGTCCACGGTGGGGCGCAGGCCGATGTTGGCGATGCCCCGCATCCTCTTGCCGTCCATGTCCGATATGGTGCCATATATACCGTCCGCAGGCAGTAGTTTGTTGGAAATGAAAGAAATGTTGGCTGTGGGCAGCCCCACCGTGCGCCCCAGCTGCTTCCCGTAGACTACCTCTCCCTGGATCAGGTAGGGGTGCCCCAACATGGCGATGGCCGTCGGCATGTCGTCGCTTTCGATGGCCTGTATCACCCTGTTGCTGGTGATGGGTTCCCCCCCAGCACGGACAGTCTTACAGACGTGCAGCGAAAATGCGCCGCGGTCTGCCGCATCCTGCAGGGCCGGCAGATAGGGGGAATCCTCCCCGGCCACCACGGCATGGATGCCATGGGCCACAAAACCGCCTGGTGCAGCATTCACATCGGATGCACTGCCGCCTACAGCGCCGACTGCCACAGCGCCGTCGCCACCTGCCGCAGCGCCACCGAACTCAACGCCGCCACCTGACGCACCGAACCGCCCCACCAGCACATCTTCCACGAACTGCGCTGTAGGCAGCCGCCACAGATCCTGCGGCAAAGAAACCAGGATGTCCAGCCCCGTGCCTTTCAAGTAATATGCCTTTTCTGCCTCCGTTGAGAGAATCTTGTCATCGCCAGTCACATTGTCCTGGTCGAAACTCAGAATCGCCGCAGGCACACCGGATGTTTTCGAAACCGAAAGCAGCAGATCCAGGCATGCCCTGTGCCCCAGATGGAACCCGTCAAACGCACCGAAAGCCACGCAAACGTCACCGATGCGGCCGACATCCCCCGTGATGTGTTCCATACATCGCCCCCTCTCTTACGTAAACACCCCCTCAATCATACAGTCCACCCCAGCTCGCGCAGGGCAGTTGCCCCGCGGAGAAACAGTCGCACATCGTTCAACCCAGCTCGCGCAGGGCAGTTGCCCCGCGGAGAAACAGTCGCACATTGTTCAACCCAGCTCGCGCAGGGCAACGTCTACACTCGCATCCTCATGGATCAGCTTCGCGATGGCCGCCGTGTACTTCGCCGGGTTCTCGTGCCCCCATATGTTGCGCCCCATGGCTATCCCCGCCGCACCAGCATCCAGCGCATCCCGGATCTCCTGGAGCAGCTGCCTCTCCGGCACTTTCTTGCCGCCGCCCAGGATCACCACCGGCGCGAACACGCTATCCGTGAGTTCCTTCATGCTGTCCATGTCGCCGGTGTACTCGGTCTTGATGATGTCGGCGCCCATCTCCGCCGCCTGGCGGCACGCGAACATGATGTTTGCGGGTGTGCGGGCATCCTCCGCCTTTTCAAACCCCCTGGGCAGCGCCTCGGCCACCACCGGGAGCCCCCAGGTGTGCGCCTCCTGTATGAGCTGGGATGCGTTGGACAAAACCTCCGACTCAAACCTGGATCCGGGGAAACTCATGGTGATGATGGCATCCGCACCTGCGATCAGCGCCTGCTCCGGCGTGACCACCAGCTGCATGGGGCTGGGGTTCGCCCGGTCGGAAAGCTGTGACACGCCGCCGTCCGCCCGCATGATGACGCCCTTCCCCAAAAAATCGGCCGTGAACCGCCCAAACAGCCCGGGGCTCGACAAAAATGCGTCAGCCCCTGCCAGGGCGCATTCCCGGATGATCTTTCCGGGGTGCTTCATGGCCGGCAGCACGCTGAAATTGATCCCATGGTCCATGGCCAGGATGAACGTCCTGCAGTCCGACCCAAATATATGATTCACACGATGCAAAGTTCCCATATGTTATATACCTCGCTCTCCGAATCTTGCGGACATCCGCCCGCTCCGATGCAGCCGCCCGCTTGGCGCCCGAACCGACGCAGTCCACGCCATTGGCGTCGCACTATGTTCTCACGCTCAGATGCGGCTGTCCGTACGACGCCCGAACCGACGCGGTCCACGCCATCGGCGTCGCACTATGTTCTCACGCTCCGATGCGGCCGCCCGCTTGACGCCCGAACCGACGCAGTTCACGCCACCGGCGTCACCTCCCGTGCGTCACCACCACCCGGTACATCCCAGGCTTTATAGACTGCTCGAAAGCATAGTCCAGTTTCTCGAAAGGCACCCGTTCGCTGATGAGGGGCTCGGCATCGATGATCCCCAGGGACAACAGCCGCACTGCGGTGTGGAAATCCCTCATGTCCGGGTTCACCGAGCCCGTGATGCGGATTTCGGAATAATGCACCCTGTCTTCGTTCAGTTCGATGGGGTCCTTCGGGTGGAAAGAGGTGTACATCACCACCCGCCCCAGTTTGCCCACCATGTCGATGGCCTGTGCGGCCAATGCCGGAAGGGCCACGGTGCAGAACACCACGTTTGCCCCCCGCCCCTCGGTGAGCTCCTTCACTTTTTCCACGGGGTCACATTCGGAGGGGTTGACCACCACGTCCGCCCCCAGGCCTTTCGCCTTTTCCAGGCGGGCGGCGTCCACCTCGCAGACGATGACCCTGGCCCCCTTGCGCTTGGCCAGCATCACATGGAACATGCCCATGATGCCCGCCCCCAGCACCACCACGTCGTCACCCAGCCCGATCTGACCTTTGCCGACGCTGTGAACACAGCACGCCAGCGGCTCCGCCAATGCGGCGCAGTCGATGTCCAGGTCCGGCGACACCTTGTACACCTGCCTGGCATCCACCAGCATGTAGTCCGCCAGCCCGCCTGGGCCGTTTAGCCCCGCATGGTTCGACGCTTTGAAACTGGTCACGCACTGGTTCTCGTGCCCGCTGCGGCAGTAATAGCACTGCCCGCAACTCGTCAAAAGGCGCAATGTGACCTTATCCCCCGGTGACAGCATCGTCACCCGCTCGCCGCAGCTTTCCACGACCCCGGCGGCTTCATGGCCGCCCGCATAAGGGTAATAAGGCATCGCGCCTTTGTATATCCTTTGTTCCAATGTGCACAGTGCGCATGACAGCAACTTCACCAGCACCATGTCGCCTGTAGGCACCGGCATCGCCGGTTCCTGCACCTCCAAAGTGCCCGGTCCCGTAAAAACGGCAACTTTGTAACCCATAATCCCCACTCTTTCTAAAATGTAATGCTATCGCCACATCAACGAAACAATGCGCGCTCGACATCAGTCTCTACTGTGCGCAAGGTTTAGTCGGCGGGGCAGTACTTTGACACTATGCGGCCTGCGTTCCCCAAATGTCAAAATACAATAGGAATCGCCACCCCGACCACACCACCCTATAATAATCCATAGTCTCTACATTGTCAAGTGATTGTCAAATAATCACATAGAACATATACAAAGTGCCTGCAAGCCGCCCCCGGGCCAGACGACGAGCCGCCGGGGCGCTCCTATGGCGCCCAAGCGCATATCATGGATATATCTTCGCCAATGTGTCATCCGCCTTTTCTTTCCCCGCCATGGCCGTCACCAGCGCATGGGCGAAATCCCATGCCACACCTGCGCTGCGCCCGGTTATGATGGTGCCGTCCGTCTGGACCGGCCCCCCGGCCACGATGGCCCCGGTGAGTTCGCACAGCACCGACGGGAATGCCGTCACCCGCCTGCCCTCCAGCAGCCCATATCTGTGCAGCACCGTGGGCGCGGCGCAGATCGCCGCTATGTATATCCCCCGCCGGGAGGCCTCCCCCAGCACATCCGCCACCAGCGCGCTTTCCATCAGGTTGTCTGTGCCTTTGCCGCCGCCGGGCAGCATCACCATGGCGGCGTCTTGGGGCAGGCCAAAACCATGTCCGGCAGGAATACCCTCAGCCGACGCACCCGGCGCACCAGACCCACCTGATGCCCCTATCGCCCCGACGGTCGCCCCGCCTGCCGCTCCGCCCATCTCCCGCACCGGCGCACCTGCTTCTCCATACACATCCGAACCCCGGCCCGCACCGTCCCTTCCCCAGTCTGCCCCGTCCACGTCCGCTTCCACCCTGACACCGTGGGAGCCGGTCACCACAGGCCCCGTGACCCCCACCGTGACCACCTCGACCTGTGCCCGGCGCAGCAGATCCACCGAAGCCAATGCCTCTATCTCCTCGAACCCATCCGCCAGGAACACATACACCTTGCCCATTCGCCACCATCCTTTCCCCTTGAATCCAAACAGGCGCAAGGTCCCCCCTGCGCCCGCTATTCCTTTGTTCAATGATCCTGCACGCCCCATCGCAGCGCAACCACCCACAGCAAATCCGCCTCGCAGAGTGCTGCTGTCCCAGGACGCAGCTTTGCCTCCCCGTCGCACATTACAGATCGGCCTTCCACAGCCCGTGCAGGTTGCAGTAGGCGTACACCGCCAGTGGTTTCTCCGTCCCGATGGCAAATGTGGCTTCCGGCGCTTTGCCCGGGGCCAGGGCTTTGCGCTGGCCGCCCTCGTCGGTCTGCAGGTAAACCCACTCGATGTAGTGCTCATCTGTCATGGGATGGGCAGCGGCGCCCACTTTCACGCTGACGGTGTTCCCGCTCACAGTTACCACGGGGATGTGCTTTTCCGTACTGGCTTCCGTGGTGTTGGCCGTCAGTTCCTGCATCTTCTCCCCGCAGCAAATGATAGGCACGCCCGCATCGTGCAGCACCCCCACCAGATTCCCGCAGTGCTTGCAAACCAAAAACTTCTGCTGCTTCATGATCTACTCCTTTCAAGCAAAACATTCAGGCAACCACTGTCTGAACCGCCTCCTTGGCATGGGGGCATCCGCTTGTGGCATGACCCACGCCGCCCCACACTTTGGGAGGCATCATCCATTCCACCAGTGTACCCCACACGGATGGAAAAATCAACTGTTTTTCACCGCAGGAACCCCGCCCTAAACCGGGCATTGATCTCCCTGATTTCCAGCTTCCCGTCGATATAGTCCCTGTACATCTCGAATGCGTCCCCCGCCCCATATACGCCGCAGGCTTTGCAGTCCTCGCACCCTCCCCCGCCGCACGAAAGGGATTCCCGTATGATTTGCTCCCGGTCTTCCCTGGTGGTGCCCGCTATCGATGTATCCCGCGTTTCAAATGCCATGTTTGGCACCGCGCCTTTCCCCAATCCCCTATGACCCACATAAGCAATGCGCAGGTCCGCGCCCATGGCCTCACCCAAGGCCAATCCCCCCGCATTTCCCATGCACCGTCGCCCATTTTCACAGCGTCAGGTCATCGTAACGCTCCGAGAACCTGTCCTTGGATCCCACGATGACGCCGTCCATCTCATAGACCCTTGGGACCCGGCGCCCCACGGTGCAGAGGATCTCATAATGGAACCGTCCGCTCTTTTTGGCCAGTTCCTCCACGGTGATTTCCTCGTCGCCGTTTCTGCCAAGCAGCGTCACCGTGTCTTCCTCCGCGGCGCCGGGTATATCCGTCACGTCGACCATGAATTGGTCCATGCAGACAGTACCCAGGATCCTGGCCCGTTTCCCCCGGATGATGACTTCGCCGACCCCTGACAGGTTGCGGGGGTACCCGTCCCCATACCCCATGGGGATGGTTGCGATGGTCATGGTTTTGTCCGCCACGAAAGTACCCCCGTAACTCACAGCCGTCCCCGCCTCGATGGTCTTGACGTAGAAAATCATGCTGCGCACCTGCATGGCCGGCTGCAGGTCTATGTCTTTATGGATTATCCCGTCGCCCGGCAAACATCCATACATGGCAATCCCCACCCTCGCCATGTCCAGGTGGCTCTCCGGCATGTCGATGGTCGCCGCGCTGTTGGCGCAATGAACGATGGGGATCTGGATGCCCCGTTCTTTCAGCTTCTTGTCGAAATGCAAGAACCGTTCCAGCTGCTGCATGGCATTGGATTTGTCCGGCTCGTCCGCGCGGGCGAAATGCGTGTACAGCCCGTTTACGTGGAGCCCCGGCTGGGCGAATATCTCCTCCACGACCCTGATGGATGCGTCGTTTGGCAGCAGGCCTATCCGGCTCATGCCCGTGTCCACCGCAATGTGTACCCTGCAAGGCATCCCCAGCGAAACCGCCATCCGGGAGAGCATTTTCGCGCGTTCCACCTCGAAAATCGCCGCAGACAGCTGGTAACGGATGAGCAGCTCGTACTGGCTTTCCGGCGTGATCCCCAGGATCAATATGGGCTTGTCGCAGCCGTGTTCCCGCAGCTGGATGGCCTCTTCCGCCAGCGCGACGCCATACATGTCCACGAACGGTGACACCGCCCGGCCTACGGGGACAGAGCCATGGCCGTAACCGTCGGATTTGAGCACCGCCATCAATTTGGTGGATGCAGGCAGCCTGCCCCGCAGCTCCAGCATGTTGTGCCTGACCGCATCCAGCGAAACCTTGGCATATGCCCGCCCATAGTCTTTCATATCTCCATGCCCCCGTTTCTAAATGATATCGATAGCCGGCCGGCGGATCCCTTCATGCGGATTCCACTGCGTACTGTATGCTCCCCGTCACGTCGCGGTCACCGTCCGCACCGCCGCATCACATAGGGGATCTTGTCAGCGATCTCCCCGGCGATGGCGCCATGGGCGCCCTTTTCTTTTTTCAATTCTTCCCCTGCCAGCCCATGTATATACACGCCCAGTGCGGCGGTTTGGGCCAGGCGGGAGGCCATATCATCGCTTGATCCGCCCGCTGCACACGCAGCCGCTTCATCCTCTTCGTGCTCCCTTTGGCCGATGCCATCCGCCGCCGCACCCGCCCCCCGGGCGATGTCGCCATGCCACGCGCGGGTGGACTGCCCGCCGCCCCCCAGAGCCACCAACCCAGCCAGCACACCCGTCAGCACGTCACCGGAGCCCGCCTTGGCCAGCGCGCTGGACCCGCTTGCGTTCACGTACGGCCGCCCGTGTGCCCCCGTCACCACCGTGACTGCATCTTTCAGGACGCACACGGCGTCGGTTTTCTGCGCCAACGCCGCGGCCGCCCCCATGGGATCCGCCTTGAGCGCTTCCACCGATTTCCCCGTCAGCCGCGCCATCTCCCCCACATGGGGCGTCATCACCACATGGGGACCTATGTATTGGAATAATATATCATCTTTTGCCAGAATATTCAATCCATCCGCATCCAAAACCACCGAAACCGTCCCAGGCGCCCTCCCGGCCGCGCGCCTCAGCACCGTCTCCACCTTCTTTGCCGCCGATTCCCCCTGCCCCAATCCGGGGCCGCAAACGATCACATCCGCCCAGTCGCAGGCGGTTTCCAAACCCCCTTCTTCCCCCGTGACCACGATCGATCCATGCCCAGCCCTATCGCCAGGCCTTCCGCAAGTTTCCAAACCCCCTTCTTCCCCCGTAACCACGATCGCCTCAGGTATGAGAGTCTGCAGGATTTCGCGGTTTTGAGGGTCCGCATATATTTTTACCAGCCCCGCGCCGGTCCTATACGCCGCCCGCGCGCTCATGCAAGCCGCGCCGGCCATGCCGGGGCTTCCCGCCACCACCAGCACCTTCCCAAATGTCCCCTTGTTCCCATCCGCGCGCCTGGTCGGCACACGGCTCAAATCCGCAAGTTCCATACACAGGGCCAGATCGATGCCCGCGCCCCAACCGGATGCATTGGCCGGTGCAACGTGGGAAACCATCCCATCCGATGCCCCAAAGCCGCGGGGCGGTTCCCCCATGCCATAGGGCGATGGCCGCCCGGAAGGCTTCCCGCATACGCTGGGTCCCTGGGGCATGACCGCTTCATCCGCACCGGCTTGCAGCATCTTCTCCGCAAAGAACCCTATGTCCGCCACCACCACGGTCCCGGCATAACCTTTTCCCGGAAACAGCGCCGTGCCCAGTTTCTCGTAGCCAAAAGTCACCGTCACGTCCGCACCCAGAGCCACCCCCATGACCTGCCCGTCGTCCGCATTGATGCCCGACGGCATGTCCACGGCCACCGTTTGGCCCCTGGGGAGTTTGTCCAATATATGCAGGTACTCCGCCGCATCCCCGGCGACCTCCCTGTTTACGCCCACCCCGAACACGGCATCCACCAATACGTCCCAACCCGTATCGTACAGTTCCCGCCGCCCCACCACCGGGATCCCCAGCTTGTCCGCTATCCCCCGCTGCAGCGCCCATTCTTGGGTGTGAGATGGGGCGGGTGTCTGTTTTGTCGCGGGGGTGGCGCTGTCGTCCAGATACGACAGCGAGACATCGTAGCCATGCCCATACAGGATCCGTGCGATCGCTATCCCGTCCGCCCCATTGTTCCCGTTGCCGCAGGCGACCAGGATGCGCCGTGGCGCCACGCAGCGCCTCCCCGGCCGCGACCGCACCCGACGCCCTGATCCATGCGGGGTATCCTGCGAAGACGCCCCGCATCCCCTCTCTATCACATCCGCCACCGCCAATGCCGCCCGTTCCATCAAAACCAGGGACGGGATGCCGGTATGTTCGATGGCATGACGGTCGATCTGCTTCATCAAACGTCCGCTGACCAATATGCGCATGCTCCCCCCTTTCCCGGTACACCCCATCGATTGCGCCGCCGCCCCATGAACTCCCGCCATGCACCGTGGCAACTTTCACGCCGGTTAGATTTCTCCCTTTGACGTGTCATTCTATGAACCCCCGCCATGCACAGCGGCGACAAACGTCACGCCCCCATGCCATCGTAGGCCAATTCTCCGCTCACCTTTCCACCACCGCAAACGCAAACGCATATTCCTTCGTGTTGGTGATGGACACATGCACCGCTGTGGCGCCGATTTCCTCCAACCTCGCTTTGGCCCCGCCCGCCAACTCCACGTATGGTTTCCCCAGTCCGTCCCGCAACACCCCGATGTCCCCGGGCCCGAACCCCCTAAAACCAGTCCCCAGCGCCTTAGCCACCGCCTCCTTGACGGCGAAGTCACCCGCCAGGGTCGTCATACATCGATTTGCCGATTCGGTACTTCGTGCGGATTCACCGATATCTACGGGTTCATCTGCCATAAGGCCTTCACCGGTCCCATCGGTTGGCGTTTCCCGCATTTTTCCCATACCGGGCATCCGACACTCGCCAGAACTATACCGCGCCACATGCGCCCGCTCGCCTGAACTGTACTGCGCCACATGCGCCCGCTCCCCTTCCGTAAAGCTATGCAAAAAGAAAGCCCCTCGTTCACAGGCTTTCTCCACACGGCTGATTTCCACCATGTCCGTACCGACTCCCAGTATCATCCGCCCATCCATTCGCTGCGTACACATTCCCGGCAGCGGTCATCACGGTGGCGATAGCGCAGGGCGACACGCCCCCTTTCATGTACGCAGGGTCTTCTACCGCATCGCCGCCTTTTTCTCCTCGAAAACCTGCAGCCGCCTGGCCTTGGAGCGTTCTTTCGCCGCCCGTTCCTGATCGCCCCGCTCCCGCAGGGCCCTTTCCTTGGCCTGGTCCTGTATGCTGCTCACCCGGTAAGACAGGCGCATCAGGCTCTCGGACAGGTGGACGTTCTCCACCACCACGTCTTCGGGTACCACCAGGTCCACGTGGGCGAAGTTCCATATCGCCTTGATCCCCGCCTTGACCACCCTGTCAGCGATCTCCGCAGCCTTGGCTTTTGGGAGTGTAAGCGCCACGATCTGCACGTCATGTTCCCGGATGAACCGCTCCAGGTCATCCACGCCCAGGATCTCCACGCCCCTCACCACCAGGCCGATCAAACGCGGGTTCACGTCGAACATCCCCTTGATCATGAACCCCCCGCGCTCGAAGTTCGCATAGTTGGCTATGGCCTGGCCGAGGTTCCCGGCGCCGATGATGATCAGGTTGTGCTGGCGGTCGATGCCCAGTATCTTTGCGATGGATTCATGGAGGAACCGTACATTGTACCCGTAGCCCTGCTGCCCGAACCCGCCGAAATGGTTCAGGTCCTGACGGATCTGGGAGGCCGTCACTTTCATCCTCTGGCTCAGCTCCTGTGACGAAATGCGCTCCCTGCCCTCTTCCATCAACTCGCCCAGATACCGGTAATACCTCGGCAGCCTGGCGATCACGGCTTTGGAAATCCCCTTTTCTTCATCCACAGCTGCACCCCCGTCCCAAATGTTCAGGCCACACCCTCATGCCCCCCGCCGCGGCCCATCTTTGCCCCCATTATACCGATTTGGCAAAATATTGTCAATGCATTTTGTTTTCGTATTGCGATCCGATGCTGTTTGCTGCATCCCGCAAATATGGCTTTATCTATCGTTTTTCAATACTTACAGCCGGTTTTATTCGCCTCATCTTTTCACACTCATACTGCGCCACAATCGAATACGAATTGTGATTTCTTTGTTTTTTAGGCGTTGACACCCATCCGCATAACTGGTATAATGGTTTTATCGAGTTCTTAGTATCCGCAAATACTGGCTTTATATACTAAAAAACCACCACTTACAGCCGCTTTCTATAAGGAGATCATCACATGTACGAAGCTACCTTGCGCATCTGGGACGACTATTCCGAAGATGCCCCCACGGGAATCCCTTATGGTTATCTCCCGGCCTTCCCGTCCGAATCTCCGGCACTGCTGAGGGAAGGATCTGCGGTATACGCAGGCCAACGGACGCCGTCAGATCCCATGGCCCTCATCGGCCGGGAAAGGGAGATCCGCGACCTGGAAGCCTATGTGGGTTCGGGCCGGCCGGAATTCCTGGCGTTGCATGGCCGCCGCAGGGTGGGTAAGACATTCCTGATCCGCTCCTTCTTCCGAAACAGGTTCACGTTTTACTGCACCGGCCTGTTTGGCGGGAAAAAGGCAGACCAGCTTCGCGCCTGGAACGCCGCACTGAACCGATTCGCCACAGACCCTTTCCCCTTGGCGGACAACTGGTTCGACGCATTCCTGCAGCTGGAACGCTGCATAGGGCAGGATACCGGAACAGCCCGCAAGGTGATCTTCATCGATGAGATGCCGTGGCTGGACACCCATGGCTCAGGTTTTCTTACCGCATTGGAGTATTTCTGGAACAGCTTCGCATCGGCGAGGCAGGAGATCTTCCTGATTGCATGTGGTTCGGCCGCATCCTGGATCGTCAAAAAGCTCTTCAGGAACACCGGCGGCCTGTATAACCGCGTCACCCGCCGGATGGTGCTAAAGCCATTTACCCTGCGTGAATGTGAGATGTTTTTCCACAGCAGGGGCGTGGTGATGAATCGCTACCAGATGCTGGAAAGTTACATGGTGTTTGGGGGCATCCCGTTCTATATGGACATGTTCCTGCCGGAGTATGGCCTGGCGCAGAACATCGACATGCTCTGCTTCGGCGAAAACCCCCGCCTTGCCGAAGAGTACGGCATCCTGTTCGCTTCGCTGTTTGGAAAGGATGAACATCATCGGGACGTTGTGAACGCCCTCTCCCAGAAAGCGGTTGGGCTGACCAGGGACGAGATCATTCGGCGCACCGGCATCCCAAACGGCGGCCGCCTCACCGAAACGCTGGAAGGACTGGAGCAGTGTGGCCTGCTGCGCAGGTATATGGCTTTCGGCAAAAAGAGCAGGGATGCGCTGTACCAGCTCAATGATCACTTCACGTTGTTTTATCACCGTTTCCTGAAAGACGGGCAAAACCGCGACTCCGATTTCTGGACCCATGGTTTCATAGGCGGCGCACATAGGGCTTGGTCCGGCTACGCATTCGAGATGGTCTGCCTGAATCATGAAGAACAGATCCGGCGCGCCCTTGGTATCCTGGGAGTATCGGCAAACATCTATTCGTGGCATTCAACGAAACCCACCGGGACACACGCAAACGAGCCCATAGGGCCCGGAGATCCCCCGGAACCGGCTGGCGCACCGGCACACCCGCAAAACCACACCACCCATGGCGCGCAGGTTGACATGGTCATAGATCGCGCGGATCAAATCATCAACCTATGCGAGATGAAGTACTCCCTGCGGGAGTTCGAGATCGATGCGGCATATGCCAAACAGCTGCAGGACAAGCTCTTCGCCTTCGCAGGTGAGACCAAAACCCGCAAGGCATTGCACCTGACCCTCATAACCACCTACGGCCTACGGCGAAACCCCTATAGCAGCGGGGTCAGTTCCCAGGTCACCATGAAAGACCTGTTTGCGTGACTCAACCGAGTGCAGCATAGAAACCCCTTGAACCCCCGCTACTCCACGATCTCCTGTATCTTGCCCCGTAGGCCGGCCCTCACCTTTTCTTGCTGATCGCGCGGCGTGCCATAGAGGTAGATGTAGGAAAATGGGGATGCCGCCACGCCTGTTAGGTCCATGTCGCCGTTGGGGTTGTTTGGGTCCGCCAGGAAATCGATGTGGAGCCTCTTGGGGCTTGTGGCTGCCAGCGACGCCAGCGCCCCGTAGGACGCCGCATCCAGTGCATTGTGATCCAGCCACAGCGTCGTATAGGACAGGCTCACCGGAAGCATGACAAAGGGCGCCGTCAGTGCATTGTAGCCAAGGTTCAGTTCGATGCCTCGCCCTGCATACGCCGCCACTTGCCCCCCCTCGCCGCTTTCCAATACCCCGGAAACCCACTGGATCCCGTTGTGCGACAGGTCCAGCGTGGTCAATACTGTGGTGAAAGGTATGTCCAGCGCAGCCTCCAACCGATTCCCCGACAGGTTCAGGCTCTGAAGGGGCATCTGCGAGCTATTGATACCCGCAAAGTCAAACCCCGCCAGTTCGTTGTCCGCCAGGGACAGCGTGCGCAAAGCGGGCAAGTGAAATGCAGCGAGGTCCAGCCCATGCAGACGACCTGTGACCCTGTTCGCACCTTCGTCATACTCGGCGATTTCCGGCACGGATTCGAGGAAACGCATCAAACTGATTGCACGGGGATCGTCAGATGTGGCGTCAGCCATGCCGCCCAGGGACAACGTAAAATCAAACGCCGTATCCGCAAACTGCAGCAGGTTCCCGTCTGCCAGCAGCGTCCTAAGCGCCTCCATATCCCCAAATGCGGTCCGGAAAGTCTCGTCGCCGATCTGGTTGCGGCTCACGTCCGCTTCCAACAGCGAGCCCATGCTCTTTTTCAGGAAATCGATGTCGCTGATCCGGTTGTCCGCCAGGTTCACATGGGTCAAAACGGCGCAGTTGGTCATGCCGGACACGTCGGCGATTTTGTTGCCGTTCAAATAGAGTTCTTGGACCTTGGTCATACCTGACAGGGGGCCCACATCCTCCACCCGGTTCCCTGCCAGCGACAGATGCGTTATCCCCGTCAACCCCGCCAGGGGGGCGATGTCTTCGATTTGGTTCCCTGCCAGCGACAAATGCGTCAGTTTCGTCAGCCCCGCCAGGGGGGTGATGTCTTCGATTTGGTTCCCTTCCAGCGATAAATGCGTCAGTTTCGTCAGCCCCGCCAGGGGGCCGATGTCCGCAACCTGGTTCCCGTCCAGTTCCAGCCACCACAAAGCACCCATGCCATCCAGAAAGGAAATGTCCGTCAGGCCGCAATCATTCAAATACAGAGATTCCAGATTCGCGCACCCTGCCAGCTCCGGCGCACGCCCCGCTCCCACTGCGTAAGACAGCAGGTCCGGGCTGCCCGACAGCTGCAGGTAGTGTAGCTGGATCAGTCCCGTGACATAGTCCCAGAATACCTCCCCGGCCCCTGCATTCTCCAAGGTGCAGTCTCTGATGGACAGGCTGGTGACCGACTTAAGCTGTTGCATCTGCACCAGGTCTTCATCCGTAAGCGCCACCCCGTATAAGTTCAGGGAAGTTTTGTCCGGTTTGTAGCGTTCCCCGGCGATGGTTGCCTGGGAAGACTTGGATCCGGAAGATTCCTGGATGGCATCCTCCGTCTCACTTCGCCCCTCGGCGATGGTTGCCCCGGAAGATTTGGATTTGGAAGATTCCTGGGCGACCTCCTCCGTCTCACTGCGCCCCCCCGGGGCGATCCCAGTCCCCAGGATGCTCCCGTCTGAAAAAACACCTCGCCAGAGCACCACCCCGGCAACGGCTATGATGCACACCGCCCCGATGGCGGCGGCAATGACTGCTGCAATGACTCCCGCACCGGGTTTTCTCTTCTTGGGGCCTGCCTTTCCCCCTCCGCCCCCGTTGCCCTGGGCAGCCCCACGGGTCCGATTCCCGCCGGCAGCCCGCAAGGCGCCGCCCCCGTTGCCCTGGGCAGCCCCCGCATCCAGCGCCACCAGCAACTCTTCCACTCTCTGGAACCGCCCCTCCGCACGGACGCTCAAGCCTTTCATGATGGCATTTTCAAGCGCCGGGGAAACAGCCGCGCCCAGCTGGGAGGGGCTTTTCAGATCGTCATAGACAATCCGCTGGGTGGCCTCTTCCGGGGTGATGCCGGTGATGCATTTGTAGATGGTGGCGCAGAGGGCGTAGATGTCCGTCCAAGGCCCCTGTGCGCCTTTGCTGCGGTACTGCTCTTCGGGCGCATAGCCCGGTTTGAGCATCACGGACAGGCTTTTTTCGTTCCCGCCCGTCACATCCCGCGCCGCCCCGAAATCCAGCAGTTTCAGGACATACTTGGCCCCGGTCATGCCGGTACCCGCAGGCGTGCCGCCGGTTCCGCACCCTGTCATGCCGATACCTGTGGGCGCCCCGCCGGTCCTGCTTGCGCTCATGCCGGTACCCGCAGGCGTGCCGCCGCTTATCATCATGATATTGTCCGGGCTAATGTCCCGGTGAATGAGCCCCCTGGCATGTACTTTTGCCAGCGTCTCCATCAGGGGGCGCAGCAGCGCGATCAAACCATCCGGCGCAAATGGCCCGTGTCGCTGCAGGTAATCTTTCAAAGTGATGCCGTCCAGGTATTCCATGACGATGTAGGCGGAATTGTTCTCCTCGAAGAAATCCCGCACGTTGACGATGCCGGGCTCCCCCGAAAAAATCGCCAAAGCCCTGGCCTCATCCAAAAACCGCCCTTTCCCCTTTTCGAAAAGTTCCCGCCGGTCCCTGGCCGTCACAGTCACCTCTGACGATGCCGTGCTGTTGCGGTTCGTCAGGCCGCTGGGGTAGTACTCCTTCACTGCGATGCGCATGTCCAGCGTCATGTCCCGCCCGATGTAGGTGATGCCGAACCCACCCTCGCCCAGCGCGACGCCGATGAGGTATTTGCCATGGAGGACCGTCCCAGGTTTGAGATGATGGGGGTACTCTTCTGTTTCCTGGAGCATGCCGCAGGTGGGGCAGACACACAGGGGTTCCGGGGTGCGGCCCGCCCGCCCGTCCACGGCAGTCGCGACCTGTTTGCCGAACTGTTGTCCGGCGGTTATTTCCCCAATGCGGCCCCCTTGCCCATCCAAGGCGGTCGCGGCACCGGCATCGCCCCCGCCCGGCACTGAAACGCCATCTTCGGGCAGTGCATTCATGCAGTGTACGCAGTAACGTGTTCTCATCTGATCCCCCACCATCAACTATCTTAACTGCGATAAGCAGTCTTCTCATCGTCGACGTCGCTTGCCGGCGCCCGCTCCAAGAACACGAACACTTCCTCCCCCAGGCGCGGCGGCAAACCCACACACGACACGTCCCCGGCATACGGCACGTCCCCGGCATACGGCACGTCCCCGGCATACGGCACATCCCCGGCATACGGCACGTCCCCGGCATACGGCACGTCCCCGGCATACGACACATCCCCGGCATACGGCACGTCCCCGGATCCTGCGCTATCGGATGAAACAGACCCTGCCACCGGCCCCGGCCCATGATCGCGAGCTGCCGGCCCCGCCACATCCCCTGCATACGGCGCCAGCCGCAGCTCATCCCCCGGGTGCAGCTCCACCTCCGAATCCGCCTCCATGGGTACCCCGTTGAGCCAGGTGCCGTTTTTGGAATGGTTGTCGGTGGCATAGCGCTTCCCGTCCTTGACGGTGATGATCAAGTGTTTCCTGCCGATTTCCAGGTTCCCCCCGATCACGGCATCGCAGTCGCTCTTGCGCCCCAGCGTGAACTCCGCCTTGGTGACGGGGATCAGCACATCCCCTTCCGGTTTGCGGTGAATCAAGTATGCGGTAGGAGTCTCTCCCGTTGGTTCCCCGACGCCTGGTTCCTGTCCTCGCCTCACAGTCACCTCGGATATATCAAATGAAGCCACCGTACATGCCGCACCGGTCGGCACTTCCCCGCTTGCATGCCTTGATGTCCCCCCCACCCCCGACAAAAACCACTCGTCGCTGAATGTCTTCCTTTCCGGCTCGAACATCCCCTCCGTGTTTTCGTATTGGGACGGATCCGACACCGCGATCCCCGGCTGTGCCTCCCCCAGGCATGACGCCATGGCGGGCGCGCTCCGCAAAGTGTCGAAAAACTCGGCCCTGTCCTCGTAGGCGTACCCAAAGATGGACTGGTTCGCCGCCAGCTGCATCTCCATCCCTGGAGACAGCCGCACGCTCTCCAGGAACACTGACACGAAAGGCTTGCCTTTCAGGAGCGCGAAATTGATCTCCCGGCGGCAGTTGTGGGAGGCGACGGCATTTTCAGAAACGAACGCCACGCACAGGGCCGATCCGCTCAAGTGGCGGGCGATGACCTCCGGCCATTCGCTGCCGGGGTCGATACCTTCGTCGTACCATATGCGGTACCCGTCCCGGGCCAGCGTTTCGATGACAGGGAACACGTGCTTCCTGTCTTTATGGCAATAACTGGCAAATATATAGGGCAGGCCGCCCTCATATGGCCTCGCCCCGCAGCGTTTCACAAACCGGCTCATGTCACCCCCGTTTCCCACACACAATTACCCCACCAACTAAACAATGCGCATTTGACATTGGTCTCAACTTTGCGCGGGGTTCAGTCGGTGCAGCAATATCATACTCGATGCCTGTCACCCACCGTTTCTTTCCCCTGCGTCCCCATTTACTCCCGTATCTCTATCAGATCTATGAACCCTGTTTTTTCGAATGTTTCCCGCACCGCGTCCCCCAGGTGTGTCAGGGCGAACCTGCAACGCCCCTCGTCCATGAGCCGCTGGGCAGAGAGAAGCGCCTGCAGGCCTGGTGCGCTGATGTGTTCCAATGCACCGAAGTCCACCTCCACGAATGGGGCGCAGGTCAATGCGGTCAGCAGCTCATCCTCGAACTCCGGTGCCGCCTCCCCCCTGATGCCCCCACCCACCGCAAACACCATGGAACCATCTTCCCCCATCGTCTCGCGGACTTTCAGCACCACAGTTCCACCATCGTCCATCACGGTCAGCAACTCCCCATCAACATGTCGCGTCATGCCGAGATCCTTTCCAAACATCCCCTATATCACCAATGCGGTTTACCGGGTCAGGGTGCCCTCACTACCCTGCCGGGTGCCCTCACTACCCTGCCGGCTGCCCTCACCACCCTGCCGGCTGCCCTCACCACCCTGCCGGGTGCCTCCAAACACCCCCCTATATCACCAAGCGGGCGCAGAATCAGTAGTTGGGCAGCCTGTACGCCTCCACCAATGCCCCCGCCTCCAGGGGTACCTCATCCGGCTTTATCTCCGCCAGCAGGCTGCAGCCCACGAAAGACGACAGCGCGCCGCTGCCCTGTGAGCCTTGCTCCACGAACCACGCCTTGCCCCCGTCGATTTCCAGGCGCCCCCGCAACATGCGGGAACGGCCGCTATTTTTCGTGAATGGCGCCCTCAAGTGGACCTGTACCTTTTCGGGGAAGATCTCGTTCCTTCCCGCGATGCGCAGCAGGTACGGCCTGCCGATGATCAGCAGTCCCGTGAGGGCCGCGCCGGGGTTCCCGGACAGCGACAGCACCAGCTTGCGGTCTATCTCCGACGCCAGCATGGTGCCCCCGGGTTTGATTTTCGTCTTCCAGAAGAGTATCTCGGCCCCGGCCATTTTCACCGCCTCACGCAGGAAATCATAGTCCCCCACCGAGGCGCCGCCGGTGGTGATCACCGCATCATAGCCCGCGACACACCGGCGGATGGCATCCGCGATGGCCCCGGCGTCATCCGGGACTATGGCAAATGATTCGGCGTCGATGCCCATCGCGGCCAGCTCCCCCGCCAGGGAGAGTGCGCTGCTGCTGTAGATTTTTCCCGGCGGCAGCTCGTCCCCGGGCTCCACCAGCTCGTTCCCGGTGCTGATGATCCCTATCTTGGGACGCCCATACACCATCACCTTGTCCCGGCCCACTGATGCAAAAATCCCCACGGCCCCAGGGGAAACCACGTCGCCCCGGCGCCCCACCACAGTCCCGGCCGGCACGTCCTCGCCCATACGGACCACATTGCCCGGACTCACAGGCGCCGTAAATGTGACGGTTTCGTCGGTGGATGTGGTGACCTCGTACTTTTCGGTGCAGTCGGCGCCTTCGGGCATCGCCCCGCCGGTCAGGATCTTTGCGGCGAACCCAGGCGTGATTTTGTGTTTTGGCACTCCCCCTGCGGGGATCTCCTCCGTGATGCGCAGCGTCACGGGGGCCTGCACTGTCGCGCCCGCAGTGTCGGCGGAGCGCAGCGCGTACCCGTCAAAGGGGCTTTTGGCAAAGGGCGGGATCGGTATGTCAGCGACGATGTCCTCCGCCAGCACACGCCCACACGCATCCGCCAGGGTCACTGTCAGCGTTTCCGGACGCACATCAGGCAGGCCCAGTATCAGCTGCTGCGCTTGCGTGTATGGTATGCTTCTCTTCATTTGGCCAACCTTTCCTATTCTCGCCCCGGCCGAGATGCGCTTGCTAAAACCAATACAAGTGATCGCCGACGCCGCTATGTCCGTTTTGCAACGCCGACACTTGAAACCGCGCCATATCCCTTGGAGGCCATATACCCCTCTATGACATCACATATCCCCCCCACCGCATCCGGCGGGAAAACCGGGATGCCCCCGTACTCTTCCAAGCAGTCCGACGCCAGCGCCAGCAAAGTTTCCCTGGCGCACACCGGCTCACCGGACACCGCCCCCCGCACCACTTCTATCTTCGGGTAGGCCGAATGTTTCTGGCCTTCCAGCAGTATGACGTCCGCTTCAGGGAAAAACGCGGCCAGCTTCGCCGCATCCGCGTCTGCGGTTTGCTTCAGCAACATGAATTTGGTGGAGGAATACACCGCGGTGCCACAAGCGCCCGCCTCGAAAAACCTGTAGCTGTCCGTGCCCGGCACATCCCCCGAAAAATCATGGCCGTCATGTTTGATGGCGGCGGCCTTGTACCCGCGCCTGCCCAGCTCCGCAAGCAGCTTGGTGATCAATGTGGTCTTCCCGGAGTTTTTTACGCCTGAGATGGCGACCATGGCACATGTCCGATGCCGCGTCAGGAATGCCCTGTATGCCTCGGGTGTGTTGATGCTTTCCACCACCGTGTCCGGAAACACCGTGTAGCCAAGGGGTATATACTGGGTGCGGATCCCCTGCAGCATGTCCCGCAGCCGGTAGTTCCCCGATTCAATGCACCCCTCGATGGCAGGCAGCGCGCTCTTTTTGTAGACCGCGGCCGTAGGGCATATGCGCCCGTCAACCGCGACAGGGACCAATGCATCCAGCCCCCCCCGGTCGAAAGAGAGGAGGTAGCGCAGGAAATCTACCGTGACTTCAGGCGTGTCGCAGGAAACCACGAAAACCATCTCCGTCCGGCTGTCCCGGAGGGATGTGTATATGCCGCCCATGGCCCCGATATGGGCGTAGGCGTCGTCGAGTTTAGAAAATGGGTACCCCGTATAGTCGTATTCGCCGTTGGTGGAAATCACCACGGGGTGGTGCGGGGCGAACTCCTGGGTCAGGTGCGCCAAAAAGGTCTTGCCGTCAAACCACAGCAAGGCCTTGTTTTCCCCCATGCGGGAGCTGTCGCCCCCAGCCAGGACCGAAACCGTGACATCCGCCATGCGCCCCCTTGCCCCCCCTGCAAACAGCCAAATTTTACGAAAACCACACCGGGGCGCCCAAACCACCTTCCGAAACCGATTGACGCAGACGACTTCACCCCCGCAACCATGGACATTCCCACCGGCCCCGCCTCTTACGAAACAAAGGGCCGCCCCGGAGGGCAAACCCTTTGTTTTTCCCGTTTTACCGGGCAAGCCCTTAGGCGAAAACTTTTGGCTGCGATTTGTCCTCGGCTGTATTAGCGCCGATTATACCATCTTTTTCGGACTTACGCAAGATAAATATGCTTACCGCACCAATATCACATTGGACAGAAGGGCCCCAAACGCCGTCATCGCCATCCCCGCCGTCATGGCGCATACCAGCGCCGCCAGCGCCAGCGCCCGCATCTCCTTTTTCATCACAACCCTCCGTTCCCATCAAATCTTGGTTTGTATTGCCGGCATTCTTCCGTTTAATCTGTTGCAGCCGTTTTAATCTTTTACAGCCGTTGTAACACTGGCAGAAGTTTCCCGCGCTTGACCACTATACCAGAAATCCGCGCCCCCATGTGCATTCTGGCACGAACGGTAGTTTTTCTGGCAGAATTGGTATGCCTACACCCTTATTTACACCCCGGCACGGGAAGTGTTACAGATTTCCCGGATTGACGCAAAGGGGGATTTGTGGTATCGTTGAACCGTCTAGTTGCATGGTCGTTATGGGTTTTGGATTCGCAAGTGCATGCCACTTACCTGGCAACATATATTGCAGCATAGTTGCCGCTTTGAGGAGATAGATGATGGGAACTTATTTGAACCCAGGTAACACCCAGTTTCAAAAAGCGATCAACAACAACCCCTATGTGGATAAGTCGGGACTGCTGGCTGAACTTAACAGAATCATCAATACAAATGATTGCTTCGTCTGCATCAGCCGCCCCCGCCGCTTTGGCAAAACCATGGCGGCCAATATGCTGAGCGCATATTATGGGTGTGAACACGACACCGCAGGGATGTTTGCGGGGCTGGAGATCGAAAATCACCCCTCCTTCCGGCAGCATTTGAACAAGTACAACGTAGTCTTCATAAACATGGTTGAAATGATTAACCGTTCTACTGTCCGCGAAATGATATCCAGAATCGAAAAGGTGCTGTCGAAAGAATTCCAAAAGGCATATCCGGATGTCCCCATGGATCCCGATATGACATTTGTTGACTATTTGAAAAGCATACATCAAGCGACAGGCATCGGCATGGTCGTCATCATCGACGAATGGGACTGCATTTTTCGGGAAAACCAAAACAACCAGAAAGCCCAGAAAGAATACTTGGAGTTCCTGCGGGATTTCCTGAAAGACAAACCATATATTTCCCTGGCATACATGACCGGCATCCTCCCCATAAAGAAATACGGCTCGCACTCCGCTTTGAACATGTTCAACGAGTTCTCCATGACCTCCCCGAAGCAGTTTGACCGTTTCGTCGGTTTCACGGCGGACGAAGTGCGTGGCCTCTGCGACCGCTACGGCATGGACTTCTCCGAGATGTCCGCCTGGTACGACGGATACAGCTTCCCCCGTGTGCCCTCTGTGTTCAACCCCAGGTCGGTGGTCGCCGCCCTGTCCAGCCGTTCCTACGGGAACTACTGGACGCGCACCGAGACATACGAAGCCCTGAAAGTCTACATCGACATGGACACCGACGGCTTGAGGGGGGACATCGTCCGTCTCCTGGCCGGGGATAAGGTCATGATCGAGTCTGACAGTTTCACCAACGACATGGTGACATTTGCCGTCAAGGACGACGTCCTGACTTTGCTGGTCCATTTGGGCTACCTGGGATTCCTGGAAAACACCAACGAGGTTTTTGTCCCCAACAAAGAAATCCGGGATGAGTTCATGACATCCATCCGTATGTCAAAATGGGATGAGGTCATGAATGCGGTCAAGATTTCCGATTCGCTGCTCCGGGCCACCTGGGACGGCGACGCAGCCGCGGTCGCAGCCCTCGTCGAGGAGGCGCACCAGGAAACCTCCCACCTCACCTATAACGACGAGAACGCCCTGGCCTACACCGTCTCCCTGGCCTACTACAGCGCACGCCAGTACTACTCCATCATCCGTGAGATGCCCTCGGGCAAAGGCTACGCCGACATGATCTTCCTCCCGGTGCGCAGCCACCCCGACAAACCCGCCATGGTAATCGAACTGAAATGGGATAAATCCGCCCAGGGCGCTATAAAACAGATCAAAGACAAGAACTACCCCGCCGCCCTGAAAGGGCATACGGGGCAGCTACTCCTGGTGGGCATCAACTACGACAAAGACACCAAGGTCCACACCTGCGAGATCGAAGAACACACTGGCTGAAAAACATGGACCTAGACCAACAACCACCTACTGCAGTTTCTCCAAAACCCACTGCTGGGCCCCATTGGATGGGTCGTAAGCAGCCAGCCGCACGTCCGTGCAGATGTATTTCCCGGACCCGGCGCTCCCCGTGGCCGTCAGGGCCAGGGCTGGGTTGCTCGCCGAGAGGAACGCCACCTTGCCGTCGCCCAGATCCCGCACCGTCCACAGCTGGGTCGCATCGTCCACTGCATTGTAGATATTCACGTTGTCTCCGGCCTGCGCCTTGCCGTCCCTGGATACGTTCAGCACGACGCCCTTGGTACCGGAGTGTATGACATACCCGCCCTCTTTCTTTTCCAGCGTCCAGACCTGGGTGCCCTTGGTGTCGGCGGCGTCATAGGCATAGATGGTGCAATTCATCTTGTGGGCAGGGGACTTGGAGGTATACACATTCAGCACCTGGTTCAAGTCGGGCGCATACTTGATGCGGTAGGTCCCGCTCCGGTCCAGGGCCGCTTCGGCTTCCCGTGCGGCAGTTTCCATGGCATCATCTATCCAGCTGTGAGCAGCCTCCATGACATCTTGCACGCTTTTGCCACTACTGGCCTCCGGCGCGAAGTCCGGGCGGATGAGGCCGATGATGCCGCCCCAGGCAGACTCTTTCAGCTGCTTGTACGTCTTGGTCCGTTTCCCGCCGTCCGTAACAGTGTTGGCCGTCGAGCTCCCATCACCGTTCCTGTCCACGAATACCACTTTCTTGGCATCCGCTTCCAGTACGATCCCCACATGGCCATATGCGGTGATCGGCCCATAGAACACAACCACATCCCCCGGTTGCGGGATCTTGTCCTCCGGGATGGAACCGTCGCTTTTGACGATGTCTTTGCCAAGCGGGATGTACGTACCGCCGGTGGTGGGGATCATCTGGTTGTCTGCAAACGTCTTGGCGTGCGGGCGTTTCGTCGTCGAATCCCCCAGAAAACGGTAGTAGTCGATGGGCAACTGGGAACAGGTGGTCGCCACGCCGTTGTCGATCTGGGATTTGGCCCACTCCACGGCCTCTTTCTGGGTCTTGGAGGACGCCGCCATCGCCGTCATGGGCGCCGCCGCCAGGCACGCCGCCCCGGCGACCAAAACAACCGCAAACCCTTTCTTCATCATGGACATCAAATTCCTTTTCATCATCCCCTCCATTTTCATTGTCCCGTCCTTTTTCATTGTTCCGTCCTGTTTCATCGTTCCGCTCCCTTTCATTATCCTGTCCTGTTTCATTGTTCCGCTCCCTTTCATTATCCTGTGCGCCGACGGCTCTGGACCCACTGGCCTTGCCCGCCCGGCAGCTTTGATTTGTTTCGCTTATGTATCTTTATACACCAGTCATTCGGGGGTGTTACAAGATTTTTATTTCTCTTCGGGCGCATAACCAACGATTGTCTTTCAGGGAGGTGACATTTTCAAAGGTGAATTGACATACTGACATTATCACAGGTTAACAACATGTTACAGATTTCCCGGATTGACGCAAAGGGTGATTTGTGGTATCGTTGAACCATTAATTAGATGAACGCATACTTCACATATAGCTCGAGAGGTGAACAATGGGAACTTATTTGAACCCAGGCAGCAAACTGTTTTCAGAGGCTGTCAACTACTGCTACTATGTTGACAAGTCCGGCATCATCGCCGAACTGAACAAAGTGGTGGACACCCAGGCGAAATATGTCTGCATCAGCCGCCCCCGCCGGTTCGGGAAAACCATGGCGGCCAATATGCTGAGCGCATATTATGGATGTGGCAGCGACACCGCAGGGATGTTTGCGGGGCTGGAGATCGAAAATCACCCCTCTTTCCGGCAGCATTTGAACAAGTACAATGTCATTTTCCTGAACATGGCAGACATGATCAGGCGGTCCTCCGTCAGTGACATGATCTCCCGCATTGAACGTTCGCTCACCCATGAGTTTTCGAAAGC
>JAISUG010000074.1 GCA_031272185.1 Lachnospiraceae bacterium
CAGGAAATCCTCGCAGCGCAGGTTTCCGTGGAAACCGTCTCGAAAGACGGGAAGCCAGGGAGCAAAAAGGATCGTAAACCTGACACCCTGACGGACGGCGGCCCGGGCAGCAAATCAGCCAACAAACCAGACAACAAACCAGTCAGTAAACCAGACAGCGAACCTACAGCCGGCATCGACGTCAAGCAGCAAGGGGCAAGCCTTGAAGATGAACTGCAGCGGGTCAACCTGGAACTGGAACGCTACACCAGCCATGCCGGCAAAACAGACTATGCCGCTGCCATCTGCTGCGGTTTGGTCTGCGGTGCGGTTGACAGCATGTTTGTGGGGGAGTTCCGGATCACTGAAGAGGGCATAGGCGGCGCGCACGAGCAAGTCAACCGCTTCATACAGCAATACGCCAAGTCGAGGGGATATGAGGGCGAACGGCTCAAAGGCGCCATCAGTTTTCTGGAGGACGGGTTCAAGGTGCCCCAGGACAATGTCTGGAAAGGTGCGGGCATCGGTGTGGTGCCCAAAAACCACCATCTGGCGGATCTCGCCCACCACCCGACGCCACTGGGCTTGGTGTCTGCCATCTTGGTGCGCTTCTTAAGCATCGGGACATTCGTGAACAAGGACGGTGAGTGGAGTTTCCTCCCGGTGGCTGCATCCGGAAAAGAAATCATGGGAAACTTCATGGGGATCGCCATCCCTGCGGTTTTGACGGGGGTGCTGAACTGGCTGGTCGCCATCGCCGAGGAAAAGTACGAAGAGGAGGGCGGCGGGGAGGTTCCGGAAGCCCTGCACAGGGTCGCACACCTGGTGGCGTCTGCGCCGATCCTCGTGGAAGTGGCCAAATGCGCTGACAACTGGTTCGGGCACCTGGTCAGCGACATGGGCGGGTCCAAGAGCAGTGCAGGGGGCGGGATGGGGATCCCGGGGGTATTCGTTTCACTGCTCCACGAAGTGTCCGGTTTGCCGGGGCTTAAGGATTCCGGCCTGCCGGCATTTGTCAACGACCTCTACCAGAACCAGAAATGGGACCTGCGACATGAGGTGGTCCTATATGAGCACATTGGCAAGCAGGCCATCCCCGTCGCCCTCAACGAAATACTGGTGCGGGCGATCTACTTTGTCACCCGCCTTGCGCAAGGTGTCATGGACCATAAGGGGCTCAAGGGCATCAACTGGGGGAACGTGGTACCGGTGGGCAACAGGACAGTGGACCGCATGATGACGGTCGCTTCCATGACATTTACTGTAGCTGATACCGCAGATGCCGCAGTACGCTCCGCCATCGAGTCCGGAGGAAACTGGGTGCTGTTCGCGGGCAGGTTCGTGACCCGGTTCAACTATGTGGGGGCGGGCAGGGCGGCCATCGCCGTGGTGAAGGAGATTTCCGACGAACGGAAAGAAGCGCAGCTGATCCACGAGAAGATGATCCTCACGGAAGCAAAGACACAGCATGTGATGAAGATCCTGCAGGAATACAAGGCTGCGCTGGAGGAAAGGGTGTCTGCGTACCTGGCTGAGGACATAGAGGCGTTCATGGAGGGGTTTGACCTCATGAAACAGGGGATCGCCACAGGCAGTTCGGATCTCGTCATCAAGGGAAATGTGGTGATACAGAGGGTGCTGGGGCGGGAGCCCCAGTTCACGGACCAGGCGGGGTTTGACGAACTCATGGATTCCGACATGCCGCTGAAGCTGTGAGATCCCCCCGGACTATGCCGGCCTGACGGCCGGGGACAATGGTTTTCGCTGATGACAAACGAACAAGTGGCCATTTGCGGTTTTGTATCAGCCAAGAGGTGATGTGATGGCAAAGATCGAGATAGGGAAAGGGTTGAAAAACACCTTGCAGGGGGTGGCCGGCACGGTGAAGTCCACTGTCAGCACCGTCAAAGACGTGAAGCTCCCTGACGTGAAACTCCCGGATGTGAAGCTGCCCGAGGTCAAACTCCCCGAGGTCAAGGCTCCGGAACAAATGAAAGATCTCTTCAAAAAGAAGGACAAGGCCGCCGCCGAAGATGCCTCCCAAGCGCAGGCGGTCAAGGCGCTGTCTGCCAGGGCTGCACTGAAAGCCATGTATTACCTGATGGCTGTGGACGGAGAGGTCTTCCACGGGGAGGAAGAGAAATTTGATTCCATTGGTGCGGCCATCGCCCCAAGCTTCGGGGACATTCGGAAACAGGTCATAGAAGAGTGCAACCGGCAGATGGAGAAAGCCGTCGATCCCGATGACCGATACGATGTGATCCAGGATGGGGTGGGGGATGCCATCGCGGTCGGTGCAGCGGCCTTGGAGGCATCCATACCGCCAAAACTCCTGGTGTGGAATATGCTTGCGGTTGCCTACAGCGACGAACACTATGACGAGCCGGAAAGAAAGCTGGTCAAGTACGTGGTGCGGAAACTGGACATCGACAAAGCGGTGTTTTTGGAGATGGAGAGTAGTTTTTTGACGCTGATGGACCTGGAAAAGGAATTGGGGTGGATCAAGACGACCGACAGGCCATATATGACCATCGAAGCGATGGTAAACGAGATAGCGGACAGGAAAAATGCGATTATCGAGAGCGTCAAGGATCTGATCGTGTTGTAAAGGGGGATGCCGAAAATGCCATTGCCAATTTTGTTCATCGGTGTAGCCGCTGTGTCAGGTTCCCTGGGGGTCGGGAAATCCATTAAGGCGGGGTTCGATGCCCACAGCGCGCAGAAAATCAACAAAGACGCCACGGAGTTGGTGCAGGAATCCACGGAGGTTTTGAACCGCCAGCGGCTTTCTTGCGGGAGTTCCCTGGCCAGGCTGGGCGAGGAAAAGATGTTCGTGCTGGGCAGCACCGTCAAGGGCTTCCTCGATGCATTTACCCGGATAAAGAATGTGGACTTCACGGACAGCGCAGGCCTGGATGAGCTGCGGAAACTCCACATCGACGAGAAGGAATTCACCGAACTGAAAGCGATGGTGAGTTTCGCCGGTTCTTTTGCGGGCGGGACGGTGGCCGGGACGGCCGGGGGGGCGTTGGTTGCTTTCGGCGCATATGGGGCCGCCCAGGCACTGGCTGCGGCATCCACAGGCACTGCCATATCAGCCCTTAGCGGTGCGGCTGCGACCAACGCCACTCTGGCATTTTTCGGGGGCGGGTCCTTGGCTGCAGGCGGGCTGGGCATGGCAGGCGGGACGCTGGTCCTGGGAGGGTTGGTGGCCGGTCCGGCCCTTCTGGTGATGGGCCTCGTGGCAGGCGCCGCCGCAAAGAAGAACCTGGAGCGTGCGTACACAAACCAGGCAGAAGCACTGCAGATCTCCGAACAGCTCAGCGCTGCGTCGATGCAGTGCGAGGCTATCCGTAGGCGGACATACATGTTCTACAACCTGCTGGCGCGGCTGGATGCATATTTCCTCCCATTGGTCTATCAACTGGAAGACATCGTGAAAAACGAGGGGGAGGACTACAGGGCTTACAGCGCTGACTCCAAGAAAGCGGTGGCTTCCTGCGCCGCGACGGCGGTCACCATCAAATCGGTACTGGACACGCCGATCCTTTCGGACGACGGCCTGCTGACCGAAGCCTCGGAACAGACTGCGGAAAGCGCCGGTGCGTACATCGCGCAGCGCATGGCCGGGGCGGCGGCTTGAAGGAGATGATTATGGAGAAGTTTTTCAACACTGCGGGGCCGTGCAAACCGGATTTGCACTACATGGTTGACCCGTTGTGGCGGATCGACTTCGATGAGATAATGTCGTTGATACGGCAGCAGCGGTATTTCGTGCTCCATGCGCCCAGGCAGACGGGGAAGACCACGTCTTTGCTGGCGATGGTGGAAGCTATAAATGCGGGGGACGAGTTCGCCTGCGTGTATGTGAATGTGGAGGCGGCGCAGACGGCCAGGAATGACGTGAAGAATGCCATGGAATCTATCACCATGCTGCTGGGAGCGGCGGTCAGTGAACACCTTCACATCGACACGTATGAAGCGTGGGACACAAAGATAGCTTCCCCGATCTACAAACTGCTCACCGTCCTGTGCAAGGAACTGGACAGGCCGCTGGTGCTGTTTATCGATGAGATCGATTCACTCATCGGTGATTCACTTGTTTCGGTGCTGCGCCAGCTGCGCGCAGGGTATGTCAGCCGCCCCGCCCTGTACCCCATCTCCGTCATCCTCTGCGGGGTGCGCGATGTCCGCGACTACCGCATCCACCAGTCGGACGGGGAGATCATTACCGGCGGGAGCTGTTTCAATGTGA
>JAISUG010000094.1 GCA_031272185.1 Lachnospiraceae bacterium
GTCAGGGTGATGCGGGTGGCCCTGTCAGGCCGTTTGGGGAGGCCGTCCAATGGGATTTTTTGCCAGCGTTTCTTCTTGCCGTCCTCCGTCGTCAGCGAGAAATCCAGGTCGCTTTGCCCATCCAGGATGAGGTCCACGGTGGTCTTGGCCTCGTACCACCGTTCCCCGGCGGCGCTAAGCACCAGCTGTTTCTCTTTCCTCGCGAAAGTGACTTTCAATGTGACCGAGGTGTCCAGCCGCCCGTCACACAGCAGTATGTATGGGTATGCCGTTTTTTCCCTGTCATAGTCGGCCGCGTTGTACGCCGCCCCCTTGGCGAACAGGTACGGCTCCTGGAACACCTTGCGCCTGTCGCACACCACTTTGGTCCATTCCGGCGCCCAGTCCAGGCTGTTAAAGCCCTTGCCCGTGAGGAAGACGGCGGAAAACAGCTTCTTCCCCAGCATCCGTTTGCCGCAGTTGCACATGATCCTGTCTGCCAGGCGGCTCCCGGAGGGCGTGTCTATCAGGTCCAGGTTGAACTTCTCCTCCAGCTCCTCGTACTCGCCCAGTATGGTCATCTGCCGCAGCCCACGGCGCATCTTCATCTCGTAGTACCGCAGCCGTCCGTCGGAGAGGTCGAACATCCCCGTCTGGTTGTTCCAGATCTCCCTTTTCTGGCTCAGCACGAAATACAGGAAACTCTCGCAGTGGCTGATGACATGGAGGTCCTCCCTGCCGACCCCCAGCTCCCCACAGATGAGCAGCAGGTTGTCCATCAGCGCAGGGTCCAGTTTGGGCAATGCCACCACCAGCCTGGACACGGACTTCTCCCCGGTCTCTTTCAGGATAGAGTGCAGCGCGCCCCGCAAAAACATCTGCAGCAGGTACACCCCGGAATACTTCACCTGGTCGATAGTGGCGGTGCCGTTCTTTATGGCCATCTCCACCAGCCTGTCCACGGGGGTGCCGGCCCCCGCCAGGGCCGCCTCATAGGCCGCCTCCCCCGAGAGCCACTCCGACCCGGCGCGCTTTTTCAGGACCACAGTGGGAAAGCCCCAGCCCCTGTCATGGGCGAAGCTGTATACCTGGGTATATTCATTGCACAAATCCACGCCCAAAACCAAACCGCTCACGCCATAACCCTCTCTGTCCGTCTGCTGATTTCATGCCCCGCCGCCGTCCGTCACCCGGCGCGGCCCCTATACGGCCCGCCATCGCCGGTCACACCCACCGGCCCGACACGCTGCCCGGACGGTGCCCGGACGCTGCCCAGACTCTGCCCTGACTCTGCGCTGCCCCGCCGCCGTCCGTCACCCGAACACCCTCCGCACGATCAGGTCCTTCATCAGGTAATCATGCATCCCGACCTGCAGGGCGTCCGTGTCGCCCATCATCCGATGGAAGCTGAGCAAGTTGAGCGCCGCGAAACGCCCCTCTTCATGGAGCGCATCATCATCCGCAGCCGCACCTGCCCCGGCCATACCTGCCCCGGCCATACCTGCCCCGGCCACACCTGCCCCGGCCGTACCTGCCTCGTCCCCCGCGCCTTGCATCTCGCCCGGCTCCCAGATCACTTCCCCCTCTTTTGCCAGACGCAGGGAAGCGCCGTCCTTCTCGTACACCCTGTACTGGGCGGTCTCCCCCGCGAACAGGGTCAGCTGCCGCACGAAATACCCCTGGAACATGTTCTGCATCCCGGTGGAACGGTACGAACCCTCCCCGGGCAGTATGCGCACATGCAGCTCCACCACCGCATTTTTGGGGCCGATGTATGAAATCATGGCCTGGTTGGCTATTTCCTTGGGGATGGGTATGTGCCTGGCCAGCCGCTTCATGAAAGGCATCACGATGCCCTTGCCCAGCAGGTGCTGGAGCAGCCTCGCGCACCAGTCCCTCTGCCTGGTGTTCAGTTTTTCCATGTCGGCATAATAGCTGCCCAATGCGATGAGGTACACCGCATGGGGCATGCCCCTTTCCATGCCGCCAGCCACGAAATTCTCGAAAACAGGGAAGATCTCCTCGCCGCATGGCTTCCCTTCCATGATGTAGTCCGCGCTCTTCACAGTGAAGTAAGCCCTGACCACCGTATCCTGGGGGCTCCTGGAAGGCGTGTACCACAAAAACGCCTGGTCGAACCCCTCCCGGCACCCGGAAAAGAGCATCTGCGCCAGCAACCGCTCCTTCAGGTCCCCGGTGGCCGCCTGGAGCGACATCGCCTTTTCCAATATTTCCCTGAGCAACCGGCTGCTGCCCCTGCAAAAAGCGCACAGGTACCCCATGACCCCCCGGGTCACCGTCCCATGTGAGAACAGCCACAGCGTCAGCAGCAGCAGCTGGGCATCCAGCCTGGCCTGCCCCCCCGTGACGCTGGAAGCCACCAGCCTGTCCGCCAACGCGTTCATCAGGCGCGGGTCCGCATTGTCCCAGCCGTACTCGGCCGCCAGCGCATTGGCCTCCTGGAGGTACTGGTTCGCGATGAGGCACTCCAGCAGCAGCGTCCGCTCCTTGGCGAAAAGTTTCTTGGGGCGGATTTCCAGCAGGAAATCGCTCCCGGAGTTGGTCTCCCGGTAAAACCGCAGTATCTCCCTCTGCATCCTGCGCAGGTAGCGTGGGTGCAGCTTCAGCTGCCTCGCCCCCTTTTCCAGTATCCGTATGTCCGTGGCCGTGAGTTTCGACCTGGACTGGGACAGCAGCTCCCCGCAAATCTGCAGCAGCAGCATGGGGTGGGAAGGGTTGAGCTCGATGCAGCGCTCCTCCAGCTCGGGGCTGCGCAGCACCGGTTTCAGCGTGAAGGGCACCCCCACGAACCGGCAACCGTACTGGTCCTGGAAAAACACCTGGCAGTTGGGGGAAAATACGGGCACATAAGTCACTTTCCCGGTGAGTGTGTACATTTCCTCCCCCGAGAGTTCCTCGTAGCGCACCACCACCGACTTCATGAGGGGGTTGTTGCAGGTGAGGCGGTTGGCCCGCAGTATCGCCGGCAGCGCCTTGGCCATCTGCATGTCCAGCATTTCTCTGTATATCGTGCGCTCGTATATCAGCGCGAGCTTGTCGTTCATGCGCAGGTTCAGAAGCTGTTCCAGGGAGAACTTGCTGATGTCGCGCATATAGACCTCGTAGAGCGGGTCGGATGCGTCCATGTGGGTGAGGACATTGTGGTACAATGCCAACCGCAGGCCGTTGTCCAGGTTGCTGCTGTAGGAAAAATACAGCAGGACTTCTTTCGGCAGGGGCTTCTGGTACCCCTCTGGCAGGGTGTACATGAAATACTCGTACAGCTTGGTGAGGTTCAGTTTGCTCTCCAGGGCCCTCTCGTACCATACGAAATCCCCGGGGGCGCGCCTGTCTTCCCGAAGCATGAGGGAACACACCGCGAAAAGCACCGAGCGCACTGACGGGTGGTCCTGGTACAGACGTTTGCACGTCCGCAGGAACAGCGGGCTGTGGCGCCTGGAAGCCAGGATCGCGTCAGCCACGTTCTGGGCCATCTCCCGGTTGAAAAACCCGCGCCTGGCGCCGCAGTACACCGCCTGCACCTCGAAATCGCTGTTGATATGCAGCGTCTCGGGGCGGTTTTTCCATATGCTGCAGGCCTCCAGGTAGAGGAACGGCCCCCTGTCGCCGGCGCCGTACCGATGGGCCAGGCGGTCCAGGTCATCCCGCGGGGAGATCTTGGACTGGGGCACCTGGGAGATGCGCGTCACCCTGCGGGGGATGCCCGCCACCGCGGTCTCTATGTAGGCGTCCACCTCCGCCTTCTTGCGCCAATATGCCTCGATGCGTTTTTTCAGGTATTCGTCAGGGTTTGGCTGCTCCGACTTCACCTCGATCTCCACGGTGAGCAGCTTTTGCCCCGCCTGTATGCGCAGCATCCCGAAATTCTTCCCCTTGTGGAGCTTTTCGGGGAGGATGCGGTAGAATATCCTGTAAAAATCGATGGAAAAATCTTCGGCCCCCACCGGGCGGTTCACGATTTCCAGGAAGGAGCCCTCTGCCCCCGCCACGATGGGCAGGTAGCCCCAGTTGTTCTTCTCTATGACCACCGACTCCAGCTCCGGCGCCGCCCCGTCATCGCCGCGCGTCGGCGCCGGCCGTTCCAGCACCCGCTTGCGCTCGCGCAGTATCACGCCCACCGGTTCCTTGACGCCCAGCCCCACCAGGAACTCCTCCAGCTGGCTGAACCTGTGGCCGTGCCCCCGGATGCCCTCGTAGATGATGCGGGTCTGCCCGTTTTTCATGAATGGGGATTCGGTGAAGTCGTCCCTCTCGAACAGCCGCAGCGCCGTGTCGAAATCCTCCTGCACCAGCCGCCCGAAATCCCCAGGCGTCTTCAGCGTGTCCTTGACTTTGCCGAGTTTCGCGCTGCCCACCCGGAAGGTGTAGGGCACCTCGAACTCTCCGCCGTCCGTCACCAGGTGGAAAGCCCCCTCCACCTTGGCGCCCACCGCCACGTAGCGCACGTCCACCTCGTACACCAGCTGCGAGTGGGGCGCGTCGAAAGAATCCGGGCCGATGGTGACCTTGGGGTTGGTGGACACGCAAAAGCCTCGCACAGGGGCCCCGCCCTCGCCCGAAACCATCAAAAAGCCCCTGGTGGTCTCATCTGTGGGCACTGTCTCCTCTATAGCAGGGACCGACACCGAAACCGCCGGGGACTCCAAATCGATGATTCCTTTCGCCAGCTGGGCGATCCTGTCCTTCATCCGTCACCTCATGATATACCGGTAATCATATGTTGTCACTGCCTACGCCAACAAGCGCACCCCGCCGCCCATGTCGTTACAAGCCACCCCCCGACCGGCCGAGGCCATCGGGACGGGCCATGGCCGCACTATGGTCACAAGCCACCCACCGGCCGGCCGATGCGCCTCCGGGGCGGGCCCTGGCCGCCCTAGCGGCATATGCAATATCTTACCACAAAACTCCTTGATTTAAAAGAGCAGAATTGATATAATGGGTGGCGACACACATATGGCGTTGCAAGTCACTCCCCGGCCGGCTTATGAGCCGCCGGGGCGGGCCCGAGTCGCGGGGGCGCGCATATATGTTTCTTTTACCTCAAGGAGGCCCACATGCTGTCCGACCCCATCACCCTCTACAAACTCATGGCGCTCTACATGCTGCGCCAGGCCAAATTCCCGCTGACCAACTCACAGATGACGGACTTTTTCCTGGACCACGGCTACGCCAGCTACTTCACCCTCCAGCAGGTGCTTAGCGAGCTGCAGGAAACCGGGCTCGTCACCATGCAGGCCGCCAACAACACCTCCCGCTACGAGATCACCAAGGAGGGCGACGAGGCCATCTCCCATTTCCTCACGAAGATATCCGCCCCGGCCAGGGAGGACATCGACGCATACCTGAAAAAAAACCGCCTGCGCATCCGCAACGAGATGGAGATCATATCCCATTACTACAAACACACCTCATCGGCGGTGGGCTATGTGGTCCAGTGCGAGATCAAAGAGGGGAAAAACACCCTGATATCCATGGACCTGGCAGTCCCGGACGAGGAGCAGGCCAAGCAGATGAGCGACCGCTGGAAAGCAAAGGCCTGCCACCAGGACGTCTACGCCTACGTCATGAAAGCGCTCCTGGACCACTGACGCCGCGCCCGGTCCATGATCGCTGCGCAACCCATATCCCCCTTTGCGCCCCGCACCTGCGGCGCCGCCCCACCCGGATACCCGATGCCGGGATGCGGCGATGTTTGCGCCCCGACACCTACGGCGCCGCCCCATCATTTCCGGTAGCGCCCGTTATCACTTCCCATATCTGCTCCCGCCCTGATTTGTCCAGTGCGGAAAATGGTATGAGTATGCCATCTTTTTCCATCCCCAGCCCCTCCCGTATGGCTTTCAGGTGCTTGGGCCGCTGGCTGGGCTTCACTTTGTCCGCTTTCGTGGCGATGACCGCCGGGCAAAACCCGTTTTGCCTGACCCATTCGAACATCTGCTTGTCCAGGGGGGAGGGGTCGTGGCGTATGTCCGCCAGCAAAAACACCATCGCAAGCGTCTTCGACCCCTTCAGGTACCGCTCCACCATCCTGCCCCAGCGTTCCTTTTCCGCCACCGGCGCGGTGGCGAACCCATACCCGGGCAAATCCACGAAATACAGCGACTTGTTTATCAGGTAGAAATTTATGGTCTGGGTCTTGCCGGGCTTGGAGCTGGTCCTGGCCAGGGACTTGCGGTTCATCAGGCTGTTTATCAGCGAGGACTTGCCCACATTGGAACGCCCCGCGAAAGCAAACTCCGGGAAAGGGTTCTCCGGCACCTTGCTGGTGGGCCCGATGACCGTCTGAAGCTCCGCCGATTTGATGTTCCACTCCCCCATGCATCACCTCTTGTCATTTTCTTCTATGGCAAACGACATATCGAAATGTGCTTGCGCAGGCTTTTGCCTCAACTACACTCACCGCCGACCTCTTCATCACAGCAGGGTACATCGGGATATAGCCCCGCTTCTAGGGCTCGGGCTCCAGCGCCTCTCCCAGCACCGCCTCCATGCCGCCCACATACACGATATCCAGCCCTCCGGTGATCTCCTCGCTTAGCTCCTCCACGTCAGGCCTGTTTTTCTCCGGCACCAGCACCTTCTTGATGTTCGCCATCTTCGCCGCCAATATCTTTTCTTTCAGGCCGCCCACGGGCAGCACCCGCCCCCTCAGGGTGATTTCCCCGGTCATGGCCACAGAGGCGGACACAGGTATCTGCGTCACCGCCGACAGCATCGCCGTGGCCATGGCGATCCCCGCGCTGGGCCCGTCTTTGGGCACCGCGCCTTGGGGGATATGGATATGTATGTCATGTTTTGCAAAATATTGGTCAGAAACCTTGTACGTGGGGGCCAATGACCTGATGTAGGTCAAAGCGATGCGCGCCGACTCTTTCATCACGTCGCCCATCTGCCCGGTGAGCCGCTGCTCGCCTTTGCCCGGCATGGTGTTCACTTCGATCTGCAATGTGTCGCCGCCGGTCTGTGTCCACGCCAGCCCCCGCACGATCCCCACCCCTGCGGATTCGCCCGCCTCTTCGAAGTCATACTTCCTTTTTCCCAGGTACGCCGCCAGGTTTTTCGCGGACACGCTGAAGCGTTTCCTTTTGCCTTTCAGGTACTCCCTGGCCACTTTGCGGCACACTTCCCCGATGCGCCGCTCCAGCATCCGCACGCCCGCCTCACGGGTATAGTAGTGTATCATGTCATGGAGCGCATCGTCGGTGAAGCGCAGCACCGAGGGGTTCAGGCCGTTTCGTTCCAGCTGTTTGTCCACCAGGAAATCCTTGGCGATATGGAACTTCTCGTTTTTCGTGTAACTGTTCACCTCAATGACTTCCATCCGGTCCAGGAGCGGCGCGGGTATGGTGGCGGTGGTGTTGGCGGTGGCGATGAAAAGCACCTGGGAGAGGTCGATGGGTGCCTCCACGTAATGGTCCCTGAACTTCACGTTCTGCTCCCCGTCCAGCACCTCCAGGAGCGCGGATGCGGTGTCGCCTTTGTAGTCGCTGCTCACCTTGTCTATCTCGTCCAGCAGCATCAGCGGGTTGGCCACCCCCGCATGGCGCAAGGCCTCCGCGAAACGCCCCGGCATGGCGCCGATGTACGTCCTGCGGTGCCCCCTGATCTCCGCCTCGTCCCGCACGCCCCCCAGGCTGATGCGCACATATTTTTTGTCCAATGCCCTGGCCACGGACTTGGCCACCGAGGTCTTGCCTGTTCCCGGAGGGCCCACCAGGCACAGTATCGGGCCGTAGCTCTTGGGCGTCAATGCGCGCACCGCCAGGTATTCCAGCACCCGCTCCTTGAGCGCGGCCAGCCCATAATGGTCTTCGTTGAGGATGGCCTGGGCCCTGTCCAGGTCCTTGCTGTCCTTGCTCACTTTCTTCCATGGCAGTTCCAGCACCGTCTCGATGTAGTTGCGCAGCATGGGGAGCTCGGGGCTGTTTTGGGGCATCATGCGGTAGCGCCCGATCTCCTTGCGTATCTTCTCTTTGGTGGGGGTGTCCGCTTTCAGCGCGCGCAGCCTCTCCTCGAACTCCTCGCTCTCTTCCAGGGGGCCTTCCTCGCCCAGCTCCGAGCGTATGATCTTCATCTGCTCCCGCATGATGTATTCTTTTTGGTTTTTGTCGATGCCCGCCTTCACCTTGCGGGCGAACTCCTGGCGAATCTTGGACACCTCCACCTCCTGGGACAAAAAGCCCAGCAGCTTCTCGAACCGCCCGGACATCTGTATCTCTTCCAGGTATTCCTGCCTCACCTGGTAGGACCAAGGCAACTGTATCACCAGCTGCTCCATGAATTCATGCAGGTCCGTCAGCATGAACAGGTTTGGCAGCACGCTATGTTCCAGCTGGGGGTATTCGGCCCCGTATTCTTCCAGTTTGTCCCGAAGCAGGCGCAGCATCGCCTCCTGGGTGGCGGGCCCCAGCGGGTTGCTGTTCACTATATCTTCATAGAAATCCGATTCCAGGACTTCCCCGACCAGGTAGGGGGCGTCCCCCTCCAGTGTCAGCAGTTCCCCCCTGGAAATGCCCTCCACCATGACCCTGATGATGCCCTGGGGCAGCTTCACCAGCTGCTTGACCAATGCCAGCGTGCCTATCTGGTACAGCTCGTCGAATTGCGGTTCGCCCTCGTCCAGGGTGCGCTGGGTCGCCAAAAACACCCGCCGGTCGCCCAGCATGGCCTTTTCCACCGCTTTTATGGATTTTTCCCGGCTGACGTCGAAATGTATCATCATCCCCGGCAGCACAGTCATCCCCCTAAGCGCGATGACCGGTATCGCTTGTATCTTAGTACCCATGGCTTAACCCCTTTACTGCGTGAAGCGCGACATTTTTGATCCATCGGCACGGGCAACCTGCCGACGACGCCCTACTGTGGACTTCGCCGCGTGAAGCGCGACATTTCTTGATCCGCCGGCACGGGCAACCTGCACGACGACGCCGCCCTGAGTGCCCGGGTTCCTGCACCCTTCTATCAACAAATGCGAAATGTTTCCATTTCGCATCGTGGTAACGCATTATTCGCCTACACCGCCCTGCACGGCCCTGCCCCGCGTAGCACCAAGCCGCGCAACCTTTCCATGCAGGACCCACCCCGTCACCGGTGCGCTGCATCTTCCATCCCGTAGCTTGCGGCGGCTTTGCTGCGGCCCAGCCCGTCACCGGGACCGGGTCGCACACCCCGGCTAGCGACGCCCCTTCGCGCGCTTACGCTATCTCCCCGCTTTTGCCCTTGGCGCGGGAGCGCATCAGCGGCTTCTTCCTGGGCGCAGCCGGGTCGCGGTATGTCACCTCCGGCTCCCCTGTGCCCAGCACCGCATCCTTGGTGATGGTGCATACGCCGATGGTGTTGTCAGATGGCACCTCGTACATCAGGTTCATCATGACCTTTTCCATGATGGAACGCAGCCCCCTGGCGCCGGTCTTGCGCGTCATGGCCTCCGCGGCGATCTCCTGGAGCGCCTCCTGGGTGAACTCCAGCTTCACGTCGTCTATCTCGAAGAGCCTCTGGTACTGCTTCACCAGCGCGTTTTTCGGCTGTGTCATGATCTGCAGCAGGGCGACCTCGTCCAGCATGTGCAGCGGGACGGTGACAGGCACCCGGCCTATGAACTCCGGTATCAGCCCGAACTTCACCAGATCCTGGGGCATCACCTGGCGCAGCAGCGCATCCACGTCGGCGGAGTGCTTGTCGGTCACCTGTGCGTTGAACCCGATGGAACCCGCCGCCAGGCGGCCCTCGATGATCTTCTCCAGGCCGTCAAACGCGCCCCCGCATATAAAGAGGATGTTGGTGGTGTCGATGCGGATCAGCTCCTGGTGGGGGTGCTTGCGCCCGCCCTGTGGCGGCACGGACGCCACCGTGCCTTCCAGTATCTTCAGCAGCGCCTGCTGCACGCCCTCCCCCGACACATCCCGGGTGATGGAGACGTTTTCGGATTTCTTGGTGATCTTGTCGATCTCATCGATGTAGATGATGCCGATCTCGGCCTTGGCCACGTCATACTCCGCCGCCATGATGAGCTTCAGCAGGATGTTTTCCACGTCCTCGCCCACGTAGCCGGCCTCCGTCAGCGCCGTGGCGTCCGCTATGGCAAAAGGCACGCCCAGGATTTTCGCCAATGTCTGCGCCAGGTATGTCTTCCCGCACCCCGTGGGCCCCAGCATGAGAATGTTGCTCTTCTGGACGTCGATGTCGTTGCCATGCATCGACACCACCCGCTTGTAGTGGTTGTAGACCGCCACGGACAGCACCCGTTTGGCCTCTTCCTGCCCTATGACGTACTCGTCCAGCCTGCTCTTGATGTCCTTGGGCTTGAGGAGGTTGACCGCATCGTTTTCGTCGTCCCAGTCTTCCCGCCCCAGCTCCTCCTCCAATATCTCCGAGCATAGGTCAATGCACTCGTCGCAAATGTACACATGGTTGGATCCGGCGATCAACTTGCGCACCTGCTGTTCAGTTTTCCCGCAAAATGAGCACCTGATGCGCTCATCCACTCTACTGGGCATCCGCCACCTCGTCCCTTCTTATGCCCGGCCCGCAATGACCTCGTCGATGATCCCGTAGGCTTTCGCCTCCTCGGCAGTCATGTAGTGGTCCCGGTCGGTGTCGCGCTCCACCACCTCCAGGGGCTGGCCGGTATTGGCCGCCAGGATGCGGTTGAGCCTCTGCTTGGTCTGCTGGATCTTCTCCGCGGCGATGAGTATCTCCGTGGCCTGCCCCTGGGCGCCCCCCGAGGGCTGGTGGATCATCACTTCGGCATTGGGCAATGCGAACCGCTTGCCCTTGGCGCCCCCCGCCAGCAAAAACGCGCCCATGCTGGCAGCCATCCCGATGCAGATGGTGGACACGTCGCACTTGATGTAGTTCATGGTGTCGTAAATGGCCAGGCCGGCGGTCACGGAACCGCCCGGGCTGTTGATGTACAAGTTCACGTCCTTCGCCGTGTCCTCCGACTCCAAAAACAGCAGCTGCGCCACCACCAGGCTGGCCGTCATCTCATTGACCTCGTCCCCCAGGAAGATGATCCTCTCCTTCAAAAGGCGGGAATATATGTCATATGACCGCTCGCCCCTGCTCGTCTGCTCGATCACATATGGGATCGTAAAACTCATGTCTTCGTCCTTTCTGCGCCCTGCGTTGCACACCCCCATGCCACAGCATCGGCATCGGGCGCACCCTCCGCCCCAAAGCCCATCCTAAAACAAGCAACTGCCGATTTCCGCTTGGCTCCTCTGCCATCCCTGCATATGGGGACGGCATCGGCATAGGTACCGTCACACCAGCTTCGCCTATGACACCAGCCAGGCTGTGGGCGGCAATCGGCATGGCCGGCGACGGCGGGTATCATCACACCAGCTTCGCCTCTGACACCAGCCAGTCCACGGCCTCCTGCACGTTCAGGTCGTCCCTCATCCTGTCCCGGAACCCTTCGCCGAAAGCGGACTCCAGGGCGTCCGCGTCCATCTTGTAGGACTGGGCGAGCTTCTCCACCTCCCGGTCCAGCGTCTCGTCGGAAACCTTGATATCCTCCTGTTTCACCACCTGCTCCAGCACCAGCCGGGTGCGCAGGTTCTTTTCCGCGTCCCCTTTGTACTGTTCCAGGAGGCCCTCCTCGGTCATGCCCATGTACTTGAGGAACATCTCGAAGGGGAGGCCCTGGCTGGTGACCCGGTTCTTGTAGCCGTTCACCAGGCGCTCGGCTTCCGCTTCCACCATGGGGTCGGGGATCTCCAATGTGGCGTTTTCCACCACTTTCTGGATCACCCTGTTTTCGTTTTCCGCCGCGGCTTCTTTCTGGCGGGCCTCCAGCAGCCCCTTGCGGATGTCTTCCCTGTACTCGGCCAATGTGTCAAACTCCGACACCTCGTCGGCGAACTCGTCGTCCAGCTCCGGCAGTTCCTTGAACTTGATGCCGTTTATCTTGACCCGGAACAGAGCCTGCTTCCCGGCGAGCTCCTTGGCATGGTACTCCCCGGGGAATGTGACCTTCACATCCAGCGTCTCGCCAATGTCACGGCCGATGAGCTGCTCCTCGAAGTTGTCGATGAACGAGTGGGAACCGATGACCAGCTCCTGGTTCTCGCCTTTGCCGCCCTCGAACGCCTCCCCGTCCACGCTCCCTTCGTAGTCGATGACGGCGATGTCGCCGTCCTGGATGGCGCGGTCTTCCACCGTGATGGTGCGGGAGTTGCTCTCCTGGGCCTTCTTGAGTTCGGCTTCCACGTCCGCGTCGGTCACCTCGGCGCTCACCTTCTCCACCTCGACGCCCTTATAGTCGCCCAGGGTCACTTCCGGTTTCAGCGCCACCGTGGCTACATATATGAATGGCTTTCCTTTTTCCACCTGCTCCACGTCCACGTCGGGGCGCGCCACCACGTCCAGCCCGCTTTCCTTGAGCGCATCCGGGTAGGTCTCGCCCATCACGATGTTCGCGGCGTCCTCATAGAGCACTTCAGGCCCGTACATCTTTTCCACCATGGCCTGGGGCACCTTGCCCTTGCGGAAACCCGGGATGTTGAACCTGCCCTTGGATTTATTGAAAGCCTTGCCCATGGCGACCACGAACTGCTCGGAAGGCACCTCTATGGTCAGCTTCGCCATATTCTTCTCTAGTTTTTCCACCTGTAAACTCATCTACCCGAAACCTCTCCTTCATCACTGAATATATGACATCCGTCTGGTTCTCAACCCCATGCGCTTTCCGAACCCGACGAAATATGGCGGAAGCATGAAATGCATGATTCAGGACCGCGTGTCACTCAACCATTGATTATAACATAAGATTTCATCAAATACCAGTGGTTTTTTAACTTTCTTGGGCACGCCCCCGCGCATACAAAACCCCCATGGGGCCGGGGCGGTGAACCATGGGGGCACGCACTGTTTCTACTCACCCCCATCCGGACGCAGGGCATCCGAGGCGGGCGGCGCCACATGGCCGCCACCCAGGGGATCCCGGCGACCATGTTGTTGGCATCACGGAAAATGCACAAGGCCGCGGATCCGCCCCAGGCGAAGCCCGACGGGCCCGACGACCATGTTGTTGGCATCACGGGCAATGCGCCCTACAGTATCCTGCACTGGTGCGGCGGGAAGTGCAGGGTCACTTTCTGCCTGTGGTGCAGCGGGGACATGCCATGGATCTGCGCCTCTATCTGCACATCCCCGGCCCTGAGGATGACTTCGGTCATGGATCCCGTGAATATGGCCGTGACCACCACCGCCTCGACCGCATTCTCCCCGGTGGCGGGCCAGCCTTCCGACACTTCTATGACATCCGGCCGCGCCAGGAACGCGCACTTGTCGCCTTTGGCCAGCTTCTTTGCCCCGGAAAGCGCAGTGAGCTTGCCCAGGGCCGTTTCGCATTCGCACAGGCTCTCCTGGGGGCACTCGTCCACCGCCGTGCCCTCCAGGTGGTTGGCCTTGCCCACGAACCTCGCCACGAACTCCGTCGCGGGGTTCAGCGCGATCTGGGCCGGGGTGCCCTCCTGGATGACCAGGCCGTCTTTCATGACGGCGATGTGGTCCGAAAGCGCCAGCGCCTCCACCTGGTCATGGGTGACGTACAATACCGTCAGGTTGAAACGCTTCACCAGGAGCTTGAGATCCTTGCGGACGCTGTCGCGCAGCCGCGCGTCCAGGTTTGACAGCGGCTCGTCCAGGAGCAGGATGCCCGGGTGGGTGATGATGGCCCTGGCCAGGGCGACCCGCTGCTGCTGGCCGCCGCTAAGGAGCGTGGCGGACCTCGACGACAGCCCGGGGTCCAGCTGCACCATCTCCATGACCTCCGCCACCTTCTTCTTGATGGCCTCCCTGTCCGGTTTGGCGCCGTCCTCCCCCCTGCCCTTTTTCCCATAGACCAGGGGGAATGCGATGTTGTCATAAATGCTTAGGTGCGGCCATATCGCATAGCTTTGGAACAGCATGCCGATATCCCTGTTGTGCGTGGGGACGTCGATGCCCGCGTCGCCCTGGAATATCGTCTTGCCCCCCAGCTCTATCGTGCCGCCCTGGGGCTTCTCCAGGCCCGCCACGCAGCGCAGGATGGTGGTCTTGCCGCACCCGCTGGGGCCCAGCAGCGTATACACATTGCCCTTCTTTATGGTGAAGCTCACGCCTTTCACCGCTTCCACAGGCTTCCCGTCCGAGATGTATGTTTTGCGCAGATCTTTGACTTCCAGCATGTCAAACCCTCCTCGAGACTTGCTTCTTCCCTTGCGCCTTGTTTGCCCATCGGGCCGCCGCCGAACGCTACCAAGGCGAACCGTGGTGCCAGTGCTTCATCATTGCGCCTTGTTTGCCCATCGGCCCGCCGCCGAACCGTATCCCCGGGGTACGCCGCCCGCTAACACCCTTTGCCCCGGTCAGGCGGCAAGCCGGGGCTAAGCCGCGCCCTCCGTCAGGCTCAGTCGCGGCCCCCCCGGCCGCCGCCCACTAAAACCCCTTGCGTATCTGGCCGGGCAGCGCCTTGAGCAGGATGGAAACCACGACGGCCATGACCACGATCATGATGATCGATATCGCGCTCGCCACGCTGAAATTCGCGGATTTGCTCCACTGGGTCCAAATGACGGTGGACAGCACCATGTTTTTGGGGCTGATGAGGAACAGCGGTATGGTGACCTCCTTGTACGTCTGCAGGAGCGTCCATATGAACGAATACACCAGCGCCGGCGTTATGAGCGGCACGATGACCTTGCGCAATGCGACCACTTTCGAGGCCCCGGAGGTCTGGACCGCCTCCTCCAGCTCAGAATGGATCTGCATGAGGGACGCATTCATCGTCCTGGTGGAGAAAGGCATGGTCTTCACCAGGTTCGCGATGATGATGGCCGCCATGCTCTGGTAGAGCGGGACCACCTTTGCCAGCAGCAGCCCCAAAAACGCCATGGCGAAAGCGATGGCGATGCCCGGGATGACATGGGGCATCATCGCGAATGTATCCAGGACGTAGCGCCCCCGCATCTTGGTGCGGGTGGTGATCCAGGACATGATAAGCCCCAGCAGGGTGCCCACGATCCCCACGGTCAGGGAAAGCAGGATGGTATTCGCTATGGCTTTCTGCGAAAGGAGCGTCAGGAACGCTTTAGGGTAATACGCCAGCGTCACGCTCCTGAACGCCTGGGCGCTGGGCAACTGTATCGAAGGCGTGATCGACGTCCACACCACCGCCAGGAACGGCAGCAGCAAGTTGATCACGAAGTACAATACCACGAACGCCATCGCCGGTACCTTCCACTTGCCCAGGTCCGTGAGCTTGGGCCTGTAGCCCTTGCCCGTGATCGTGGCGAAGCGGTGGGACAGGCGCATCATCCTTTGATAATAGTACAGCCCTATCATCGTCGGGACGAGCATGATGACCGCATACACGCCCGCGACGCCATACAGCGGGATGCCCACCTCAGGGTTGAGCGCATCGAACATCAGCGTGCTCAAGAAATGCAGGCGGTTGGGCGCGCCCAGGAGCGCGGCCGTCTCGTACCCCGATATGGACATGACGAATATGAATATGATCGAGGTAAGGATCGCCGGCATGAGTATGGGCAACGATATCTTCCGGAAGATCTGGGCGCGGTTAAGGCCCGACGCCTCGGCGGCCTCTTCCAGGGAAGGGTCGATGGAAGCGAAGGCGCCCCCAATCATCAGGAAAAATGTCGGCACGGCGCCGATGCCCTCCAGGAAGATCATGAAGCCGATATTGTAAGGGCTGAAAGGCCCTGACTCAATCCACGGGAACACGGCCCTCACCGCCAGGTTAATGATGCCGATCTGGGGCCCCAGCAGCAGGATCCAGCCCATGATTTTGATGAACCCGGGCAGGAGTATGTTAAGGAACATAAGCGTCGAGAAAAACTGTTTCCCCCACAGGTTGGTGCGGTGGATCACCCACGTCAGGGGCAGCCCCACGCCGGTCGCCACCACGGTCATCCCCACACCCAGCTCAAACGTGCGCAAGGCGGCCTTTCCAAAGCCCGGCGAACCAAAGACGATCTTGAAATTCTCCAATGAAAACCGCAGGAGGTTCTTGGTGCTGGGCAGCCCCTCCTGGAACATCGACCAGAATATCGTGGCGACGATGACGATGATCAATGCCGCCACCAGCCACCCTATCAGATACAGCGGTGTCTCGACCCGAAACGGCGACGAGGCAGTTTTCCTGACGCCGTTCCCGTCTTCGCGCCCATTTTCCACGCTTCCTATGATCAACGCCCCCTTTCATATGTATGCAGGCCGTTTCCTCCGGCACCCGCCGGTCCTTTCGGCGCCTGCCGGTCCCTTGCGGCCCTAGCCGGTCATTCCGGCCCAACCGGTCCCTCCGGGGCCTGCCGGTCCTTTGCTCCCCTTTACTCCCCCTTGTAGATGGCGCTGATCTTCGCCAGGAAGTCCGCGGCCTCGTCGGTGCCCAGCCACTCCAGGTATTCGCCCTGGCGGCTCACCCAGATGACCTTCGCCCCCACCGCCTCGGCATCTGCCAGGTAAGAAGTCTCGGGCGTCTCCGGGTTCCACAGGTCGCGGGAACCGGCTGAGAGCCTCGTGTAGTCAATGCCGCTGGGAGTGCAGTACCAAAGCGCCAGGAGCTTGGCCGCATTGGGGTGCTCGCAGCCTTTCACCACGTTCCAGGACCCTTCCGATATCATAACATAGTCGTCAAGTATTTGGAACCGCAGGGGCGTGTTCGGGTCGGTCTCCAGGATCCTCAGATAATCCTGGGAACTGAGATATCCGAACTTGAGCTCGCCCAGGCTCACCTTGACCGCCATGGAGTCGTTGTTCTCCAGGGAGGGCTCGTTCGCGAGGATGTCCTTAATGAACTGCTGCCCGTCGTCGTTTATCATGTCCTGGAAATACAGGCACTCCACGCTCTGGTTGGCGAAGCTCAGCCACCCGAACTGCCCCTTCCACTTGGGGTCCGTGAAGTCGCCCAGCGTCTTGGGCAGCTCATTGGCGTCCACGAGGGTGTTGTTGTAGACTATGCCCCGGATCGTGGCCTCCGCGGAGATGTAGTCGGCGGGCAGCCCGGTGTAATAGTTCGGGTTGAGCCCTGCGCCGTCCAGCAGCTGCTTCCAGTCCACATCCTCGATGACGCCGGCAGCCTTTGCTTTCATGAGGTTGTCGGCGGAAGCGGGGATGAAGTCATAGGACGGCGTGGCTCCGGCCTCCTGCTCCATCTGGAGCTGCGCTATGATCTTCGCCTGGGAGCCGGGGATGTAGCTGACTTTGATGTCCACGCCGAATTCCTTCTTGAAGCCATCCTGGACGATGTCCACCTCGTTGGCCCCGCCGCCGCCCATGACCAGGAGCTCGCCCTCTTCCTGCGCGGCTTTGACGATGGCGTCAAAAGCCGCCTTGGCCCCATCGGTGCCGGAAGGATCCGCCGTCTGCGTGCCGGCGCCCTCTGCGGTCGCCGCGCCCGCCCCGGTGGTCGTGCCGGTTGAAGGGCTGGTGCCTGCCGAGGTGGCCGCGTCCGTTGCGGAAGCCGAGGCGGCCGCGTCTGTTGCGGCAGTCTGTGAGCCACCGCACCCACCAAGGAGCGTCATCGTCATACATCCTACCAAAGCCAATGCCAGATACTTTTTCATGGTCCCTCTCCTTTGTTTCAAGACACTGTCACCCCGCCTTCTAAGCGGGTGACAGCGAATATTGTAACCATTCCCGGATCGCCCTTTGTTTCAAAAAACTATCTCTCCGTGGACCAAACCTTGCGCAAATTTGAGTCCAAAGCAGAAAACGCAGTATCCAGTCGGTGGGGCAATATCACAAAAACCGCCCCGGCTGCCCCAGCCACGCCGCCACATAGCCATAAGTGGTCTCGCCGGTGTCGCCGAACTGGCCCGGGTACGCCTCGCACCCTTTGGCGGTCTGGAACATGTGGTTCGCCCCCTCCACATACGCCAACGTCTTGTCCGTGCATGAGGTTGCATTTTCGAAAATGGTCTCGGCCGCCGCGAACTCCCAGCCCGCCGTCATGCCCATGACCAGCATGGGCGCCCGGATGCCCCGCACGTTGCCCACCGGGGTGTCGTACCCGGATTCCCACACCACGCCCCGCACCGTGTCCCCGTCGTAGCCATAGTCAGGCCCGGTGCGTACCGCAAACTCATTGAGATATCCACGTACTGTGGTGACGAGCGCACCCTCCCTGTAATCGGCGGTGAAGCTTTTGTTGTTCTCCGGCTTTCGCAGGGAGCGGACGACCTCCACCGTCACCGAACCGTCCTTGTGTACCAGCTGGCGCGCCTTGCGGGTGCGCGACATCAGCCGGATGTCCTGGGCGTAGAGTTTGTTGTTCATGAAACCGTTGGCGGCCCCCGCTATGACCAGTGGCTCGTCGTCATTGAACCACCCTTTCCCACGCTCGATGGCATGGAGCCTCTCCAGCGCCCCGTCGATGAGCCGCATGTTGCGCTCGCTTTGGGCGGCCAGGAATCTCTTTATGAATGCCTCTCCGTAGCTCGAGCCGTCAGGGCTGAAGCCGTTTTGTGGGTTGAACAGGTCCAGCGCCGGGTCGATTTTTGCCGTGTCGTGTTCGTCAACTATGGCAGGATCGATGGAAAACAGCGACATGGGCGCATTGCCGAAGTTGGAGTCCAGCAGCATGAGCCCGTCCGCCGCGGGCAGCCCCCCCAGCGCATCGGGGCATTTGACGATCTTCGCTTCGTCCTGAAACACCGCGGCGCCATTCTCCGCGATGGACTGGTATGCGCTAAGGAGCGTCCCCCCGCCGCTGTGCCCCATGAGCACGACCTTCTCGATTCCGGGCGTCTCCCGCAGCATCTTCACGCCGAACCCCGCGTCCATGATCTTCCGGTCCAGCCCCACCACCGGCCTGCCCCCGTTGGGGTGGCTGTTGTTCTGGCACAGCACGGTAAACCCCCTCGCGGCCAGCCCGGCCGCCAGGGGGAATGTGAGGTAGTCCGAATCCGAATGCATGATGAACACAGCCACCCGGCTGTTGCCGCCTGCTTTTACAGGCCGGTAAAGCAGGGACGCTATGTCCCTGCCTATACGGATGAACTCAGTGGTGAAATCGCGCTTGTCGGGCATCTGCACCCCCTTGGCGGCCATTGTCACGATACATGGCTGCTGCGCACGCCGCGCCTTGGCGGTCATCATACACGGCTTGCTGCGCACATTGCGCCTCTGCGGCCATCGTCACGGTACATGGCTGCTATGCACGTTGCGCCCCCGCATCATGACATCTTTTCGTACAGTGGCTTCTGGGCTTCGTATATCTCTTCGAAGAGCGGCAGCATCTGCGCATATACCTTTTGGTTTTCGGGGTTTGGCGCAGTGACGGTGTCCACGTGGACGAACTTCGCCGCGGCGTCCTTCAAGTCTTTGGAAAACCCCACGGCGATGCTCCCCAGTATCGCGCCGCCGGTGCACCCGCACCAGGCGGAGTTTTTCACCGTGACGATCTCGGCGTCCATGATGTCGGCGAACACCTGCATCACGAAGGGGCTCTTGGTCATGCCGCCGGTGGCGGTGATGCGTTTCACCGGGTACCCGTCAGCCCTGTAGCGCACCACATGGCCGTTGAGGCTGAACCCGATACCCTCGATGACGCTGCGGATGATGTCCTCCCGGTTTGCCTGGGAAGATATCCCCGTGAACGAGGCCCGGGCCTTCATGTTCATGCGCACGCCCCTCTCCCCGGCCAGGTATGGGTGGTAGACCACGCCATGGCTGCCCACGGGGGCCTTCTGCGCCTTGCCGATGATGACTTCGAAGACATCCTTGCCGGTCTCTTTGGCCTCCCGCTCCTCCTCGGTGCAGATGGTCTTGCGCAGCCACTCCATGGATGCGCCCGTGGCAGAGGTGCCGGGCAGGTTCTTGGGGTTCCCGAACACCGACATCCCGCCGGAGGTGCCGCATGTCATGGCCACCGCGCCGTCATATATGAACCCGGCGCCCAGGTCCACGCTCTCGCCGTCGCCGGTGCCCACCACGATCTTCGTGCCGGCCGCCAGGCCGCTGGCCTTCCCCACTTCCTCGGTGACCTCACCTATGATATCCGTGGAATCATGGAGTTCCGGCAGCAGGCTGCGGGGGATCCCCAGTTTGTCCACCAGGTCATACGTCCAGTCCTTCTTGTCCGCATCCGCGAACGCGCTGGCCCATCCCACCTGCCTGTCGCACACGGACTTCCCGGTGAGTTTGTAGATGACGTAGGCGGCGTTGTTCACCACCCATGTCTTCGTCTGGGCGAACACCGCCGGCTCGTTTTTCTTGATCCAGTAGAGCATGATGCCGCTGCGCCCCGGGCCCATGAACCCGCGCCCGGCGCCGGTCTGCTCGGTGAGCGCCGCCTTCACTTCCTGGCCCTCTTCCTGGGCGCGCCGGTCCTGCCAGATCATCGCCCGGTACAGGGGCTCCCCGTCCGCGCCGATGCACACCGAGTCTGCGGTGGTGCCGTCAAATGACACGCAGACCACGTCCTTGGGGTCGATCCCTGCCGTCAGTTTCTTGTTGTGGTCGCAAAATGCGTTCCACCAATCCTGGGCATCCTGCTCCACCCACCCGTCGCGGGGGCGGTATGTGGGGTAATCGGACCCCACGCTGAAACGCAGTTCGCCATCCTCGGAAAAAATCGCGGACTTCAGTGAACTGGTGCCAAAATCATGTGCGATGATATATTTCATGCCTGGTGCCCCTCTCTCGTTTGCGTTTCCTGTTGCTACACCGGCGGCGAAGCCGCCCGGTACCGCAGGCGCCGCCCCACACTTCAGGCTTCGCTCCGTACCACACTTGACCGTTGCCTTTGCGGGCGCCACCGGCAGCATAGTCGTCGCCTTGAACTTCAGGCTTCGCCTCTATCCATCGGCGTCGACACCGATTGCACCGATCGCGGCGAATCCGGTTTCTGATGCGGCCCCTTGGCGCCTATCGGTTCACCACGTTGGTCCAGACACCTTCCTTGAAGCGTTTGTCCACGCACTCAGCGACGATGTCAAATGTGATGTCGAATATGTTGGAGCAGTCGCCCGCAAGGTGCGACGTCCATGTGCAGTTGTCCAGACCCACGTAGGGGTTTTCCTTGGGCAGCGGCTCCTGGTGGAACACGTCCAATGCGGCTCCGCCTATCTTGTGTTCCCGCAGCGCATCCAGCAGCGCGGCCTCCTCGATGAGGCCCGCGCGGGCGGTGTTGACGATGAACGCCGTCTTCTTCATCAGCGCGAAATGCTTCGCGTTGATGAGGTTTTCCGATTCCTCGGTGAGCCTGAAATGCACGCAGATCACGTCCGCCTCGGCGCACAGCTCCTCCAGGGAAAGGGCCTTGTACCCCTTCGCCGTGATGGCCTCCTGGGGGACGTAAGGGTCATAGACCAGGACATTCGCCTCGAAAGCGTCCATCACCTTGGCCACCCGTGAACCCACGGCGCCCAGGCCCACGATGCCCACGCTGGCGCCTTTCAGGTTGATGCTGTATGTGCGGTTGGGGAGTTTGTTGTCCCAGATCCCCTGGGCGCACCGGGCATAGCTGCGCGCGATGTTCTTCATCTCGGCGATGACCAGGCCCACGGTGTACTCGGACACCGGCACCGCCAGCCGCCCGGGCGCGTTTATCACCTTGACGCCCGCGGCATTCGCCTTGTCCAGGTCCACATTCTCCACGCCGCTGCGCAGGATGCAGACCGCCTCCACGTTCCCTTTGTCAAATGCCGCCGAGGGCACAGGGGCCATGGCGGTGATGATCACGTTGGCGGAGGCCAGCTTGTCGATGTACTCCGGCGTGTATTCGAAAGAATCGGGGCCCATGCGCTCCAGCTGGTGGTTGCGAAGCAGGCCGGTGTTGCTCTCGATGACGCACTCGTCCACCATCTCCACCTCGACCCCGGGGTTTTGCTCCAGAAATTTGAACCGCGCCATCTTCTGCGCGTTGCGTGACTGTCCGATGACCACGACTTTCATGATATGTACCTCCTTTCAAAGGGCAGGGAACCGGGCGCCGCTTTCCCGCCGCCGCCCGTCCCTATGTCTTGCTACCCGGCAGGCACAGCCCGCCCAATACACCCTGCCACAGGCCGGGCTCCGGTTTCCTGCTGCGTCCCGGCGCGCCCCGCCTCTTACTAACGCCTGCCGCCTTAAAGCAAAACGGTGGCTAGGGGATTACTTCGCCTCACCGAGGCGGCGGGGTTTACGCCGCCACCGGGCGGCGCGGGCGCCATCCCCCTACTTCCACACCAGCACGCCCTTGAGATAGTCCGGGTCGCTCATGTGCATGGACGTGGGCACCAGGTCCTCCAGGCGGTTGAACTCGTGGGTGATCAGCCTTTGGAACGGCAGCTGCCTCCAGCGCTTGAGCATGGAGAACGAGCGGTTGAAACAGGTGGGGGTGTTGGCCACCACGCTGGTGATGTGCGCATTCTTCTTGAACAGGATGTTGTTGGCCAGCACCGGGCCGTCGGGGCTGGCGCCCTTGTTGATGGCCCCGATCTCCACGTAGGTGCCCAGGGGGCGGATCATCTGCAGCCCCTCGTATGCGGCCGTGGGGCTGTTGGCCGCCGCGATGATGATATTCGGGCCGCCGCTTGTGACGTCCTTCACCTTGGCTATCTTTTCTTCCAATGTAAGCCCCGACAGGTTGACCACGTCGTCCGCACCGGAGATCTCCTTGGCGTTGCCCAGCTTCTGGTCGTTGAAATCGGTGAACAGCAGCTGCTCCACGCCCATGGTGCGCAGTATCATGCCCGCCATGATGCCGATGGGGCCGGCCCCGATGATCAGCGCCCTGCTGGTGACGGACGTGCCCTCGTCCAGGGCCCCGATGGTGGTCATGGTCTGCTCCACGGCGCGCATGGCCACGGCGCAGGGATCCAGCAACACCGCGACGGTGCTGGGCATGTCATCGGGCACTTTCCAGACGAATGTGTTGGGCACGATGTAGACATACTCCGCGAACCCGCCCTTGAAGTATGGGTACTCGGAGGGGATGCTGTTGAGTTTCTTCTTCGGGTCCAGCTTCTTGCCGCCGTACATCCAGTCGTTCTGGCAGATGCAGTTGCCGTTGCCGTACGTCAGGCAGATCTCGCACCCGCCGCATGTGACATGGGGATACACCACTATACGGTCGCCCAGGGCCAGCTGCCCGTTGAAACAATGTATGGTCTGGTTGGCGTTGGCCCCGATGGAAACGATCCGGCCCACGAACTCATGCCCGATGGGGCGCGGCCCCGCAGGCTTGCTGGTCAGGTTGAATTTGTCCGAGCCGCAGATGGAGCATGTCTCGATCTTTATGACCAGCCCGTCATCGGCGGCGTCCGGCACGGGGTACTCCCGCACTTCCACGGTGTTCACGTCAGTGACGACCGCTATTTTTCCCATTTTCTCTGCCATGTCTCTCTCCTTTTTGTGTGGCGCCCCGGGCCCTTTCGTCGTGCGGCTCCGTGGGCGCCTCCATCATATGGCGCCGGCGCACCCGTGTCCGCCCTTGCCACATGATACTGTCGGCACGGGGCGGCGCCCACCCGATGGGTGCATCGTCGGGCCAGTCCGCCTGGTCGGGGCGCAAAGCGCGTCAGCGCCTGCCCCGCTCCAGGTACTCCTTGTAGCGTTCTTCGTAGCGCGCATGCCGCTCCGGGTCCGGCGCGAAAGAATCCTTGATCCGCACCATGTGGTCCAGCGCCTCCCGTAGTGAGGGGTACACGCCCACGCCGCCTGCGGCCAGCACCGCCGCGCCCAGCGCGGAAATGTCATAATTTACCAGGCGCTCCACCGTAAGCCCCGTCACGTCCGCCCGCAGCTGCACCCAGCCGTCTGCCTTGGCCGGGCCGCCGCCCACACGGATGCGCCCGCAACCGTTTTGCTTGATCTTCAGCGCCGTGTCCACCAGTTTCCGGGTTTCAAATGTGAGCGTCTCGATGATGCAGCGGAAAATGTCGTACTTCGTCACCGAGAGGCCCAGCCCCGTGAGGGCCCCGTCGCCCATGAAAGCGGGGTTGAGCTTCACGCCCCCAGGGGTGCCGTCGAAGGTGCAGTGGGACCACATGTCGCCATATGCCTCGGCCGACGTGCCGCCACCCAGCTCCCGCATGAACCACTCCACCACGGCCCCGTAGTATGAGAACCCCCTCATGCAGACCCGGGTTCCTTTCAGGGGCCCCGCCGCCGCTTTGGCGGGCAATGTGCGCTCCGGGGTCTCATTGGCCAGGAAACCCACATGGTCGTAGGTGCCCGCGGCCTCGCCGATGACGTCGTCCGCCTCGTCCATGATCCCCAGGCCGAATATCCCCACGTCGCTGTCATGTCCGCCCGCGAACACGGTCACGCCGCCCCCCAGGTCCACATCCCCGAAATGGTCGATGACGCCCACGGGCTCCTGGGCCGTGACAAACTCGGCGCACAGCTCGTCCACGGAGATGCCTATGGCATCCAGGAAACTTTGGTTCCATGCGCCCTCGGACACGCTGTAGAGGTGGTGGCTGTTGGCCATGGTGGGGTCCCACACCGGGCGCAGGCCCAGCCGCTGCAGCACGAACTGCTGGATCGACCACCAGTGCCTGGCCGTAGGCAGCTGCCCCCCCCGTTTGTAGTAGAGGATCTTGGACGCCGGGGAGAGTTTCGTGAACTCGAACTTGGGCGTGGAGAGTTTCTCCACCAGCTCCTTGGACTCGGCCTCGGAGCGTTTGTCCCATAGCAGTATGCAGTTGGTCAGGGGTTTGTGGTTTTCGTCCAGGACGAACAATGTGCTGCCGAAAAACGTGAAGTTCAGAGCCTTCACCGCATCGCCCCCTGACAGCAGGCCCTTCACCTCCCCCACGCAGGCCACGGCATTGGCCCAGATCTCCTCCGGGTCGATCTCCATGTAGCCCTCCTGTGGTGAGTGCACGGCGTATTTCCTGGATGCGGACTGCACGGTCACGCCGTCCGCCGCGTCTATCGCGACGCAGCGCACGTTGGACGTCCCGAAATCCGACACGAGTATGATGTCCCTCATATCACTTGCGCTCCGTCTCGTCGCCGTAGGGTATCCATTTCACCCGGATGCCGTGCTCCGCGGTCTCGTCCTGGATCACGGATTTCTGCCAGCCCATGCGGCCCAGGCCCACCCGCTCGTACTCGTCGTCGATGGCCCCTAGCTCCTCCGGGGACAGCTCCCAGTCGAATGCTGCGGCGTTTTCCTTCGCATGCGGCACTTTCGTCACGCCCATCAGGGACGTGGTCACGAAGCTCTGCTGGCTCACCCAGTTGATGGCCACCTGGCTCACCGGGACCTTGTGGTCGGCGGCGATCTTGTCCAGCACCGCAAGCAGCTCCATGCACTTGGAGAACTTCGGCTCTTTGAAGAAATCGTAGAACGTGATGCGGGGGTCTTTCTCGTCGAACTCCGGCAGCGTGCGGTAGCGCCCCGTGAGGATCCCGCCGCCCAGGGAGCCGTATGTGACTATGTTGATCCCATGGGATTCGCACCACTCCAGCCGCTCCCTCTGGCGCTGGTCCACCAGGGAGAATGGCGGCTGCATCAGCTGGATCTTCACGGTCTTCTGCGCTTCTTCCAGCAACGCGATGTCAAAGTTGCTCACGCCCACGTAGCGGATCTTCCCGGCTTTCTGCAGGTCCCGGAAAGCGCTCATGGACTCCTCGATGGGCACCCGGGTGTCCGGCCAGTGAAGGTAGTATGCGTCCACGTAGTCCACGCCCAGGCGTTCCAGCGATTTGTCGATCTGCTCCATGGCATAGTCGTACCCGCCGCCCCGGTCCAGCTTCGTGGTCAGGAACACCTTGTCCCTGCGGTCCTTGATGGCCTTGCCGATGAGCGCCTCGGAATTCTTCTGGCCGTAGTCAGGCGCGGTGTCGATGAAGTTCACGCCCATGTCCAATGCGGCATGGATGGCACGGATGGTCTCGGAATCCTCGGTGGGCCCATAGTTCTGGCCCCCCACGGCCCAGCCGCCCAGCCCCATGACGGAAATCTCTTCTGAAGTCCCGTAAAGTTTTTTATAGCGCATGTGCATTCCTCCTATTGTCCGTTTTTTTCACTCTAACACAGCCATGGTCAAAATGCAATGAACGAAAACCCCTGCGCCGTTCAAACACGCCTAAAGCGTAAAAAAGCCGGGGCATGCATCCCCGGCTTTTTGTGTATTATAACCAACGTCTGCCAACGCGCCGCCACCGGCCGTGACACATGCCGCAAGCGCAGCCATAACCGGACCGGGTGGCCAGGCGGCGCATGCGCCGGTGCCCCATCAGGCGCTGCCCTTCATGGCACGCGGCGGCGCACGTCTTCGCCCATGTGCATCATGCGAGTTTCGTGGCGTGTTCCGCCGCACCCTTGACGGGGCTGGGCCATGTCCCGCACAGCGCGCACACGATGGGCTCCGCGCGGCCGGTGTCTTTCATGTTGCAGAGGGTGAAATGGTCCCCGTGCTCCGGGACGTTGCGGCAGTAGTTCACCCGCCTGCCATGCTGGTATTCGGAACTGTCCGAAAGGGGCAAAGTGCTGCGCAGGCCCTTGCGCTTGATGGCCGTCAAGAACAGGTGGGCGATGAACACCATCAGCGTGTGGCGGTGCCACCCGGTCCAGGAACGGCCCACATACTGGTCCAGCCCCAGGGCCGAAGTCTCCCACTCGAAACAGGGCGCAAAAGACCAGCGCCTGGACGCCAGCGTCCTGATCGTCGCCAAAGGCTCGGCGGTGGATGCGTTGCACAGGGCGTAGTTGGTCCTTGCGTCCTCCCGGATGTAGAGCCAGAGCATCCTGCCGGGCTTGCGCTGGCGCATCTCGTAGACATGCATGACCTTCTCTTTGGAGATCAGGGGCATCTTGTCGCTGCCCATGCCATAGCACACGCTGTGCCAGGGTATGGATGCGTCCCCCGCCAGCGACCGCACCGAAACGGCCTTCTCCGCCACCCCGCCGCCGGCCTTTACGGGGAACACCATGCACTCCTCGCCCACATCCGCAAAATACGAAAGCCCATACGGGATGGAATCCAAAAACCGCGTGTCGCTGGAGAATTCCTGCCCGACGCCCACCCAGCGCCCCTTGAACTTCCCCTGTTCGTACATCCTGTTGAGCAGGCAGTTCGCGATCTCGGCCTTGCTCTTGGAAACCAGCGGTGGTATCCCGCACTTCTCCCTGAAAGGCTCATACTCGTCGCTGAACCATTTCTTCGGCAAGAACAGCTCGGCGTCTATGAGGCCGTGGCCGTTCTGGGTGCTGGTGTAGCCCAGCACGATGCCCGTCTGGCAGTTCTCGGTTTTCCCGGTGCGGGTGCAGAACTGCCGCGCGACGCCCACCGACTGGTTGCCCTTGCGGATGACGTCGAACACGCCCAGGGTGAACATCCCGTCAGGCTCCGACAAGACTTTGGCCGCCAATTCCTGGTAGGCCCCCTGGAGCGCGGCGTCGTCCCACTTGGCCGCGCACATGAAACTCTGCATCATACGCACGGAGCTCTCGTTCCCGATGGTCGTGGCGAACCGGCCCACGAACTTCCTGGGCGCGTAGCTGAGGAGGCCCTTCACGTATGTGATGAAATGCACCCGCTGCTTGGCATGGTGGAACAATGGCAGGAAATGGATCAGGTAGTCAAACAGCTCCTGGGGCAGCCGGTTGACCAGGCTGCCGCCGGGGTCCGCCTCGTTTAGCAGGACGTCGTCCCACACGGACTTCTCCAGCACCTCCCGCAGGGATTCATACAAGTGATCTGACGCGGCGCGCTTGGTGGCGCTGCCCGATGTGATGATGTGTGTACGCTCCGCAGGTCTGACCGCAACTCCGATTGCCATAGTACTGCCCCCCTTCCTCTCATGCAATACCCACGACCGTTCGTGTTCCCCTTTTGTTCCCCATGCCGGTATCATGCCCGCTGTGTGCCTTGGTGTTTCGGTGTTTCGGTTTTTCGGTGTCACAGGGCGATCCTGAGACGCACCGGCGCACATGAAAGTGCCCTGCGGACGCTTAGGCGTGACCTGTATGGGCTCCCCGATGGCGCCGGAAGTGTTCTGCGGACGCTTTGGCGTGACTACAGGCTTGCGGTCGGAACCGGCAGCCTTGTGCGCCTGGGCGGGGTGACCATTACAGGTCTGACAGGTACGCCCCGATCTTCATCGCGCCGCGAAAACCCATGGCGGACGCGGTGGCCGACGACGACCCGGCGAAAAACGCCCTCTTCCCCGCGGGGAGGTACTCGCTCGCCAGGATGTCGGCGATGATGGGCGTCTCGGTATCGGCGCCCAGCGCGCTGATCAGCTCCTTTTCCGTGGCGGGGTGCACGATGTCCCCCGCCTCCATATCCTCCCCGCCCAGGGCGTGGAGCGATAGCAATGTCTTTTCTTTTATGCCCAGTTCATCGGTGAGCGCGGATATGCCCGCCACGAAATCATAGTCCCCGCAGATGGTCACGCGTTCGGGGAAAGTCACGCTGCTGGGCGGCTCTTTCCCGGCCGCCAGTGCCCTTGGCGCGGGCCCCGTGCCCAGCACCCGGCCCACTTCCTCCAGGAAATCCCGTGTCCCCAGCACACCGAAGGGCGGCGGGTAAACGAAAGGCGTGCCCCATTGCTCTTCCAGCCACCGTGCGGCAGGCAAAGCCTCCGCGCGCAGCACCAGGTTCAGGGCCGCGGCGCCCATGCCGGCCAGGTCCCCGGTCGTGGCGGACATGCCCAGGGTGGCCCCGCACTTCGCGCCGAATGCCTCCTCCATGAGGAAAGCCAGCTCCGAGACGTCGTAGAGCGACGTGGTGCTGTACACCGAAGCGCCCAGGATATTGTACCGGTTTGGCGCCTTCACACCGCCGTCGGTGGTCAGCGCCTGCACCATCTTGGTATAGGCGCCCCTGATGCCGGCGGAGTAGTCGCCCACGAAACCGCCCTCGTATGTGACCAGTTTCGCGCTGATGCGCTCCGACATATAGTGGCACACGCCGGTGATGTCCGCCCCCGTCACCGCCAGTATCGCGCTGGGCACGACGAAAATCACCCTCGGCCTGTAGTCCTCTTCCAGCTGGACGATGGCCCGCTCCAGCCGGGAGACGTCGCCCATGATCACATCGTCCTCGGTGAGGCCCGTGGATATCAGCCGCTCGGTGTTGAGCCCGAAACGCGTGAGGTTGCGCCTGGCGAACCGCGTGGTGCCATTGGGGCCGTATTCCAGCACAATGCCGTCTTCCACGGTGAGGAAAGTCCACAGCGCCGCCATGCGGTCTGAGGGCGTGGGCGTATATCGTATCAAGCTCATCTTGCCCCACCTCCCCTGTGCCGCTCATGGCCGCCATGCTGGGCCGCCATGGCGTCGCCATGCCTGCCCTGCCCGCCGTCGCCTTCCTCTTGCTGCCTGTATCCGTCACGGCGTCCGGCGCCGGTCCCAGACCGGTCCCGGCCCGGGCCCTCCGAGCCTGGGCCCTCCGAGCCTGGGCCCTCCGGGCCCCGCCCGATCTCCTCCCGGTTCGGCCCTCGTCCCAGGCCGCCCCGTTCCCGCTGCCCGGCGGCTCCGCGGTCATGTCCGCCCCCGTCTTCCGGCCAGGAGCCCACACCTACGCTGCGTCCCTCCGAGCCTAGGCTCTCTGAGCCCAGGCCCTGTGGGCTTAGGCCCTCTGGGCCCCGGCTTTCGCCACGGCCCCGGCCGCCACGGTCCCTGTCGCCGCCACGGCCTTCCCGGCCGCCACGGTCCCGGCCTCCGTAAGCGCCCCGGCCGCCCTCGCCCCGGCCGCCGAAAGGCGTCGCCGGGGGCGCAGTCAGCGAATCCAGGAACTTCCCTATGGCCGTAAAGCCACCCGGGCTGCCTTCGCCCCGCTGCCTGCGCACGCCGATGCCTATCACCATGTCCGGGCGCAGTTTCTCCCGCAGCTCGTCTATCCCTTGATCCCCGTACTGCTGCAGTATGAGGGGGTCTGATTTTTCCAGTATCTCGTTCACCGCATCGGGCTCCTCCGCCGGCGAACCCCGCAGCAGCTGCACCAGCTGGGGTGTCATGCCCAGCCTGACAAGCATTGCGGTGACGGAGAATATGGGGAACTCCACCTGCCCCAGGAAAAATGACTTGCCCGTCAGTTTCCCGTCCAGGGCTGCGAGTTTTTCCTTCGCCTGCGCCGCCATGGCGCGCACGCGCTCCGGCAGCCCGATCCCCAACTGCCCGAACAGCTCCTCGTATGTATGGAGGACGTCGTCCGGGGAGATGCGGGGCAGCAGCGCGACGTATGGTATGCCGAACCTGCGCTCCATCTCCTCCGCCAAAAACAGCCCCGAGGTGCCCGGCACCACATTCAGCCGGGCATTCGCCGCCTCGGCCATCCCCGACACAGGCGTCCCCGGTATGGACCGCCGGAAGGTGACGCCCGCTTCCTGGAGGAAGGGCCAGATCTCATGTGAACGGAAATCATCCAGCCCCTGGCCCAGCAGATTGATGCTCCCGTCGGGGGCAGTGCGTTCCATCATGCCGGCGCATGCCGCCAGGGCGTTTTGCGTGCCGACGCTCTCCCCGCCGATGGTCGTCTTGAAATGCTCCGTGTGCACCACGACCACGGGGATGCGGTACTGGGCCTCAAACCCTGCGGCGGCGGCGTCGATGTCGTCCCCGGTGATCTCGGGCACGCATGTGGTTATGATAAAAACGGCCTCGGGACGGCGCTCGTCGATGAGTTCGGCGAAGGCTTTCCCCAAGGTCTCCAGGCATCCGAACGTGACGTCATGCCAGCTCAAAACTACATTAAAAAGCTCGCCGCTGCTGCGCCCACCGTGGCCCGCGGCGATGTCGTGGCAGTAAAACGCGCACTCCGCGATACCCACCACCACGGTGACGGCGCCCCGCACCCCCATGGCGCAGCGCACCGCCGTGTAGAGCGGGCAGTGTGTGCAGGAAGTGACATAAGGCGGCGGGGGGATATCCCGAAGGCTGCGCACTTGGCTCAGTGTCTTTAGTTCTTGGATGTTAATCGACCTCCTTGCTGATGGCGAGCACGCGCTGCGCCAGTTCATCATAAGCGCTTCTCATCTCCGAGTGTTCCATGGCTTGGTATACAGTCTGTCCCTTGCTCTCGGCGTACTGGATGTCCGCCGACCTGGGGACGGTGTAGATGAGGTCGGTGCCTATTTCCTTCAGCGCTTCCAGCACCAGCTCCTTCTCGCCCGGTATGTTTTTCGAGTTCAGGATGAGGCCCGACAGGCGGGCATAGCCCCGGTTCCCGAAGTTCCGGATGGCGGCGGCGATATTGTTCGCGGCGTACAGCGCCATCATCTCCCCTGAAGAAACGATGAAGACGTCCTTGGCGTAGCCTTCCCGGATGGGCATGGCGAACCCGCCGCACACCACGTCACCCAGCACGTCATAGAGGACGATGTCGGGTTTGTATGTCTCGAATGCCTTGAGTTCGGCCAGTTTCTGGAAAGCGGTGATGATCCCCCGGCCTGCGCACCCCACCCCCGGCATGGGCCCGCCGGACTCCACGCACAGCACCCCGGCGTACCCCTCGGTCACGATATCCCCCAGCCGGAGGGACTCGCCTTTCTCCCGGAGCTTGTTCAGGACGGTGTCGATCTTGCGGCCGTCCAGGAGCGTCTTGGTGGAGTCGGCCTTGGGGTCGCAGCCAACCTGCATCACCTTGTACCCCTGAAGGGCTAGCGCAGTGGACAGGTGCGAAGTGGTGGTGGATTTGCCGATCCCGCCCTTTCCGTAAATCGCAATCTTTCGGATAGTAAACACCTCTTTTCTATGTAGGAACTCTCTTTATTTTATGCAAGCACTCTTTTCTATGAAAGTCTGTCAAGATATATGCGCAGATGGCGCAACCACGCAGGGTGTAGCCCGAGCGTCACCCACCGCGCCACGCAGTCACGAATATGCAAATTCACGCGATGGCCCGTTTCAAAGGCGGATGGTAACTATTGGAAACATCATATACACACATATTAGTATCTTCGTCGTCACTTGTCAAGATATTTCGCCTTTCCCCACGACTTTTCAGACAGCATCCGTTACCTTTCACACGCCGCCCCACCGGCAAAGCAATATGCCACAGGCCACAAACAAACCACAGCGCGAACAAATCGCAAGATAGTACATCGGCTGTAAACTATGAAGTGTGCAACGCACACTGGCAGATCCGCAGAAATAACTAAATATAACTATTTTCCAATTTTTGTATGGTTGTTACTATTTCACACATCGCTATGCGCAACAGTTTTCAACATTATACCATAAAATCCAGATAATACAAACCCGGATTTTGTACATATATCCTAAAACGTGAAAAGTATCCCCCGGCTGTCGTTTAATCGCACAAATGACCGATATTATCCCCTTTGAGTTTCAACGTTTTAGGCACAATTCCCTAAAATTTGCGAAATCCGTGTTGATTTTTGGCTTTTTGGATGTTATTGTGTGGTCAACAAAAGAATGGAGGATGTAGAATATGCTCGTAACAATGAAAGAAATTCTGGAACACGCAGTCAAAGGGAATTATGCAGTAGCCGCCCCCAACGTGGGCAACTCCATCGAGGTCAACGCAGCCATCGCAGCGGCGGAAGAACTGAATGCCCCGCTGATCCTGGACGTGCACTTTGAGAACCTGCGCTCCAAGATGCCCGGCCCGCGCCCCATGGGTGCTTTCATGCGCGCCCGCGCCGAAGAGGCGTCCGTGCCCGTCGCCATCAACCAGGACCATGGCAACTTCCATGGCGCCGTACGCAACATCCAGTGTGGCGTGACTTCCGTCATGTGCGACAGCTCCATGCTTCCTTATGAAGAGAACATCGCCGCCGTGAAGAAGACCGCAGAGATCGCCCATATGGCATATGATGTTTCCATCGAGGCGGAGCTGGGCCATGTGGGCCACACCGTGGACACCAGCGAGCAGACCCAGGCCGGTCTCACCGACCCGGACCAGGTCCTGCACTTCATCCAGGAGACTGGCATCGATGCGCTGGCCATCGCCATCGGCACCGCCCACGGCCTGTACCCGAAGGGCGTCGAGCCGAACCTGGACTTCGAGCGTCTCGCCACCATCAAGAAATTGGTCGGTGACTTCCCGTTGGTCCTGCACGGTTCATCCGGCACACCCAACGACCAGATCTACAAGGCCTGCCGCATGGGCATCAACAAAGTGAACATCGCCTCTGACCTGGGCAAATCCGCCTGGGACGCAGTCCTGGCAGCCAATGGGCAGGGCCCGCTGGCGGTGGTCTATACCGAAGGCTTCAAATCCAAACTGGTCGAGATGATCCCCATCTACGGCAGCGACGGGAAAGCCTGGAAACGCTGACGGCTCTTTACGACAAGACAGACGGTTCCCTCGCCCCATCGGGCGGGGGATTCCCCAAAACGAAAACAGTGGGAGTATTCGGATGAAAAAATTCAGAGACTATCGTATGCACCTCTACCCCGAGTATGTGGTGGGTGAGGGCGTTACCAAAGAAGTCGGCAAGCTGATCAAGAAACACGGCGGCACCAAGGTGCTGGTGGTGGGTTACGGGGCCGATGTCATCCCGGACCTCTACGCCGTGGTGCGTCAGTCGCTCACGGAGGAGGGCCTGCCTTTCGTGGAGGTGCCGGGCGTCATCGCGAACCCCCGCCGCACGTTGGTCGACAAAGCCGTGCAGCTGGCCAAGGACGAGAAGATAGACTTCGTGCTGGGCCTGGGCGGCGGCAGCTCCACAGACAGCTGCAAAGCCATAGCCTGGGGCGCATGCTACGACGGTGACTGGTGGGATTTCTACTCCCGCAAAGCCAGCCCCACCAAAAAACTCCCGGTGGGCATCGTCAACACCATCGCGGGTTCCGGCAGCGAGACCAGCAAGGCGTCCGTCATCCTGGACGACGTGGACACCAAGCGCAAGATGGGCTTGAACAGCGAGTCCGCGCGCCCCGTGTTCGCCATCGAGGATCCGGTGAACTCATACACCTTGCCGCCCATCCAGACGGCCATCGGCGGCATCGACGTGCTGTCGCACACATTCGACTGCTTCTTCAGCCCGTTCTCCAGCATGCTCAGCGACGAGTGGGCGTCAGGGCTTATGCGCACGGTGGTGCATTTCCTGCCCATAGCGGTCGCGGAGCCCACCAACTACGAGGCGCGCTTCCAGCTGATGCTGTGCTGCCCATTTGCCATCAACGGCATCACCACCATCGGGCGCCAGTACCCCTCACCGGGGGCTTCCGCCTCCCACCCGCTGGAGACCGTCAGCTCCGTCTATGACAAGCAGCACGGCCAGGCGCTGGCCATCATCATGCCCGCCATCCTCCAGCGTTTCGTGGACGAGGGCGACGCCGGCGTGGTTTCCAGGGTTGCGGACTTCGGCAACCGGGTCTTCGGGGTGCCCATCGACCTCCAGGACCTCAAAGCCACCGCCAACGAAGGCATCCGCCGGTTCCACGGCTGGATCCGCGGTTTCGGCCTTCCGAAAACCTTCACGGAGCTGGGGCTTCCGCCCGAGGCGCCCGAGGTCCTGGCCGAGGAGATCCACTATGGGAAAGACGGCAAGCTTGACCTGTTCCTTCCCATGACCAAAGATGAGGTTATCGCGTTCTACAAGTCACTGATGTAGGGTGTTTGATTCAGCAACCAAAGTACGCGGGCAGCTTGCATGCCGCCCGCAAGCACCAGTTTAAGAAGGGGGGCATCACCATGGCCGAAGAAACAACCAGCACAGCAACAGTCAACCCGAACGAACCTACTTCATTGCTTAACTTCCGTTTCATCCGATGCATAGCGATTTTCGCCCTGATGAACATCGTCCAGTTCATGATGAACCCGTCCATCTCCCTGGCCGCACAGGACGCCGGGGCCGATGCTGCCTTGATCGGGCTCATCGCCAGCGTCATGGGCTTCACCGCGTTCCTGTTCATGATCTTCGCGGGCCCGTCCACCGTGGCTTTCCCGCCACACAAATTGCTGTGTTTCGTGGCGAGCGGGTATGCGGTGTCGTACTTCATCATCTCCCTGAAGATCCTGCCGCTGTTCATCCTGGCCCGTTTCATCGACGGCTTCGTGACCAGCTTCCAGGGCCCGGTCATGATCATGATACTGACTGACTGCTCGCCGAAAGCCAGGATCGCCACGGCCATGGGCTTCTATGGGGCCCGTAACACATTGGCCAAGATCGTCGGCCCCATCCTGGGCCTGAACGGCATCGTGCTCCTGTTCGGCTACCAGGTCAACGCCTGGGTCTGCACCATCGCGATGGTGGTCGCCGCCCTGGTCGCCCTGACGCTGCCCATGAAGCAGTCCGAGTTCGTGCCCAAGAAGATGGACATCCGCCCGCGCAACATCATCTCCGTGCAGGCGTTGCCGATTTTCTTCATCTTCTTCTTCCTGCAGATGACCCAGATGGCCATGGGCAACTTCAACACCGTCTATGGCAAGACAGTCCTGGGGTACCAGAACGTTGGCCTGATGATGTCCATCGGCAACATCTGCGCCATCATCATCGGCCCGATCCTTTGCCGCTTCGCTGACTCCGTGGGCATCCGCAAGGTGCTCATCCCGATACTCATCGTCTATGGCTGCGCGCCCATCGTCATCTTCAATGCGGTATCTTTCCCGATGCTGTGCGCGGGCGCCATCATGATGTACATCGGGTTCTCGGTGTATAACCCGTTGGCGCTGACGCTCCTGGTGAAGTCCGTCGCACCCGACAAACGCGGCGTGGCCGGCAACACCCAGAACGCAGGCAACAACCTTGGCTCCGCCATCGGCCCGCTCCTGGCCGGCATCATCGCCAACAGCATGGGCTATGGCGTGATGTACTACTCCCTGATCGTCCCGGTGGTTCTGGGCATCGCCACGATCCTCGGCTGCTGGGGGTACATCACCAAGAACATGGACGCGACCGTCGCGGCCGGCAAAAAACTGTAATCCAGGGTTTCCGTTTGCGGCGCATGTCAGAATGCCTTTGTGCATGTAGTGCGTGACAACCGCGGACAGTGACCGCCCACGATTCATCACAGCCCGCCCACGTACTATGGGGCGGGCTGGTTTACCCGCAAAATGCTAGCTAGCTTTCAAAACATACGCCGCACCGGGATATGCGCCCGAAAGCCGACTGGCACGCTTTGGCCATGAAAGGGGATTCGCTTATGGACGAACAGAGCTTGAACGGGGTCGGCGCAGACGCCAAAGCAGCAGCCGCAGATGCCGCCAAGGAAGCCAGGCGGGCCATGATGCTGGATGGCCCCCTCACCCGGACGATCCTGGTCATCGCCCTGCCCATGGTGTTCTCCATGCTGGTGGACTCCATCTACAACATGACAGACACCTATTTCGTCAGCCAGCTGGGCATCACCGCCACAGCCGCGGTGGGGATCAACGATTCGGTGCTCAACTACATCCGCGCCATCGCCATGGGCTTGGGCACCGGCACCGCCAGCATCCTCTCGCGCATGCTGGGCGCCGAAAGGGTAGACGAGGCCAACCGGCTGGGCACCACCGCGCTCATCGCGGGCATAGGGTTCCTGACATGCGTCGCGGCGGTCGCTTTCATATTCATCGACCCCTTGGTGGTGCTCCTGGGGGCGACCCCGACCGTGAAGCCCTATTCCCTGGACTATGCCCGGTTCATCCTGCTGGGCACCCCTTTCACCGCGGGCGAGGTCATCGGCGGGTACCTGCACCGCTCAGAGGGCAACACCAGGCTGGCCATGGTGGGCACCGTAAGCGGCTGCGTGGTGAATGTCGCGCTGGACCCCATACTCATCACTGTGTGCGGACTGGGCGTGGCCGGCGCCGCCATCGCCACCACCATAGCCAAGGTCATCAGTTTCAGCATACTCATGTTCCCATTCATCACCAGGCGCACCATGCTGCAGATCCGGCTGCGGTATTTCAAACCCACCATGGACATGTTCTGGGAGGTCATGCAGATGGGCCTGCCCACTTTCCTGCGCTCTTTCCTGATGCATACCGCCTTCGTGGTGCTCAACAACGTCGCTGGCCACTATTCCGACGTGGCGCTGGCCGCAGTGTCCATCTCCAGGAAATCACTGGGCTTCGTCTCCTCCGCCATCATGGGCTTCGGCATGGGCTTCCAGCCATTGGCGGGGTTTTGCTGGGGCGCGAAACGCTACACCCGAGTCCGCAAGGCTTTCTGGAAGTGCTCCATGATCGGCTGGGTGGCGGTGGCCGTCATCGGCGTGGTGATGAGCTTCATGTCCAAATACCTCATCGGCATCTTCACCAACTCCAAGGACCCGGAGATCATCAGGCTGGGCTCCCTCATGCTGGTTTCCTCACTGCTGTGTATGATGCCCCACGTGTGGTCCGTGGTCATCAACGGCCTGGCCATGGCCCTGGGCAAACCCATCCAGTCCGCATTGCTGGGGACCACCAGGAGCTTCATCGCCCTGGTGCCGTGCATCCTGATCTTCTCCCACTTCTTCGGGGTCAATGGGCTGGCAGTGTCCCAGGCGGCGGCTGACGTCTTGAGCCTTGTCATCGTGATACCTGTGGCGATGAGCCTGCTTGGCCAGATCCACCAGGCGGAGAAGGAGGTCGGCCACGTGGAGCGCCACCCCGACAAAGGCCTGCGCCACCTAAGCCGCAGGGACTAGATGGTGGCGGACGACAACATGCACTTTTAACGCAAGCGTTAACCCACCAGTCTCTTGGCTGCAAGCGACAATGTTTACTTTTAACGCTTTAGTCACATTAAACAATAATGCTGTGTAAATCAACCTTTGTTTGTGCTATAATGTCATTACCAAGCAATCTTTCTTGTCATATTTTGGCAATTATTTTGGCAAAGTGTCCTGTTCATAAAATGGATCGGCCGATCCCATTTGTAAGAGTCCGGGGGGGCATTTGCCCGAGTTTCGTCCCCCAGGTATCGCAACTGTCACAGCAACCCATTTATTAAAGGAGGAATTGCAAGACTATGAAAAAAACCAAAAGAGTCCTAAGCCTGGCACTGGCGCTGCTCTTGGGCGCCGCCGTCATCTCAGGGTGCGCCACGAAGTCCGCGGCGCCGGCAGATACGACTGCCGCACCGGCCGCCGCAGCCGGCGAAGCGCCGGCCGCCTCGCAGGCCGCTCCGGCTGACACCCAGGCCGCCGCACCGGCCGCACCCGAGGTAGGCTCCGGCGAGGAGCCCGAGGTCGTGGGCGCCACCGTGGAAGCCGTCCCGGTCATACCTGGCGCATACACGGGCGTGGTGCGCGACGTCGTGAACGTGGGCATCAGCGGCGACGTGGGCGACTGGAACCCATTCATCTTCGGCACCCCCACCGCCGAGCTGGCCCTCCAGGGGATGTACCAGTACCTGGCCTACAACTTCAACGGCCAGCTGTACCCCTGCCTGATGAAGGAGTACTCCTTCTCCGACGACGGCCTCACCATCTACGGCGAGCTGTTCGACTACATCCATGACTCCGCCGGCAACCCGCTGACCGCGGCCGACGTGGCCTGGTCCTACCAGATGAACGTGGACATGGGCGGCACCGGCATCGGCGACGTGGTCCAGGAGTGCGTGGCCACAGGGGACTACACTTTCGAGTTCCACCTGAAAGAGAAACTCCAGGTGGGCCGCCTGGACAAGATCTGCAAGTTCTACATCGTGACCAAGGCCGCCTACGAGGCCAGCAAGGACGAGATGCACACCACCCCGGTGGGCACCGGCCCCTACAAACTGGTTGAGTACACCAGCGGATCCACCATCAAGTACGAAGCCACGGGCAACTACTGGCAGACAGACCCGCAGTACATCACCCGCTGCGACCAGTCCAATGTCAACAATATCAACTACTACATCATCAGCGAGAGCTCCCAGCGCGCCATCGCCCTGCAGAACGGCACCATCGACATGTGCATGGAGGTCGCCAACGAGGACCTGAAGACCTTCGAGTCCAGCGACAAGTACAGGGTGTACCCGCTCATCTCCAACTACAACATCATCGTCGCCCCCAACTGCGACGCGAGCAAGCTGACCGCCGACGTGAACCTGCGCCTGGCCATCTGCTACGCCATCAGCAGCGAGGCCATCCTGGAGAGCGTGTTCGCCGGCAACGGCAACGTGAACCACGAGATGTCACCCAGCTGGGCGGCGGGCTACCTCCCCCAGTGGGACGGCGAGGAAAACTACTATCTGTATGACCCGGCCAAGGCCGCCGAGTACCTGGCGAAGTCCTCCTACAACGGCGAGGAGCTGACCATCCTCTGCAACACCACCGAGGACCAGACCAACACCGCGCAGCTGATCATGAGCTTCCTGTCCGCGGTGGGCATCAAGTCCACCATGCTCGCGCTGGAAGACACCTCCTACCGGGATTACCTGAAAGTGGCCGACAAATGGGACATCGCCCTGCGCCTGGCGGGCACGAACACATACTACCTGGATTTCATCTACGGTGAGATGTCCAAAGCCAAGTCCAAGATGGAAGGCACCTGGAACTTCGCCATCGACGACGAGCTCCAAGACCTGATCAACTTCACGGTGCTCCAGGAGAATGCCACCCCCGAGAACATCGAGAAGCTCCACGAGTACCTCATCGAACACTGCTACCAGTACAGCACCGTGAACTACATGGAATACAAAGTGGTTCCCGAGTGGGTTTCCGGCGTGTCCCTGTCCATGGGCAAGATCATCGTCCCGGGCGGCTGCGTCTACACCCAGCAGTAAGGGCAGCAAGCCTCGCCCGGCAAGGGGCGGCATGGGGCGCCCACAGGCTATTGGCACCCCACCGTCCGGGGCCGGGCGGGCGCAAACGGGCACGATGTGGGCATTGCGGGCCATCCCGCGTTTGCCCGCATTTGCCCATATGTATGATTGATGGGCCGCAAGGCCATATACCCCCGTCATGAGCATGAGGACAATGTTATGGGAAGATACATCCTGCACAGGCTGTTGCTGACGATCCTGGTGGTCCTGGGCGCGGCCGTCGTGATTTTCACCATCATGCATTTCGTGCCCGGCGACCCGGTGGAGATACTCCTGGGCAACGACGCCACGCTGGAGCAGTATGCGGCGAAGCGCTCAGAGCTGGGGCTGGACAAGCCATTCCTGATCCAGCTGTGGAACTTTATGTACAAGGCTTTTTTGAGGCTGGACCTGGGCGCCTCCTGGACCCGCAGCACACCGGTGCTGGCCGGCATGCTGGAACGCCTCCCCAGGACATTCCTGCTGGGGATATTGAGCATCATCCTGACGACGGTGGTCGCCATACCCATAGGCGTGAACGCCGCCATCCACCAGAACGGCCTGCAGGACCGTGGGCTCATCGTGGCCGCCATGGTTTTCATATCCGTGCCGGAGTTCTGGCTGGCCCTGCTCCTCATCATCCTCTTTTCCCTGAAGCTTGGATGGCTGCCCTCTTTCGGCATTGAGTCCTGGAAAAGCTACATCCTGCCGGTGGTTTCGGGTTCCATGGCATCCATATGCACATTGGCCCGCCAGACCCGCGCCAGCGTGCTGGACGTCGTGCACGCCGACTACATCACCACCGCCCGCTCCAAGGGCATGGTGGAGCGCGACGTCATCTACGGCCACATGCTCCCCAACGCATTGATCCCCATCATCACCATGATCGGCATGAGTTTCACCGCCTGCGTGGGCGGCACCGTCGTGATGGAACAGATTTTCTCCTTCCCAGGCGTGGGCCTCTACCTCTCCGACGCCATCAGCCGACGGGACTACCCTGTCATCAGGGGTTGCGTGGTCGTCATGGCGGCGTTCACGGCCATATTGATGCTCTTCGTCGATCTGGCCTATGGCTACGTGGACCCCAGGATCAAGGCGCAGTACATCAGTTCCAGTGCGAAGAAAGGGAAAGTCAATGAAAAGAGACACCGCCGCCCCGGCCCCAAGCACCACTCCGGCCATGGTAACGAATCCCAGTGAAAAAAAGAAGCCGCGCAAAGAAGGCATGTGGATGCAGGCTTTCAGGATACTCGCCAAGGACAAGCTCGCGATGCTGGGGCTGGTCGTGGTGGTCATCCTGATACTGCTGTCCCTCTTCGCCCCGTTCATCACTGTGTACGGCTTTGACCAGATAGATATCAAGAACATGAACTCCGGGCCCACGCTGCAGCATATCATGGGCACCGACGCCCTGGGCAGGGACATCTTCACGCGCCTGCTCTACGGCGGGCGGTGGTCCCTGGGGCTGGGCCTGTCCGCGTCCATACTCTCCGTGGCCATCGGCATCGTGGTGGGGTCCGTCGCGGGTTACTTCGGCGGTGCCACCGACAATGTGATCATGCGCCTGTGCGATATCATCCAGGCCATACCCGCCACCATGATCTCCATCATCATCTCCATATCCCTGGGGACCGGGTACGTGGTCACCATATTCGCATTGGCCCTGGGCAGCGCTTCCAACAACATCCGCCTCATGCGGGGGCAGGTGCTCTCGGTGCGCAAGGAAGAGTACCTGGAGGCGGCGCAGTGCGTCAACTGCAGCTCGGTGCGCATCATGTTCCGCCACATCATGCCCAATGTCATGTCGCCCATGATACTCACTTTCACCATGTCCATCGGCAAGATGATCATGGTGGCTGCGGGCCTTAGCGTCATCGGCCTGGGCGTGCAGCCCCCGAACCCCGAGTGGGGGGCCATGCTCTCCGCGGGGCGCAACTACATCATACACTACCCGCACCTTGTCATTTTCCCCGGTCTCTTTATCTTTGTCACCGGTTTCGCGATAAACCTGCTGGGCGACGGTCTGCGCGACGCGATCGACCCCAAACTGAAAAAATGACGGAGGGAACCCTTTATGGATGCATCAAAGATCCATCTTTCGGTCAGGGACCTGGTGGTTGAGTACACCTCGGGCGGCGACACCATACATGCGGTGAATGGCGTCAGCTTCGATCTGGAAAAGGGCAAATCCTTGGGGATCGTCGGCGAGACAGGCGCGGGCAAGACCACCATCGCCAAATCCATCCCCAGGCTCCTGCAGTCGCCGCCGGCACATATCAGGAGCGGCGAGATATACCTGGACGGCGAGGACATACTACAGATGTCCGGCGACAAGCTGCTGGACATCCGCAGGCGCAAGATATCCATGATTTTCCAAGACCCCATGACCGCGCTGAACCCCACCATGACCATCGGGGCACAGGTCGCGGAGGTGCTGCGGCTCCACGAGAGCATGTCGCGCCATGACATCGAGAAAGCCGCGGCGGAGATGCTCAGCCGGGTGGGCATCATGGAGGATCGGTACAATGAGTTCCCCTTCCAGTTCTCAGGCGGCATGAAGCAGCGCGTGGTCATAGCCATGGCCCTGGCATGCCGCCCGGACCTGCTTTTGGCCGACGAGCCCACCACCGCCCTGGACGTGACCATCCAGGCGCAGATGCTGGACATCATCTCCCACATGCGGGACAAATTCGACACCACGCTGATACTGATCACCCATGACCTGGGGATAGTGGCGGAAAACTGCGACGTGGTGGCCGTGGTATATGCGGGCAAGGTCATCGAATATGGGAGCCGGGAGGACATCTTCGACCACCCGTCCCACCCCTATACCCTGGGGCTGTTCCGCTCCCTGCCGAGCTTCGCCTTGGGGGAGAGGCGGCTCCACCCCATCGCGGGCATGCCGCCGGACCCCCGCTACATCCCGGAGGGCTGTGCGTTCCACCCTAGGTGCCCCCGGGCCGCCTACGCCTGCAAAACCGGGCACGAGGTCGCCAACCGGGAACTGTCCCCGGGGCATTTCTGCCGTTGCATGTTCCCCGAAACGGGGGGCGTGTCAGTCCGGGGCGGCTTTGGGGGCCACACGCCCGACCAGCCCCCGGGCGGTGTGGATACGGCGGGCCCGGGCGGGCCCAACCGTCCCCCGTCCGACCAGACTGCCGCGGTTGGGGAGGACACAGGCCCAGGCGGCCTTGCGGGCCATGCGCCCGATCAGTTCGCCGAGGGGGGAGGTGCGAGCCATGCCTAGCATGATCGAGGTCAAAAACCTGAAAAAGCACTTCAAGGTGCCCCATGGGGTACTCCACGCCGTGGACGACGTGTCCTTCAAGATCGAGAAAGGCACCACCATCGGCATCGTCGGGGAGTCCGGCTGCGGCAAATCCACGCTGGGGCGCACCATCATCCACCTCCTGGAGAGCACCGACGGCGAGATCTACCACAACGGCGAGGACGTGACATACCTGGACAAAAAACAGCTGCGTAGGTACCGCGAGAAAGTCCAGCTGATATTCCAGGACCCCTACTCGTCGCTCAACCCACGCATGACGGTGGACGAGATCATCCGCGAACCCCTGAAACTATCCCGGCGCTACACCAAAACAGTCCTGGAGGAAGAAGTCACCAAGCTCATGGAACTCACCGGCATCGAAGAACGCCTGCGCATGGCCTACCCCCATGAGCTGGACGGCGGCAGGCGCCAGAGGGTCGGCATCGCCAGGGCGCTGGCGCTCAACCCCGATTTCATAGTGTGCGACGAGCCGGTTTCGGCCCTGGACGTGTCCATCCAGGCGCAAATACTGAACCTGCTCATGGACATCCAGGAAAACACCGGGTTGACGCTGATGTTCATCACCCATGATTTGTCGGTGGTGCGGCACATTTCCGACGAGATAGCCGTGATGTACCTGGGGCAGATGGTGGAACTGGCCAAGACAGAGGATTTGTTCAACCGGCAGCTGCACCCGTACACACAGGCCCTCTTGAGTGCGGTGCCGTCCACGGACATACACAACCCGAGCCAGCGCATACTGCTCAAGGGTGAGCTCACCTCACCCATCAACCCCAAACCGGGCTGCCGCTTCATCTCCCGCTGCCCCTATGCCAGCAAGCACTGCCACGACCCCCAGGCGCTGGAGGAGCTGCACCCCGGGCATTTCGTGGCCTGCAGCCGCGCCGCATCGGAATTACTGGGGGATGGGGACAGCGACAGATCAGGCCATGGGCATGGGCCCGAAAGTGGCCATGGACACGAAAGTGGCCATGGACACGAAGGTGGCCATGGACACGAAGGTGGCCACGGACCCGAAGGTGGCCATGGACACGAAAGTGGCCACGGACCCGAAGGTGGCCACGGGCATGACGGCGAACATGGGCACGACGGCGGCCACGGCCACAGAAGCGATCACGACACCGGCCATGAGTACGAGGAGCCCCGCCACAACTCCGAACGTCACACCCACCCCGGCCCATATGACCCCGAACTGGACGGGCCGGTGGACACAGGCAAGGGAGACGGCCGGTGACACCAAACCATTATTCCAAGCATAAGCAACACTGCAAACGGATGGCGGCACAGAATCGGTGCACAGCCAAAGACCAGCCGCCGCGCCGTTGAACACTGAATCGGCGCACAGCCATAGACCCAGGGAGACGGTATTGACATGGCTTTCACGTACCACAGCAGGGCATACCACAAATATTTCGAGGATTACGCTGAGCGGGCGGTCACGGCGCCGGATGGCAAGGTCATGATCGAACGGGTCTACGTGGGCAACTACTACCGGCAGTCCCTCACCGCCCCCCAGCGCATCCGCAGGAAGATCATGTATGCGGTCCTGTACGCATTGGCCGCTTTTGGCATGTTCTTTGCCGGTACCCGGGACAATGCCGTCAATGCCATGCCCGTGGGCGGCGTGCCCTCAGTTTTGTCGCTCCTTGCGGTCATATGGCTGGCGGTACCGATGTTCTATGCCCTCACCGCCCCCACGGAGATGACCGTGCGCATACGGCGCCTCTCCGGTGAGCAGCTCATGCGCCGCAGCCTCGCCACATGCTGCGTGATGGGCGCCGCAGCCATGGCCGTCGCCTCGGGGATATGGTGGATCCCGGGTACGCCCGCAACACCTTTGCTGTTATGCTCGGCGCTTTACCTGGTGTCAGGTTTGGCGGCATTTTGCATCTGGAAACTGGAAAAGTCATGCCCCTACGAGACACTGCCGCCCCGCCACGAAAGGGCCGAGTTCGCCACAGTGATAAAATATGAGGGGAACTTTTAAGATTGGTTAAGGGGTCCGCGGGCAAACATCTACGCATTGCCGTGATTTAGCCGCGTAAGACCTGCGGGCTGGCGTGCCCTTACGCCAGACTGCGGACCCCGCAGATCAGGATATATGCCTTGAGCCTTTCGGCATACCCACGCGCTGCAACCGAGATAGGATCCGGTGCGCCATCCCAGGCAACCACGGCCTGCATGGCAGCTTTTCGCAGATCTTTTGCGATATCCACTTTATTGATGCCGCTCCGGCAGGCTTCCCGCAGCTGTTCGTCGTCCGCACCCAGGCTCCCATGGAGCGTCAGGGGGCAAGGGCCCAGCGCGCGCCTGATCTTCGCCAGATGCGCCAAGTCCAGATACATGCCGCCATTTTCGCCGGTGGCCGAGAAAGAGACCGCCACGCAGTCCACCCCCGTTTCGGACACGAAGCGCACCGCGTCCTGGGGATCGGTATACCCAAGGCCCGGCGCGCAGGGGACCATGCCCTCACTTGAAATCCCTGCGGCGTGGGCGAGTTCGGACATCTTCCGCGTCAACTCGACCGCTTCGCTATATATAGGCATGTTGCGCAACGCCAGCGACGTGGCCCCGGCCCGCACGCTCCGCACGGCGCCGGCGAAACTGCCGCCGATGTCCATGTTTATGGCCACGGGCACCGCCGCATGTTCGCCCCGGGAACGCATCCAGTGCGCCAGTTCCACAGGCCGCGACACAGACGTCTTCCCGTCGTGCTCGAAATGCACGTCCAGGATGATCGGCGCGCCCATCTCCTCGGCCGCCGATACCGCCGCATCCACTTCCACCGATGTAGACACGCTGGGGGCTGCCACCGCATAACCACCCGCCAGGGCCCCCTGCAATATATCCTTGAGTGTAACAAGCATAGCGTCACCCTCCTGTGCCCATTATGGGGCATATTGCCTATAAAATCAATACGTTGCGGAAACTCATCGCCTAAAGCGTGGAGACAGCGTCAAAGTCACTCCCCGTCCAGCCGATGAGCCGCCGGGGCAGGCCCGGTCCGCCCTGTAACGATATAGCTGTTGGAACGGAGGTCTGCGAAGTATGTTTCGCCTATTTTTCAAATACCTGGAAGGCTACCGCAAATACGCCATCCGCCCACCCATCCTCATGGTGCTGGAGTGCTGCATCGAGCTGGCTCTCCCCCTTTTGATGGCGGAGATACTGGACCGAGCCATCCCGGCGGGGGACGTCCCATATATCTGCCGCCTGGGCGCCCTCATGGTGCTCATCGCCCTTTGCTGCCTCACCTGCGGCATATTCTCCGTGCGCTGGTCGTGCATAGCCAGCCAGGGCTTCGGCGCCAATCTGCGCGAGGCGCTCTTTTCACACGCCCTGTCCTTTTCTTTCGGCGACGTGGACCGCTTTTCTTCTGCCAGCCTGGTAACGCGCATGACCAACGACGTGAACGCCCTGATGATGATGCTTTCCATGAGCATACGCATGGTGATCCGCACCCCCATCACCATCGTCACTTCCCTGAGCATGTGCGTGGTGCTCAATGCCCGCCTGGCCCTGGTGCCCACCACCGTGATGGTCCTGCTGGCCGGTACCATTGCCCTCCTCATGACAGTCTGCACGCGCCTCTTTAGCGTGCTCCAGACCAAGATCGACGCACTGAACCGCCGGGTGGAGGAAAACCTCGTGGGTGTCCGCGTGGTCAAGTCATTCGTGCAGGAGGAGCGCGAAATCGAGAAATTCGGCGTCACCAATGCCAACCTCTGCGACACCTCCCTTGCGGTGGGGCTGCGCACCATCGCCTTCACGCCCCTCATCACCATCGCCCTTTCGGTCACCACCGCAGCCATCCTCTCCTTCGGCGGCAGGCAGGTCATGGACGGCTCATTCCTGGTGGGCGACCTCACCGCATTCATCACATACATCACCCGCATACTGTACAGCGTGATGGCCATGGGCATGGCATTGCTCCAGATGTCCAGGGCGCAAGCCTGCGCCAAGCGTGTCTGGGAGGTGCTCCGGGCCGAACCTTCCATCCGCGACACCGTCAATCCCACACAGTCTGGACGACCGCAACAGACACTCCCCGCCGATGATACCCCCGGCAGCACCCAGGCACAGCCGCACCAGCCGCACGGATCCACCATCCGCGACACCGTCAATCCCACACAGTCTGGACGACCGCAAGAGACACTCCCCGCCGACGATACCCCCGGCAGCATCCAGGCACAGCCGCACCAGCCGCTCGGATCCATCTCCCACAGCGGATCCTCCGGCCTGGACGCATCTGCATCCACCCGCCTCCCCGTACCCCGGGGCGCCGTGGAGTACCGGGATGTCACTTTCCGGTACGGTGAAAAGGCGGGCGACGTGCTTTCGGATATCACTTTCACCGTGAAACCGGGGGAAACAGTGGGTATCCTGGGCGGGACAGGCGCCGGCAAATCCACGCTGCTGTACATGCTGCCCCGTTTCTACGACGTGACAGGCGGCCGGGTGCTCCTGGACGGCATGGACGTGCGCGACTACCCGCAGGAAGAGCTGCGCCGCCGTATAGGCGTGGTGCTGCAAAAGAACGTCCTCTTTCGGGGGACCGTGCGGGAAAACCTGCGCTGGGGCAAAGAAGACGCCACCGAAGACGAGATGTGGGATGCACTGGAACTGGCCGGGGCCGCAGATTTCATACGTCTGAAAGAAGAAGGGCTGGACGCCCCGGTGGACCAAGGCGGTGTCAATTTTTCCGGCGGCCAGAAACAGCGCCTGTGCATCGCCAGGGCGGTGCTCATGTCTCCGGCGGTGCTGATCCTTGATGACGCCACTTCCGCCGTGGACAGCGCCACCGAAGCCCACATCCGGGAAGGGTTCAGGAGGGCCCTCCCCGACGCCACCATACTCCTGGTGGGGCAGAAAGTGGCGTCAGTATATTCCGCAGACTGGATCTTGGTGATCGACGACGGCCGTGTGGCCGGCAAAGGCCGGCACGAGGAGCTGCTTCTGACCTGCCCTGTTTACAGGGAGATCGTCGCATCACAGCAAAAGGGGGTGGCTAGCTGATGGCACCTAGACTGAGTATGGGCCCCGCGCGCCGGGGGATCACGGTATTGGAACAAAAACCCATGGACACCAAGAAGACGGCGCTGCGCCTGCTGGGTTACTGGGCGCGCAACCCCCTCGTAGTCGTTCTAGTCTTTTTATGCCTTTTGCTGTCGGTGGGCGCGGATCTTGGCGCCACCTACTACATGCGCAGCATCATCAACCGCTTCATCTATTTCGGCGCCACGGACATCCCGGGACTTATGAGAAGCACGGTTTTGCTGATTTCCATCAACCTGTGCGGGGCATTGTTCACCTATTCCCAATCAGCTATCACGGTGAGCCTGGCCCAGAGGGGGATGAAACGGCTGCGCCAGGACATGTTCGACCACCTGCAGACACTGCCACTGCGCTATTTCGACGGCAACTCCCACGGCGAGCTCATGAGCCGGTTCACCAATGATGCCGACAATGTGCAGCTGTGCATGGAGCAAAGCGTGGTGGCGCTGTGTTCCAGCGTGCTCACATTCGCCGGGCTGGTCACGATGCTGCTGTATCTGAACCGGATACTGTTTTTGTCCACCGCCCTCATAGTGGGGTTGGACCTGCTGTGCTTCAAAGTGATGGCCAAAAAGAGCGGCGAGTATTACCGCCACCAGCAAAAGGCCCTTGGGGAGGTCAACGGCGAGATCCAGGAGATGATGGAAGGCCTGCGCGTGGTCAAGGCATTCTCCCACGAGGCCCAGGCCGAAAAGGTTTTCAGGGAAAAGGATGCGATCCTGCGGGAAGCCGCCATAAACGCCAGCTTCTACTCGGGTGTGGTCATGCCCCTTACAAACAACCTGATGAACGTGGGCTTTGCGCTCACGGCAGGGCTTGGGGGGCTTCTGTCCCTCCTGCGGGGCTTCGACTTGGGCGGGTTGTTCGTGTACCTGCAGCTCTGCCGCAAAGTGGGCCAGCCCATCGAGCAGGTCTCCCACCAGATGACCAGCATACTCTCCGCATTGGCAGGCGCGGAGCGCATCTTCCGCCTCATAGACACCGAGCCCGAGGACGAGGGCGGCGCCGTGGCGCTGATCTCCGACCTTCAGGAACGCAGGCGCGCCGTAGAGTCTTCGGTATGCCTCACGCCGGATGCCGCCCTCCCCTCCTGGCTTTGGCGCATACCCAAAAACGGGCGTCTCACCGTGGCCCCCACCGGCAACGCCGATTTCCCATGGGGCTGGCATTATGCCATGGGCGACGACAAGCCCAGGACCCACCCCATCAGGGGGCGGCTGTATGAAAGCGAGGATTGCTGGTACCAGGAAGTTCGCGGCGCCGTGCGCTTCCAAAACGTGCGTTTCTCATACGTGGAAGGCAAAGAGGTCCTCAAAGGGATCACCGTCTATGCCAACCCCGGCCAGAAGATAGCTTTCGTCGGCTCCACCGGCGCCGGCAAAACCACCATCGCCAACCTGATCAGCCGGTTCTATGAGATAGCCCAGGGACACATCACCTACGACGGGATGCCGCTCAATGCACTGCGCAAGGACGATTTGCGGCGTTCCCTGAGCATCGTGCTCCAGGACACCCATCTCTTTTCAGGCACCATATATGACAACATACGCTATGGCCGCCCCGACGCCACCGACGAAGAATGCAAAAGCGCGGCAAAACTGGCCGAAGCGGACGGTTTCATCAGGCGCCTACCCGGGGGCTACGATGCATTGCTGGAAGGGGACGGCGAGACCATCTCCCAGGGTCAACGGCAGCTCCTGGCCATCGCCCGGGCCGCACTGGCCGCCTCCCCGGTACTCATCCTGGACGAGGCCACATCCAGCGTGGACACCCGCACTGAGGAGCTCATCGCCAAGGGCATGGATGCGCTTATGTCCGGGCGGACCGTGTTCGTCATCGCCCACCGCTTGAACACGGTGCGCAGCGCCAACTGCATCTGCGTCATAGAGGGTGGGGAGATATTGGAAAAAGGCACACACGACGAGCTGGTTGCGCAAAAAGGCCGGTACTACGAACTCTACACCGGCCAGCGGGTGATGGACTGACCAAGGCGTTGCAAACGAACCGCCACGACCGAAACAACCCACCACAACCAAACGAACCGCCATAACCGAAGCAACCCACGAAAAAGCCCGGCTCACTTTGCCGGGCTTTCGTATCACCGCCACCTTTGACGGCAGCCTCGCATTGCCGATGTGGGGCAGCGGACTTGTCTGCCGTTGTGGTTCACAACATGGGCATGTTGGCGTAGTATGCCACACGCTCGTCGATCCCTGTATAGTCGATTGCCCCCGTCTCCAAGAACCCCATGACCACCTCATGGGTGCCGATGCCCGCCCTGGCGCCGATGCGGGTGCTCTTGATCGCCGCTGCGGCCTGGGCATACCTGGCACAGGTGCGGTTGTCCATCCCCCGCAGCAACCCCGCGATGAAAGCGCCGTGGAATATGTCGCCGCAGCCTGCGGTGTCCACGGTTTCGAGGCCCAGGAATGCCGGCTGCTCGAAGAAACCGTCGCCATCCATCCCGACCAGCCCCCGTTCCCCCAGCGTCACCATGGACAGCGCCCCCGGCGAACACATTGCCCGCATCTTTTCCAGGTTCGCCCTGTAGTCCCCCTCGCCCCGGAACAGATCGCCATAGCATTTCTCCGATGCGATCATAAAATCCACATATGGCAGCAGTTCCCGGATGGCCGGGGTACCCATATCGGCATCCATCACCACCTTTATGCCCTTTTCATGGGCTGCTTTCGCTGCCTTGATCTGTGCGGGGTTGGCCCGGTGAACGTATACATACTTCGCCCCTTCCAGGTAAGAAGTGTCTACGTCGTCGGGCTCCAGGTCCCGCATGTCACTTGGCAAACCGAAGAAATTGCGGGAGCTGTCCTTTTTGACAGAGATGACCACAGTCAGGCGTGAAGACCCCACGGGCGACTCCACCATCTGGGATAAGTCCACGCCGTGGCGCTTCAGGTCCCCCAGCACGTATTTGCCCACCGTCCCGCCGTAGACGCCCACCAAGCCGCATGAGTGCCCGCTCATGATCCGCACCGCCACCAACCCGTTGGGGACAGTCCCCCCATACTGCCAGCTGAGCGCATTGAGATTCCCGCGCTTGTTCGGTGCGGGCATCTCGTTGATGTTCAGGCTCAGATCCATCACCGCGCCGCCGTAACCCACCACATCAGGCATATCCTACCCCCAGTCTTCCCATGGAAACCGCAATCCAACAATATTCGAAATTCAAGCCTGCCGCAACCGCACATGGACGCAACCACCACTTACCAGCCAATGCGGGTACTGCCGTGCGGCACAAGGCATTAATACAGCAGCGGCACCCCCGTCCGAAAACAGTGGCGCCGCCGGTCAAATCCATCCTTACCATTCACACGTCATCGCTGCAGTCCATAGTCCACTCACGCATCATCGCAACCCGCCTTTTGCGGCGCACCATGGCATATCGCAATCCGCCTTTTGCGTGGCAACATATGGTCAACGACATGCGTTGCCATCTTCCTTGCTTGTTCCCGCTTCGGCATCACACGCCCTGCAGGTCCACGGAAATCCTGTAGGTATCCAGCTCGCAGGCATGCTCATAGGCTTTCTGGATGTCACGCAGCGGGTAGATCACGCCCTCCCAGGAGGAGCTGGCGTCGACCAGCTTGTGGTTCAGCAGCTTGGCGGCCAACACGATGGACTCCACGGAACCGCCGATGGCGCCGATGATCTCCGTGCGGTCGTAGTGGACCCTGTTGGGGTCTACGGCCAGCTCGGGCTCCGGATGCCCCGCAGCGAACAGCAGGTATTTGCCGTCGTGCTTTTTGAGCATCTGGTATGCCTGATCATAGGCTTTGGTCAGGCCCACGGCCGGGACCACCGCATCTGCGCCCAGGCCGTCGGTGAGGCGTTTGACCTCCTCCACGGCATCGACTTCCCGAGAGTTGACGACTTCCGCCCAGCCCAGGGAACGGGCACGTTCCAGCTTTTTGTCGGTGAGTTCGGTTATGATGACCCTATAGCCCAATGCATGGTACACCTGGGCGTTCACCAAGCCCATGGTCCCTGCGCCCAGCACCACCACGGTGTCGCCGGGGCGGGCTTTCAGTTTCTCCCAGCCGCCGGTACCCGCCGAGAACGGCTCCAGGAATGCCGCAAACTGAGGCTCCAGGTCGGAGCTCATCTTGATCAGCTCGCTCTGTTTGAACACCTGGTAGTTGCTGAAGTTGCGAGCGCCCTTGAAGCCATTGACCATAGGCGCCCAATGGGAGCTGTAGCACTCCTGGGGACGGCCCATCCGGCACATGATGCACTCGCCGCAGCCGCCTCCGCAGGCCGCCACCCGGTCACCCTCTTTGAAATATGTGACTTCCTCGCCCACAGCGATGACTTCGCCGGACCACTCATGTCCTGCGGCGATGGGGAAACCGCGGTTGCGGCGGGCGTCAAACACCTGATAGTCCGTGGTGCAGATGTTGCAGATCAGCATCTTGACCATCACGTCCTTGGGTCCCATCTCCCGCAGTGGCTCGGAGTGGACTTCCGCTACCTTCGGGGCCATGATAGCGCCGAAATAATGTTCCTTTGGCAAATTACTCATAACAATCCTCCTGTCTTTGTGTACGTATGCTTGCGATGCACACACGCTTCCCGGTGCCGCACCCTGTCATTAGTGCCACACTTTTGCTTCCCCGTGCCACACCATACCCCAGTGCCGCACCTTCGCTTACCGGTGCCGCACCATACTCCGGTGCCGCGCCTTCGCTTACCGGTGCCGCACCCCGTCTTTGGTGCCGCACAACTCCCTGTTGCAAGGGATGGTGCGCCGCCGCACGCCAACCCGTCTTTATCGCCACCCCTTATGGGGATAACAACCTGCGCCTGCCACATTTTGCCATACATTCGCCAATGGGGACGTCGCCCTAATGCGGCCTCACAACCTATGCCCCCAGCTCCCACAGCTCATCGAACACCGCGACCTGGGACTGGTAAGCCTCCTCGAAGACATGGAAGTACTTGGCATACTTCTCGGCATTCTCCGGGATGGGCTTCGTGGCGGTGTCTTTCTGGACCATGACCGACACGCCCTCGTCCACGTCCTTGTAGATCCCCATGGCCACGCAGGCCAGCACCGCATTGCCGATAACCGCCGCCCAGCCGGCATTCTTGATGGTGTATACCTCTGCGTTGAGGATGTCCGCGAAGACCTGGCGCACGAATGGGCTCTTGCTCATGCCGCCCATGGCGGTGACAGCCTTGATATCCATCCCTGCGGCACGGTGCTTCACCAGGATCTCGTTCAGGTTATAGCCCACGCCCTCGATGACGGCGCGTATCAGGTCGTTGTGGGTGGTCTTCAGTGACACGCCCGTGAAGAATGCCTTCGCTTTGTTGTTGGTGCGGATGCCCCGCTCCCCGGCCAGGTACGGGCAGAATATCACGCCGTTGCTGCCCAATGGGGCCTGGGCCGCGTTCTGGTCCAGCATGATGGTGAACACGGACTCACCGGTGGCGGCCGCCTGCTTGTCTTCCTCTATGCAGATGGTCTTGCGCAGCCATTCCAATGTGTTCCCGGAGTTGGACGTGCCGGGGAAAGACACGGGGCTGCCCACGCAGCTCACACCGCCGGAGGTGCCGCAGCTGATGCTGGTGTCGCCTTTGTGGATGATGCCGGAGCCGTAGCGGTTGATGTCGCCGTCGGCGGTGCCGATCACGACCTTGGTGCCGGGGGCCAGCCCCGCCTCATCGGCCACGGATTCCAGGATCTCGCCGGCCACGTCCGCCATGTCATGCATCTCGGGAATCAGATGTTTGGGGATGCCCATCTGGTCGATAAGCGCCCATGTCCAGTCCTTGCGGTCGGTGTCCACCAGGGCCCCGCTCCACGCCACGATTCGGTCGGTCACGTTCTTCCCGGTGAGCTTGTATATGATGTAGTTGTGGTTGTTGGGGATCCAATGCTTCGCTTTCGCAAACACGTCAGGCAGGTTCTTCTTGATCCAGTAGAGGCTCACGCCCGAACGGCCCGGGCCTATGAACCGGCGGCCTTCCGCCATCTCCGGGGTCAGCATGGCCGTGATTTCCTTGCCCTCTTTGATCGCGCGGTTGTCCATCCAGATGATGGCGTTGCGCAGTGGCTTGCCGTCCTCGCCAATGAGCACGGTGTCAGAAGTGGTTCCGTCGTTGCACACGCACAGGATGTCGTTTTTGTCGATGCCTTCGGTCAGGATCCTGTTGTTGGCGCAGAACACCTTCCACCAATCCTCCGGGTCCTGCTCCACCCACCCCTCTTTCTCCCGGTACGTGGGATACTCCGCGGTGGCCGTCTTGACCAGCTGGCCGTCGGTGGTAATCAGGGCCGACTTCGCCGCGCTGGTGCCGAAATCATGTGCGATGATGTATTTCATAGATTTTCTCCTCTCCCCCAAACCGGGTGACCACCCGTCCGGGAACAAGATCGCCTCTTGCGCCATTTCCATTACGTCACCGCGCTTTGCGTGCTGCATTTGTCGCGATGGGGCGCAAGCCACTTAGATTGTGCAATATACCCTTCAATGTGATTATTATAGCACAATATTTTGAAAATTCATCCCGCTTTTTGTGGATTATACCTAAAACGTAAAAAGTAAACGCCGTTGTTATTCGGCACTTCATGACAAGTTTTTGTGAATTATACCTAAAACGTTAAAAGCGGCTGTCTATGCCCGGCGGTTTGCCCAGGTGGCCTCCGGTTTTGCCCCACCGTCGAGACGGTGCCGCCGTCAAATCCCCACCAAAAAAGGCGCCTGCCACAAACCCGGCAGGCACCCTCATGTACCATCACACCCGCGCCACGCCGCTCCGGCGGGCGGCCTTGTTCATCAGATCACGTCGCCGTGCGCATCCAGGGCACCCCAAACATTGTCGCAATGCAACCTGCGGCCCCATCACACCCGCGCCACGCCGCTTTTCCTGGCGGCCTGGGCCACGGCCCCTGCCACCGCGTCGCGCACCCTTGGGTCAAACGCCGCCGGGATAATGTAGTCCTCCCGAAGCTCCCCATCGGTGATCAGCCCCGCCAGCGCATAAGCCGCCGCGATCTTCATGTCGTCGTTGATGTCCGAGGCACGCACGTCAAATGCGCCACGGAAGATCCCGGGGAACGCCAGCACGTTGTTGATCTGATTGGGGAAATCGCTGCGCCCCGTGGCGATGACCCGGGCGCCCCCCGCTTTCGCGTCGTCGGGGAAGATCTCCGGCGTAGGGTTCGCACAGGCGAAGATGATGGCGTCCTTCTTCATGGTCTTCACCATGTCGATGCTCACCACGCCGGGCGCCGACACACCCAGGAACGCATCCGCGCCCACCAGCGCATCCGCCAGGCTCCCTTTGCGTCCTTCCCGGTTCGTCTTTTTCGCGATTTCCTCCTTTGCGGGGTTCATCCCCCTCTCCCGCCCCTCGTATATGATACCCGTCCGGTCGCAGAGCGTCACGTCGCCGAAGCCATTGGAGAGAAGCAGCTTCGTGATGGCGATGGCCGCCGCGCCCGCCCCATTGATCACCAGTCGGATGTCCTCTTTCTTTTTGCCCACCAGGCGCAGGGCATTGGTCATCCCCGCCAGGGTGATCACCGCGGTGCCGTGCTGGTCGTCATGGAAGATGGGTATGTCGCAGCGCTTTTTCAGCTTTTCCTCTATCTCGAAGCACCGGGGCGCGGAGATGTCCTCCAGGTTCACGCCGCCGAAACTCCCCGCCAGCAGCGCCACCGTGTCCACGATGTCGTCCACCTCTTTGGAGCGCACGCACAGGGGGATGGCGTCCACGCCGCCGAACGCCTTGAACAGCACGCACTTGCCCTCCATCACCGGCATGCTGGCCTCAGGGCCGATGTCCCCCAGCCCCAGCACCGCCGTGCCGTCGGAGACCACCGCCACCGTGTTCCATCGCCCCGTGAGCTCGTAGCTTTTGTCTATGTCTTTCTGGATCTCCAGGCAGGGCTGCGCCACCCCCGGCGTGTACGCCAGGGACAGGTCCTCCTTGGACGCCACCGCCATCTTGGGGACAGTTTCCAGCTTCCCCCGCCACTCATAATGCTTCTTCAACGATTCCTTCGCATAGTCCATACCAACCATCCCTCCATGCACGCGCTCGCAGGGGAACCGCACGGTTCGCGCCGCCCGACCTGCTCAGTAAATCCCCCGAACACTTTCCCTTACCCTTTCCTTTCTCCTGCGGGGGCCCCACGACCCGCGCCGCCCGACCTGCTCAGTAATTCCCCCGAACACTTTCCCTCAATAATTCCCCCCGAACACTTTCCCTTTCTCCCCCGGCGCATAGTCCCCGAAATACGCCGCCGGGTCGATGTGGGCGAACGCGCAGAAGTCAAACACCTCCACCATGGTGTTCTCGTTCACCGGGATGCCCTCTTTCAGGCGCTGCTCCATGGCGAAGACCTCTTTCTCCCCGTGGGTGTAGATCTGCGCGGCTCCCTCCGCTTTCGGGCTCTCCCGCACCTCGGCGAGGAAAGTGGAAAAATGCGTCCTGATGGCATCCGCATCCCCGAATATGGCCGGGTCGATGGCAGCGAAACCGTGGCAGATCCCCCCCTTGGACCCCTGCATGGCTTTGTTGCTGGTCATCCCCAGGCTCAAGATGCTGCTGAATATCTCGCAGAGCATCCCGAACCCATACCCTTTGTGGCTGCCCAGCACCTCGCCGCTGCCCCCCAGCGGCATGATCCCCCCGCCGTTTTTCGCCACGATGTTCGCCAGCACATCCGGCGCATCCGTGCTGGGGTGGCCGTTTTTGTCCAGCGCCCACCCTTCGGGGAGGGGCTTTTCCATTTTGTTGTACATTTCCAGCTTCCCCCGGGTCACCACCGTGGTGGAAGCGTCGTATAGGAACGGGTACGGGTCCGCGGGCATCGCGACGGCGATGGGGTTTGACCCAAGCATGGCCAGCCGCCCGAAAGTGGGTACCATGATGGCCTCGGAGTTGGTGCAGGAAAACCCTATGAGCCCGGCGTCGCAGGCCATCTTCGCATAATACCCGGCGATGCCGTAGTGGTTGGAGTTGCGGGCGCTGACGATCCCCACGCCGCTCTCTTTCGCTTTCTTGATGGCCAGCTCCATGGAAAAATGCCCGATGAGCTGCCCCATGCCGTCATTGCCGTCCACCACCGCCGACACCGGCGTCTCATGCACCACGGCCGGTTTCGCTTTCGGGTGGATCATCCCCTTTTCGATGCCCTTGTGGTAGCGCACCATCCGCTGCATCCCATGGCTCTCGATGCCATAGAGGTCAGACGTCAGCAGCACGTCCGTGATGATCCCGCACTCGTCGGGGGTGAACCCCAGCGCCGCGAACACATCCCGGCACAGCCTCTTCAGCGTTTCATACGGCCAATACACATACCCCATAAAATGCCTCCTCTTGATCAAACGAGCTGGTATTCCAGTCGAATCACCCAGCCGCCCAACAACAAAAGTATTATCCCACAGGGCGCATGAAAAATCAAGCACCTATCAGTGATTGTGTCAGGCATTTGGCCATGCGTTTCTGGTCATATCACAGCTCAAGTTACAGGTCACTCCCCAGCCGGACAAAGAGCCGCCGGGACGGGTCCGTTCCGGTGCCGGAGTGGCCCGTAACCTGCCCACTCCCCATCATACGGGCATTTTCGGAATACATTTGACTTCATGCCTATTTCGTGGTAATTTTGTGTTGTGGGTTTCCAGAGAGACCGCACATGACCGACGACCAATAGAAAACAAAAACCATGGCGGCCACAAGAGTGCCATGTGTGCCCCCGAGTTTGACAGCAAAAAACAGCGCAGCCGTTGTAACAGCTGCGGCTGCGGGTGTTTTGAAAAGTATTTTTTCTAAGACGCATATCATGTGAACCTATGCCATCCCCGCCCCATCGA
>JAISUG010000114.1 GCA_031272185.1 Lachnospiraceae bacterium
ACCCAAGCAAGTTCATATAGCTCTGACGGAAATGGGCAATGACTACGGCAACAGGGGTGTTCAAATTTGACGATTTGCTATCGGGGTGTGCATTTTATCAATAGATGGTTACTGTGCCAGGGAAAAAAGCTCATGTTTGGTGTGATGGCGCTGGAGTTCGCCCAGGACTTGATGATCTCGCTTATCACGAATGTCTCGAACACCGCCCCGGACATGGCGCCGTTTTGCAGCACCTGGGGGTTGTCCCAACCGACCAGGTAGCTCGCCAGGCCGGTGTCCAGGAAATAGGCTTTGGGGGTTGGCTGATACCTACGTCCCTCGAAACATCGGCTATGTTGAGGAGCTGGTCTGTCGTAGCTGCAAGAAAGCAGGCGCACCCCCTCGACAGGTGCGCCTGCTTTCACATGACACAGTACGATATCATAGTCGTCGGGGCAACAGGATTTGAACCTGCGACCTCACGGCCCCCAGCCGTGCGCGCTACCAAGCTACGCCATACCCCGTCGGCCACAGTGGACGACACATCTGCTTGCCCCAATGCGTCAGAACCAACGGCCGAAAACTATTATATCAGATAAAATGATAATTGCAAGTTGTTTCTGAAAAAAATCAGAGTGCAGGCGGAATCATCGTTACAGGTCATTCCCTAGCCAGACGATGAACCGCCGTGGCGGGTCCGGGCTGCCTCGGCAATGGAGTGATCTGCAACCGGTATCGGCTGGCTAGGGGGTGACCTGCAACCGGTTTTTGTTACGAATCACTCCCCCACCGCACGGGCCGCGTCACTTCGGCTGCTTCCCGATGTAGGCCAAGATGCCGCCGTCCACGTAGAGGATGTGGCCGTTTACGAAATCCGATGCGTCCGATGCCAGGAACACCGCGGGCCCCACCAGGTCGTCGGTCTCGCCCCAGCGGGCGGCCGGCGTCTTCGAGATGATGAACTCATTGAAAGGCACCCCCGGCTGGCGCAGCGGGGCGGTCTGGGGCGTGGCGATGTAACCGGGCCCGATGCCGTTGCACTGGATGCCATACTCGCCGTATTCGGAGGCGATGTTGCGGGTGAGCATCTTGAGGCCCCCTTTCGCGGCGGCGTATGCCGACACGGTTTCCCGCCCCAGCTCCGACATCATGGAGCAGATGTTGATGATCTTCCCGTGGCCTTTCTTGATCATGGAGGGGATCACGGCTTTTGACACGCTGAACGGGGCATTCAGGTCCACGTCTATGACCTGGCGGAACTCGGTGGCGGTCATTTCCAGCATGGGGATCCGTTTGATGATCCCGGCATTGTTCACCAATATGTCTATGATGCCCACTTCCCGCTCGATTTGCTCCACCAGCGCAACCACCGCGGCCTCGTCGGTGACGTCGCACACATACCCATGGGCTTTCACCCCTACCTCTGCATAGGACGCCACGCCCTTGTCCACCAGTTCCTGCTTGATGTCATTGAACACGATGGTGGCGCCCGCGTCGGCAAACCCTTTTGCGATGGCAAAACCGATGCCATATGAAGCCCCCGTCACCAGCGCCACCTTGCCCTGCAGCGAAAACGAATCCAGAATCCCCATCGCAGTCCCCTTTCCTTTGCATGAATCACACTATTGGAAACAAATCCACTCGCCCTGAACACCCCAACATGGGTGGCCTCCTTGGTCGCAGCCACGGCCTTGACGCTACATACGCAACTCGCGTCCAGAACATGCAGGGGAATTTGTATACAAACTAGCTAATTTGTATACAATATCACACCGTGATACGAAATGCAAGTGATATTTCAAATTTTCTCCCGCTCTTTCGCTTTCACTCGCCGCCCGCCCTGCCCAGCGCCGCCGCAGCCCATCCCAGGACCGCAAAGGAGACCGCCACCTGTACTGCCAGGCTGACAGCCGTGAAGTGGTTGGTCAGGAACACGTACCCACCCGTCTGGGGCAGCGCGAGGAGCGACCCGAAGAGCGGTGATGCACCCAGGCGGGCGCCCACCGCAATGTAGAATGTGGCCACAGGGTTTAGCAGCAGCAGGAGGTAAGCACCGGCTTCGTCAAAGAACAGCTTGGACAGGATGTGTATCCCGAGGGTACCCCCGAGCAGCGCCACCGCCGCTCCATAGGAGGCCACCACGCATGCCCAGGCCCGGCGCAGCAAGCATGAAAAGAACAATGCCACAGAGCCCAGGAGCAGCGCATAGGATGCCATGCAGGCGACGAACACGCATATGTCAGTCAGGTAAATCCCGCCATAGACGAAAGAAAGCGCGAAGATCGGGAACCCCGACACCAGGAAGAGCCCCATGTCGGACAAGCGCGCGCAGAGTTTGCCCAGTACGATATCCCACGCTGAAAGCCTGGTGGACAAAAGCAGCTGGAGTGTCTTCGCTTCCCGTTCGCTGCCCACCGCCCCGGCGCACCCCGCGGGCATGTACACCGTAGCTAGCAAAAACTCATACACCGCCGCAAACAGGAACAGCTCCATGAACGCCGTATAGCGGATCTGTGCGGCCATGCGCATCTGTGTGATGGCCCCATACATATTGAGCAGCGCAAAGAGCGCCAGGCATCCGTTCACGCCAAACAGCGCCCCGGGCAGGCGCCATCCCCGAAAAGCCGTCAACGTCTCCCTCTTGTAAACCGGATTGGCCCTCAGCTGTATCATGCTCCCTCCCCTCGGCGACCAACGCACATCGGCCGCACGTAGCACCCCATATTACCTTGGCTGGCGGCGCTCATCCATCCGCCGCCTCGCTTTCCGCCACTCGCCACACATCGCGCCCCATATCATGGCTCCGCCGGCTAAACATTGCGCCGCAGGTGTTTCGTCTGTGTCACGCACCCTCCCCGCCTGTCACCTGTATGAACAGGGATTCCAGGCTGCCCATCTCCCGGGAGAACCTGTATACCGGGACCTGGGCGTTCACCATGGCAAACAGCAGCCCGATTTCGTCCTCGATTTCCCCCGCAAACTCCACCCGTACCATATCGTCCTTTACCGTCAATGATTTCACGTGACGGTTTTTGCGCAGCAGGTCCACGCATTTTTTCATCTCGCCGTAGACACTGATATTGAGTGGGCTGGTGGCCATGGCCTTCTGCCTCAGCTCATCCATGCCGCCGCCCAGCACCACTTTCCCATGGTCCAAGATTTGTATGTGGGTGCAGATCTCGGCCAGCTCCGTCAGCAGGTGGGAACTGATGATGATGGTGATGCCCTGCAAGCTCAGCTCCTGGAGGAAACTGCGAAACTCCGTACGCATGCCCGGGTCCAACCCAGACGTGGGTTCGTCCAGCGCCAGAAGCCGGGGAGAGTGTATCAGCGCACGCGCGAAACTGAGTCGCTGTTTCATGCCCCTGGACATACCCGCCACGAACAAATCGCCCTGGTCGGACAGGCCCACCTGCTCCAGAAGGAGCTCGCATTTCTTGCGGGCGGTCAGCCCCGATATCCCATAGCAGGAGGCAAAAAACTCCATGTACTCGCTGACTTTCAGGTTGTCGTATACCCCCAGGTCGTCCGGGACATACCCCACTTGGCGCTTCATGGCATGGGCTTGGCCGTGGCCTTGGCCATGTCTGTGGCCAAGGACAGGCGCCCCGTCGAAAAACACGGTTCCCTCGTCGGGGTGCAAAAGCCCTGCCGCCATCTTCATGAGGGTGGTTTTCCCTGCGCCGTTGGGCCCTACGATGCCCACCAGGGCGCCCTCGGGCACTTCCAGGTCCAGGTCGAAAAGCGCAGGGGTGTTGCGGTAGTATTTGCGCACTTTACGGAATTCCAGCAGCGTTTTCACTCAATATCCCCCCCGCAGTCTGCGGATTCTGCTATCGACGCCCGGGGCGACGGCTTCCACACCGCAGCCTGCGAACCCGATTATCGACGCCCGGGGCGACGGCATCCGCCACGCAGTCTGCGAACCCGATTATCGACGCCCGGGGCGACGGCTTCCCCCCCGCAGTCTGCGGATTCTGCTATCGACGCCCCTCTACGAGTACGTTGGGCAACACCACATTCCAGTTATACCCCTGGGCGGATCCATTTAGGTACCGGACTATGATGGCATTGTCCGGGGACAGGTACGGCGCCAGGAAATCGGCCCCGAAAGACTGCCGCGTCCTGTCCATCCGGTCAAAATTGCCCGTGTCATAATTGAAAAAATACATATCCCCGCTGAAAATCCGCAGCATGTCCTGGTTCTTGAACACTTCGGAAACGCTGCGGAAAACCAGCCCCTCCACATCCATGTCGTTGCCCAGGGAATACTCCAAAGTCACGTATTCCCCCCATTGGATGCTGTTGGTGCCGACATCGTACTGCCCGCCTACGACCCGGGGTGCGCGCGAGAGCGCATCCCTCCACACCTTCCCCTCTTCCGGCTCGACCCCCACGGCCGATGCCGTCAGGGTGAACCCCTTGACATCTTGCTCGCCTGTCAGGAGGAAATCATCGGCGGCGAACAGCACCCAAGGCGCGCCGGACCCATCCTCCCCTGAAACGCTGCCCCGGGCGTCCTGGGTATCCATGGACAATGTGCCGATCACCCGGGCGCCGGTGCCTTCCCGGCTGTGCTCCAGGTAATAATGGTAAAGGTTTGCCATGTCTCCGGTTGCCAGCACATTGGCCACCAACCGCGACTGTCCCACCGGCAGGTCCAGCGCATCCAAGTCAGCGACCGAAACACTGCCGTAAGGCGGTATGCTCCCCAGCGCGATCACCTGCCCCAGGCAGAACACGGAAACATTGGTCACCGTGACGGGGAAACCATTGGTCACCGTGCCCGACAGCTTGCCCCCCGACAGGCGCAAGTCCGCGGCCAGCCCCAAACCGCCGGTATTTTCCCAGGTGCGGTCAAATTCGAAATATACAGGCGCGAACCCTGCTAAGGCCGATCCTGCAGGGCCTGGGCCGGGGGCTGGCGCCGCTACGGCCCCTTGGGTTATCACGGTTTCTTCGGCATCGTAGGCTATGACAGTGGTGGGCAATAGCCCGTTTGCGATGGATCCTGCGGACAGCTTTCCGGCCGTGCCGGTGGGCGCGGGCTGCGCATCGGGGGAGACCTGCGCATCTGTGAGATTGCCGCCGCCTGCACCGTCGATATCCGACGTCCCGCCGATTGCGCCGACGGTTTGGGTATATTGCGCGCCGGCCCCCATGGGCCCGGTGGTTAGCGGGGGTTGGGCTGTGTAGCCGCCGGCTCTTTCCGCCGGCGCCGCCTCTGCCACCTGCACGATGGGCTTTGCGGCAAACCCCGGCGCCAGCCTGATTTCCACAGTGTCGCCGTCAGGGTTCCTGGCATCCACGTATGTGGATTGCGACAGGGTGTCCCCGTCGATTTCCAATATGGTGGCGTAGCGGTAAAATGCGCCACCGAACCTGGTGCCCGCCCCCAGCGCATAGACCACCGCCGTGAATGCGAAAGACACCACCACCACGCACAGCGCCCCGTATCTGCCCAGCCCCCTTTGCCGCAGCCACCAAAACCCCAAAAGGATGGTGAACAGGTAACTGATGATGGCCAGCCCATAGGGCCACATGTCCGGTATGCGCCCCAGGTCAGCGGAATTGAGCAGTTCCCGTATACCCCAATACCCAGTGGTGTCGGAGTACACATCCCCGGCGGAAAGCTCCGAGAGCTTTTCCGCTCCCAGGAGCGCGCTTAGGAGGTTGTCCGCGAAGGAGGGGTTGTTGGCCGCAAACACATCCAGGCTGCAGATGTCAAAAGCCGCCACGGCTATGGCGCCGCCCCCCGCAGGCGCAGATGCCAGGAGCGTCATCTGGTCGTCGGCCATGAGCACATTGCCCTCCGGGAGGAGTATGTCCACGCAAGTCAGCTCCACCTGTGCGTCATCGGGGGAAAGGATGGCGTACTGTGCGCCCAAGTTCACCAGGACCTCCACGGGCTTGCCGTATGAGAACCCGCTAAGGTCGTCTGCAAAGGGCGAAAATGATTCCTTCGCCCGCGCCCCCCCGCCCAGCAGCAAGGTCCCGCCTTGGTCCACCCAGTTGGCCAATGTGCGCAGTTTCGGGGGGGACAGTGCGCCGGCGTCGTAATCGGAGATCACTATGACGTCCAGCAGGCCCAGGCCCGCAGCATCCTCGGGCAGGGCATCCGCATCCAGCGAAAACACCCTGGCGCGCAGGGAGCCGTAGTTCACACCGACCTCATCCAGGTAGTCCAGGCGCGCAGGGGTATCGCTGAGCACGCCCACGAACAGTTCCCTGAAGTCGCGGCTGATGTTCGGAGTCACTTCCTTTATGAGGATCTGCCGCCCGTCATGGTTCGACAGGGAGACATAGAAATCCTCTGTGTCCGCAAACAGCGGCAGCTCCACGGAGATTTCGCCCCCGCCACCGCCGGGCAGCCCCACCGGGTAATCATAGCGGACCACGGCGCCGTCGCCGTCTTCCAGCCAGAACTGCAGTTTCCCGGAAAAATCCTCCCCGGAAGTGTTATAAGTGCGGACAGCCACCGGTATGGCCCGACCGCCCTTGGCATTGTTGTCAAACCCGTAGGAAATATCAAACCCGATCCCTGCCGCAGTCTGCATGGTTATGGACGCCGGGACCAGGGACGATTCCTCCCCTTGGCCCCCGCCTGCCACATCGGCCCCCGGGCCGGCCAAACCTTCGGGTGTGCCGGATCCCGGCCCGGTACCGCCCTCCGGGGAAAATATGGTCTCAGTAATGGCATCGTCGGGCGAAGCGCCCGAATCCAGTGAGCCGGGGCCCAGGACGGGCTGCGTTTCGCCAGTCCCGGCTGGATCGGCCCCAGGCCCCCCCGTGGCGCCCGGAAAGGCAGGCGGGTCAGATGCGTCCCCGGCAGAGCCGTCGGGTGAAACTGACACGTCTGTCCTGGGTACCAAGTATGCACCCGGCTCGGCGGGCGTATCGCCCCCGGGGCCCGCGGTAGCCTCAGGCGGGGAAGTCGTCTCCGACCCCGGACCGGGCAGAGCCGTCCTGGCCGCGGGCGCAGTGGGGCCCTGTGCGCCCCGGACCGATACAGGGAACGACATCCACAGCACCCATAAAACCATGCCCGAAACCATGCAAAATCGCTTCATGTTTATGGTTTGACCCCCGCATCATCTGCCATCGCCGCCGCCGCTGCCGTCATCACCGACGCTGTCGCCGCCGCCATCGCCGCCATCACCACCGCCAACGCCATCGCCGCCGCCGCCGCCGTCATCACCGACGCTGTCGCCGCCGCCATTGCCGCCATCACCACCGCCAACGCCATCGCCATCGCCGCAGCCGTCAACTCCGCCGCCAACGCCACCGCCGCTGGCAGCTGGCCCGGCCTCATCCTGCACCGGCTCGGCCCATTTTTCCGTCTTCTCGTCCCACCCGTCCGGGAGCGTCACCGTGAACACCGTCCCCTGAAGCGAGCTCTTGACACTGATGTCGCCCCCGTGGACCTCCGCGATATTTTTCGCTATGGCCAGGCCCAAACCGGTCCCGCCGGTGTTAAGGGACCTGGACTGCTCCACACGGTAAAACTTGTCGAAGAGCAGGGGCAGCTCTTTCTCCGGGATCACGTACCCGAAATTCGTCACCGACACCACCGTCTGGGTGTCTGACGCCTCCACGCGGACTATGATCTTCTTGCCTTCCGCACCATATTTGATGGCATTGGCGATGAGATTGTCAAAAAGACGCGCAAGGAGGGCGCCGTCCGCGCGGATCATCTTCTCCGGGCGGCTGGAAGAAAACACGCACTCCAGTTTGCTTTTTTGGAAATTGGGGTAGAATTCCTCCAGCAGCTGGGAAACCAGTTTTACGATGTCCAGCCGGGTGACCTTCATGGACATTTTCCCGAAAGTGAGCTTCGTGAACCCGAACAGCTCCTCGATGAGTTTTTCCAGACGCTTGGACTTCGTGGATATGATGCTCAAGAACTTTTCCCGCTGGGCGGGCGGCAGGTCGGGCGTGTTCTGGATGAGTTCCAAGTACCCGATGATGGATGTGAGGGGGGTGCGCAGGTCATGGGCGACACTGGTTATGAGCTCGTTTTTGGTGCGCTCCGACTGCCTCTCCTTTTCGATGAGCCGCTTCAGGTCCTCCACCATGTGGTTGAGGTTCTCGGCCATGGCCGAGAACTCGTCATCGCCCACCACCTCCACATAGGTGCCCAGGTCCCCGGCCGCGATCTTCTTGATCGCGTCGGATATCCTGTCGATGTAGCGGATGGGCCGCTGCATAAGGAAGAAAAACGTGGCCACGAAGACCGCGATGCCCAGCATCACGTAAACCAGGATCACCAATGCCTCCGGCCCGTCGAAAAACACCAAAAAAGACGGCCTGCCCGACTGGGTGAAAAAATTCCCCAGTTTCGTCAGGTTCGTGACCGCGAACACCTCCACCAGCCCTGCCACCAGGGTGGAATACAGGACATTCGCAACCAGAAATGTATAAAAGTGCCTGCTTTTGTCACCTTTCAATATCCGCTTCTCACTTTTCGATTTTGTAGCCCACGCCCCAGACCGTGGTTATGATCTTGTTGGTGCGGGAATCTTCTTTCATCTTGCCCCGCAGGCGGCGGATGTGCACCATGACGGTGTTGTTGGCCTCGTAGACCTTTTCGTTCCAGACTTTCTCGAAGATCTCGTCCGTGGAAAAGACCTTGCCGGGGTTTGACGCCAGCAGGTACAGTATGTCGAACTCGATGGGCGTCAGCTTCACTTCCTCGCCGTACACCACCACCTTGTGGTTGTCCCGGTTGATGGAAAGGCCCTTCATGTTGATCTCGTTTTTGGGGTTCCCCAGGACGCTCGAGTTGGGGTTCAGCTGGGTGTAGCGCCGCAGCTGGCTCTTCACCCTGGCGGTGAGTTCCAGGGGGTTGAATGGCTTGGACACGTAATCGTCCGCCCCCATCCCCAGGCCCAGTATCTTGTCCAGGTCAGTGGACTTGGCCGAAAGCATGATGATGGGGATGTTGTGTGTCTCCCGCACCTTTTTGCACATTTCCAGCCCGTCCATGCCGGGCATCATGATGTCCAGCAGGATCAGGTGGATCTCCTCTTTCTCTATGATGGCCAGCCCTTCCTCCGCACTGGGGGCCTTGAAGACCTTGTAACCGTCGCTCACCAGATAGATCTCGGCCAAATCAGCTATTTCCTTCTCATCGTCCACCACCAGTATGTTGATATCCTGCATATCGGCTCCTTCCCAGCTTTTTACCCCGGCTTCTTCCCTGCCTGCAATCTGTAGGTCCACACTACATCACATGTCCGGCGACGCCGCATTTCAAACAAGTTGTTATCCAATGTGCCCATTCTACCACATAATCATCCATAAATCTATCGATTTCTTATGCCCAATCCTCCTTGGCTGTGATACGGTGTAGCCCATATCTGGCCATTTGTTTGCATTATAAAACGGTTGCAGGTCAATACGGCGCCGGGCCGGCTATGGTGTGTCTTGCAACGGGATCCGGGGCACGAACCTCCGCCAGGCCATGGCGTCCCGCACGCCCCCCATCCCCTGCACACCCTGTGCCGCCGCCACTGCCTCCTCGCACAGGAGAGCCTGGCTGTCCACGCTTTCTTTGCCCCGGCGGTCGGGTTTTTCATAGGAGCCGTCCGGTTGCAGGCAGGAGGCGCCCACATTGTCCTCCAGTTCCAGCGCCAGGATATGCTCTATCCGTTCCCTCCCATCCCTGTCCTCCACCGGGAACACGATTTCCACCCTGCGGTCCAGGTTGCGGGGCATCCAGTCGGCGCTGCCCATGTAGACCTCCGGCTCGCCATTGTTCTCGAAATAAAACACCCGGCTGTGCTCCAGGAAATTGCCCACGATGGAGCGCACCCGTATATGCTCCGACAGCCCCGGCATGCCTGCCCGCAAAGAGCAGATACCCCGCACGATGAGGTCTATCTCCACCCCCGCCCCGGACGCCTCGTAGAGCGCCAGGATGATCTCCGGGTCGCACAGGGAATTCATCTTGGCCACGATGCGGGCCTTCTGCCCCTGCATCGCAAATGCGGCCTCCCTGCCGATGAGCCCCAGGAACCGTTTTTTCATCCATATGGGGGCGACCAGGAATTTGTTCCAGGCGGGCGGTTCCGAATACCCCGACAGCATATTGAAAAATGCGGTGGCGTCCTCGCCGTATTGGGGGTGGCAGGTGAAAAGCCCCAGGTCCGTGTAGAGCTTGGCGGTGGTGTCGTTGTAGTTGCCCGTGCCCAGGTGCACATAGCGGCGTATGCCGTCTTCCTCCCGCCGCACCACCAGTGTGATCTTGGAATGGGTCTTGAGCCCCACCAGCCCGTAGATCACATGGCACCCCGCCTCCTCCAGCATCCTGGCCCAGGTGATGTTGTTTTCCTCGTCGAAGCGCGCCTTCAGCTCCACCAGCACCGTAACTTGCTTGCCCGCCTCCGCCGCAGCCGAGAGCGCCGCCACGATGGGCGAGTGCCCGCTGACCCGGTAAAGCGTCTGTTTGATGGCCAGCACATCCGGATCCGCCGCCGCCTGTTTCACGAATGCGATCACCGGCGCAAATGATTCGTAGGGGTGGTGGAGCAGCACGTCGCCCCTGCGGATCACCCCGAACATGTCCGGGTCTGCCCCTTCCCTGTCATCCGCCTCCCCGGCGGCAGTTCCCCATCCCTCCCACACTGCGGGGCTTGGCTGGGGCTCATAGGGTTCGGACTTGAGCCTGCGCCCATGGCCGTCATTGGCGCCGCCCGCCTTGCCCGCACCAGCCGCACTGGCTGCACTGCCCGCGCCGTCTGCACTGCCCACGCCGTCCGCACTGCCCACGCCATCTGCGCCGGCAAGATTGACAACCGCCGTATCCGGGCCGCTCGAACCGCCCGCCTTGCCCGCTCCAGCAGCACTGGCTGCACTGCCCGCGCCGTCTGCGCCGGCGAAGCTGACAGCCGCCGTATCCGGGCCGCTATCTCCTTGCTCTCCATCCCTTTCCTTGGCCCCGGTCTTTTCACGCCAGGGAAAGCCACTGTCATGACCCACGTCGATCTGATAGAACTTTGACAGGAACGTCAGGTCCAGTGGCCCCTTGACCCTATACACCCCGCCGTCGTCCAAGTCCAGCTCCTTTTGCAGCCTGCCAAGCAGCCTGGGGTCCGCCTTGTCCTCGATTTCCAGGCGTATAGCCTCTGCGAAACGGCGCTTTTTCAGTTCTTTGCGTATCTCTTCCAGGAGATCCTGGGCGTCTTCCTCGTCCAGGGACAGGTCCACGTTGCGCATGACCCTGAATGCCGCAAACGCCTCCACGTCGTAGTTGAGGAACAGCCTGTCCATGTTGCGCTTGATGAGCGCCTCCAGGAGGACGAATGTGCGGGGGGCGCCGCTCCCCGCGCCTGCGGGCACGTCCCTCTCGGCGAGCCCCGCGGCAAGTTGGCCGTGCGCAGGGGCGGTGTCAATATGCGTGCCTATGGTGCGCTCGTTCACATCACCGGGTACCTCCACGAACCTGGGCAGGACCGACGGCACCTGCACCAGGGCGAAATCCGGCTCCGATGCGCCCTTCTTTCCGCCTTTCGCTGCTTTTGCCCGTTGCGCACCGTCCTTTCCGCCGGCGCCGCCCCCCCCTTTCTTCCGGAGCAATGCGGCGATGTTCAGTGAGCGGTTGTAGATCAGGGGGAACGGGCGGGAGGAATCCACCGCCATGGGCGTGAGCACCGGGTACACATTTTCCGCAAAATACCTGTCCGCGAATGCGCACTGCGCCGGTGTCATCTCCCTGTGGTCGTCTATGATGACAAACCCCTTTTTTTCCAGTGTCGGCAGCAGCGACCGCAGATATGTGGAATACTGCACCTCCACGAACTCATGGGCCTTCGCGCTGATGCGCCCCAGCTGCTCCGGGGCGGTCATCCCCGCGATGTCCCGTCCCGCATATTTGTTGCGTACCTGCTCCTTCAGCGAGGCCACCCGCACCATGAAGAACTCGTCCAGGTTCGATGCGGTGATCCCCAGGAATTTGAGCCGCTCAAACAGCGGGATGGAGCGCTCCCGGGCGATGTCCAGGATACGCGCATTGAACTCCAGCCAGCTAAGCTCCCTGTTGATGAAATTCTCAGGCCTGTCAAACCTCGATGCCAAAACACCACGTCCTTTCGCTAGATGTCTGCATATCGCCCCACCAACCAAACAATGCGCATTCGGCATAGGTCTCAACTTTGCGCAGGGTTTCGTCGCCGGAGCAATATCATTTCCCTGCCCGTGCAGGTTTCACACTCAGCCGGACCTTTTGCATGTCCAGCACGCAGTCGCGGATACGCACAAATTCACCCTCATACCAGGCATTTTAATCTCCCATCCTTGAAGGATCTGTGTCCGGTCATCGTCCCCATACAAAAATCACAGCCCCCTCTTCTGCCGCAGGATGGGGCGCACGCCGAAAATCTCCTCGAAGAAATCCGCCTGGAGGCCCACGGCGTACTTTTCCAGTTCGATGTTCCCGTCGTAGGGGGTGGTGATGACCAGCTCGTCCTTTTTGACCTTAACGGTGCAGTCGGTGAGCTTCTGCCGGTGGCTTTTGTCCAGTGCGTTGGCCAGCCGCAGCATAGCCACCAGTTTCGCGATGAGGATCACGTCGCCACCCGCGCCCGCATCGCCTCCGGCGGCGGCGTCATCCACGCCCCCGCCATTCCAGGCGCCCAGCCCGCCGCCTCCCGCATCGTGTCTCAGGCCGGATCCCCCGTATCCGGGTGCGGCGGCACCTGTGCCCGCGCCCCGGCCCGCCTGCGCGGAACCAAGCCACGCACCCGCCCCACCATACCCCGTCGTTTGGCCGATGCCGCCGTACCCGCGCACCGCCAGAACCGGCTCGTAGTCAAAAGGCTCCTGGTTGTAGCGCACCACATTGGCGATGATCTCCCGCTCCCTGTGGGACAGGCCGATGATTTCAGTGGCCATGATGATGTCATAGGCGCATCCGCCAGGGTTTCGCATGCTCATGAATTTGCCGCAGTCGTGCAGCACCGCGGCGATGTGCATCAGCAGCCGGTCCCGCCCGGACAGCCCATGGATCGACTTGGTGGAGTCGAACAGCTTCATCACGTGGCTTTCCATGTTCTGAATATGCTTGGTGTGGGATTTGTACCGTTTCGCCGTGCTCCTCGCCGCCATGAGGATGTCCAGCCCGAAATCATGGTTGGGCGACTTGTATTTCTTTTGGGCCCCGTACTCCGCCGCGATCCCCTCGCACAGGTTCACGTCAGGCGCCCAGAAACGCTTCGCCCCGGTCAGGTCTATCATGTACCTGTAGATCATCATCCCCGGGGCCAGCAGCGCGGCGATATCCGGGGCGACCTCGAACAGCTCCCCCAGCTGGGCATAGCTCATCTGCTGGGTGCGGTCATGGAAGGCGGCGAACTCCTTGGGGTCGATGGCCCCATTGTCCATGAGAACCCTTTTGGGGTTCCCCTTGACGGTTGCCTTGTCGGGGGCTTTGTCGGTCCCCCTTGCGCCCGCTTTTGCTTTGCCAAACAGCATGCTAAGGCGGGTGGCGGCGTCCCCCACCCCCACCACGTTCCCGATGATGCGGTCTTTCAGGTAGATTTTGCGCAGGGCGACCAGGTCATTGTCCACGATCTCCCGGATCAGCTCCCCCTGCTCCTTCGACCCCGCGGGGATCTGGGCGACCATCTCCCGTACCCGCAGAGACCCCAGCAGGATGTTTTGGGTGGAGGACAATGCGCCTTCCTCGAAAATGGAGATCTGCGTGCTCCCGAACCCCACCTCCACCACCGCGGCACCGTCCTGGATCATCTGCGCGAAATCCTCGCCCCGCACGGCGATGGCCCGGTATGTCAGGAGCCGCTGCTCGGAATTGCTGATGATGGACACCCGGATCCCGGTGCGCACCCGTATATGGTCCAAAACCAGGCGGTTGTTCTTCGCCTCCCGCAGGGCGCTGGTGGCATATGCGCGGTATTCCTCCACCTTGTAGGATTTCATGATACCCTGGAAATCCTTCAGGATGCGGCACATCTCCTCCACCGAGGCATGGCTTAGGAGGCCGGTGTTGTATGTCTCCCGGCCCAGCGGGATCACCTGCCGCACATGGTCGATGCGACGCATGACGGCGCCGGGGGCGAATTCATATACCCCCAGCTCCATCTCGAAAGAACCCACGTCAATCGCCGCAAACCTGTGTATGGGCATATGTGCACCTCGCAATCTTCCCCCCAAAACACGCATCTGACGCTTGTACGTAATGCGATGCGCCATCCATAGCGCAATGACGGCCCCCGCAACAAACCCCGGTGGGCACAAATTCCTCACCCCCGCCCGTACAGGTCCATGTCATCCGGCTCTGCGTCATCTGCCATGTCATAGGTCTCGCCCCCGCCCGTACAGGTCCTTACCATCACCGGCAGCATGAAAACAGCCGCTGGAAGTCTCACCCCCGCCCGTACAGGTCCATGATCAGCTGCATGGCCGCCCTGCCGCTGCGGCCACCGTGGGACAGCTCCCATACATTGGCCGCCGCAAGGAGCTCTTCCCTGGAGGCCTGTAGGTGGTAGCGCGCCGCCAGCGCCTCCACGATCTCTTCGAACTCCCCCTTGTCCGGGGACCCGAAATAGATGGTGATGCCGAACCGCGCCGCCAGAGACAGCTTTTCCTGCACGGTGTCATTGCCATGGAGCTCGTCATCCAGCGAACGCTTGTCGCTGAAACGCTCCCTGATCAGGTGGCGCCTGTTGCTGGTGGCGTAGATGAGGGCATTGTCCGGTTTCTTGCCCAGCCCGCCCTCGATGACGGCTTTCAGGTATTTGTACTCGGCCTCGTCATCCTCGAAAGAAAGGTCGTCCATATATATGATGAACCTGTAGTTGCGCCCGTGGAGGAGCTGCAGCAGGTCCGGCAGCAGGCGGTACTGGTGCTTGAAAAGCTCCACCACGCGAAGCCCCTGGGGGGCATAGCGGTTCAGGGTGGCCTTGATGCTGGAGGACTTGCCCGTGCCCGCATCGCCGTAGAGCAGGCAGTTGTTGGCGGGCTTGCCCGACAGGAATATCTCAGTGTTCTCGATGAGTTTCTTTTTCTGGGGTTCGTACCCCACGATGTCCGCAAACGTGATCTCATCCGGGTTTGGTATGGGGTCCAGGGATACCTGCCCGTCCTCTTCGATCAGGCGAAACGCCCTGTAAAAACCCAGGTCCCCCACCCCATGTGTCTGATAATACCGGACCACCACTTCGCCGAAAGTGGCCGCGTCACCGGCGGCGGCCAGGTCCGACGCAAAAGCGCACAGCCCGTCGGCCACTTCACGCGTGACGGACATGCGGCGGCTGTCCGCCTGGGGGCGGTAGTCGCAGATGATGCCCGCCAGGTCCATGGGCACTTCGCCGTGGTTTTGGTGCGACTGTTGGTCGGCCTTCCGCAACGTTGCCCCCGCCAGGTCCATGGGCACGTCACCGTGGTTTTGGTCCGTGGAGCCGGGGGATGCGGGAAACCCACCGTCGAACAGTTCTTTGATCGATGCGAAATCCAGCTCCGCGATCTGCCTAAGCCCCGCATCCGGCGTGCCATATTCGCAGGCCAGGCTGAAGGCATTTTCGTGGCGCGCCAAGTACAGCGCGATGAACCCATGCCAAAGGTTCCCCCGCAGGCCGTACACCTGCGCCATGGAAACCAGCCGGGAGGCCAGGTACGCCGGCGAGGCCCCCTCCTGGAACTGCCCATTGAACGCCAGCCAGAAAAGCCTCGACAGTTCCCAGTCCCGGATGTCCTCCCGCCTGTAAAACAACAGTTCTTTTTGCTCGTTTGCCAATACGCTCATGCCCTCCATCTCTTTTAATACAATAATCTCTTTTAATACAATACCGCCCCATCGCCTGCCGCCCTACGCCGGCCGTGCCATATCATTGTACGGCGGTTTTACCTTACGCACAGTTCCACAGTATGCTCAGCTTCTCCGTATGCACAGCTTCACTGTATGCTCAGCTTCCTGTATGCTCAGCTTCCTGTATGCTCAGCTTCACCGTATGCCTTGTGACGTCGCCTACCCGCCCCGCAATGGTGTTTCGTCTTATCGCCCCGGATGCGCCGCCATATCTCAGTAATTCCCCAGCACCCGGAACCATCCCGCCTCCATCTCCATGGCGGTCAATGCATTGCGTATGCTCTCGTCGCCCAGGTTGCCCTCTATGTCCACGAAAAAACGGTACTCCCATGTTTTCCCCTGGATTGGCCGTGACTCGATCTTGACCATGTTCGCGCCGTTGTAGACACAGTTACCCAACATGCCGTACAATGAACCGCTCTCGTGGGGCAGCTCGAAACAGACAGTTATCTTGGATGCGGCCGCCGTGTAAATGGCGTCCCTGGACACCACGATGAACCGGGTGGTGTTGTTTTTGTTGTGGTTTATGCCGGTGGCCAATGTGGCCAGGCCATAGAGCTCCCCCGCCACGGGGCTGGCGATGGCAGCCGCGGTCTCATCGTCGTCTGTGAGGATGCCATGGGCGGCGAGGGCGGTGTTCTCCACGCTCACCTGCCGCCAATCGCCATGCAAAGCCAGGTATTTGGAACACTGCATCAGTGCCTGGGGGTGTGAATACACCGTGCGGATCCCCTCCAATGTGGCGCCGGGCAGCGCCAGCAGGGAGTGTTCCACCGGAATGCAGACCTCCCCCACGATATGGTTGGGGTACTCGATGAGCAGGTCGTAGTTGTCCGTCACGCTGCCGGCCGATGAGTTCTCGATGGGCAGCACTCCATAGTCCGCCTCCCCGTCGCGCACAGCCGCCATGGCCGCCTCAAACGTGGGCACATGGGATACGTTGGCTTCTTTTCCAAAAAATTCCAATGCCGCCCCGTGGGCGTATGCCCCCTCCATGCCCTGGTATACGATGCGCTTCCCCACAGTGTCCAGACGCTCGACCCTGGAAAACCCCCCCGCCTGTTTTCCTTCCCCGATCACCTGGTACTGGTACCGACGGCTGATGGCCATGATCTGGGAGAACAGCTCCTCCCTGGCCCTGGCCATGAAAGCATCTTTGGCGCCCGCCTTGACCATGTCAAGCTTTTCCCGTTCCCGGCCAGGGTCAAACACCGGCTTCCCGGTGCGGATCTTATACTCCGCCACATCCTTGCACAACTCCATCCGCTCCGAAAAAAGGGCGATGATGCGCCCGTCGATCTCGTCCAGTTCCCCCCTGATCAGACCCAAATCCAGTTCTTTCATACAGCTTGGTTTGCCTCCCTATGATTGCATGGCACCATACATGCAGTTCCCCATACTTGCATCTCCCATATACTTGCATGTCACCATACTTGCTGGACACCATACTTGAATGTCACCATACTTGCATCGCCCCATACTTGCTGGGCACCATCCGGCATCACGCCGCTTTCCCCCGCTCCCTCACCAGCTCGCCCACCATGCCGGACACCACGCCCCGGGTGTACTCACCCGGGAATTTCCTGTGTTCGGGCGACAGTTCAGAGAGGTAGAACGGCTCACCGAACCACAGGGTGACGCGGGATGGTTTCACCGCAGGGAAATGGTCTTCGAATATCTCCCTGGTACCCAGGATGGCCACCGGCACCACCGGGCATCCGGTCTTTTGCGCCACCTTGAAGCTCCCCTCCTTGAAATCCAGCAGGTCGGTGGGGTCGGGACCCGTCTGCCTGGTCCCCTCCGGGTAGATCCAAACGCTGACGCCCCGCTTGATACGCTCGATGGCGGCCAGGATGGTTTTAAGCCCCTCTTTCACATTTTCCCTGTCCAGGAACAGGCAGTTCACCATATACATCCAGTGGGCGAGCCAAGGCACCCTGCCGGTGCTCTTCTTCGCCATGAACCCCGTGAGCCCGGGCACCTGGGAGTACGAGCAGATGATGTCAAAAAAGCTGCGGTGGTTCCCGATGTAGAGCACCGCCTGCCCCGCGGGGATCTTCTCCTTGCCCCGGACGCACAGGCGCACGCCCGAAAGCCACAGCGTCACCTTGAAAACGCCCTGCACCACGGCCAGACTGAAGCGCTCCCACCGTTTGCCCGTCACTTTCTCGTACAGCCACTGGGCGATGAGCACCGGCGTGGACACCAGGCAAAACCCCACCAGCCACAAAAGCACCAAAACCAGACGAATCATTTGCACGTACCCCTCTCCAAAATATAATCTTTGTGTCCGGCCGCTTTGGCCTGCAAACCAGCGCATCATTTATAGCAAGGGTGAAAGTAGTCTGCTGGTTTGTTCCCGGATGCGTACGTACAGGGAGCGGTTTGCGTAGATTTCGGGCGTCACTTCTTTGCACTCCTTCAGGTCTTCTATGAAGATGCGCTCCAGTTCCTGTACCGTGCCGCAGTCGTACACCACCGCATTCACCTCGAAATTCAGCTCGAAACTGCGGATGTCCATATTGGCCGTGCCATAGCATGCCACCTCGCCGTCCACGCACACCCCCTTTGCATGGAGGAACCCTCCCTCGTATGTGAAGCACCTGGCGCCCGCCCTAAGCAGGTCCCCCAGGTACGAATACGAAGCCCAGTAAACGAACGGGTGGTCCGGCTTGCATGGTATCATGAGCATCACCCGCACCCCTGACATGGCCGCCTGCTTGAGGGCCGTCAGCACCGCATCGTCCGGCACGAAATACGGGGTCTGCACGTATATGTGGTCCGAAGCCTTGTAAAACAGCTCCAGGTAGTTGTTGCGTATCTGGCGGGCGACCGTGTCAGGGCCACTGGAAATGATCTGCACGCCCAGCGGCTTCTTCGCCTCCCCCAGCGACCTGGAAGGGAATACCCCCCGCCCCCCGAAATACTCCTGGGACAGGAAGAGGTTTTCCTTGGTGGCATAATGCCAGTCCAGCGCAAAACGCATCTGCAGGCTCACCGCCGACTGGCCCGTGAGTTTGAGGTGCGTGTCCCGCCAATGCCCGAACCATTTGTCACGCCCCAGGTATTCCTTGCCGATGTTGAAACCGCCCACATACCCTATGCGCCCGTCCACCACCACGATCTTGCGGTGGTTGCGGTAGTTGATACGCAGGTGCAGCCGCCCGAAAAGCGCCGGGAAAAACTCCCCCGTCTTCACCCCCGCCCTGCGCAGCCGCCTCCAGACCCTCTCCGGCACAAAGCGGGAGCCCATGCCGTCATAGAGTATGCGCACCTCCACGCCCTGTGCCGCCTTGCGCTCCAACACAGGCATCATCGCCTGAAAGAGCTCGTCGTGCTTTATGATGTAATACTGGATATGTATGTGGTCCGTCGCGCGCCCCATCTCATCCAGCAAATCCCCGAACAGTTTCTCCCCCTCGGTGAACACATCCACCGTGTTCTCCACCGTGAGCACCGCCTGTGAGGTTTCCAGGTTGTAAAATGCCAGGTCGTCGTACTTTTTCTGGATGGCCGGGTCCATCACCGCCCGTTCCTTTCGCAGGGCGTCCTCCTGTCCCGCGATGGCCCCCCAGAGCGCATCCTCCACTTCCCTGACACGGAACATCTTCCGGCGCTGGAAATCCTGGCAGATGAGCAGGTACATCAGGAAACCGAAAATCGGGATAAAATACAGCACCAGCAGCCAAGTCCAAACCGCCTTCGGATCCCGGCGCTGGAAAAAAACGATGACGATGGAAAATATGAAATTGAGCACCAGCAGGTAGCGCATCATGAATCCCCAGGCCAGCCCCGCATACCTGCCCAGCCACGAAACCGCCAGCTCGATATAATCCGCCGCCGTGCGCCCGAATGCCCCCAGCCATGACAATGCCCCTGTCAAGTAGTCCGGCGTCGGCCCCAAGGCCCATGCCGACACTGGGTTGGCATGGGCGAAACACTCCCAGGCCATCTCCCTGCATGCCCCAAGCAAAGAAACCGCCGCCGCCAGATCCTGCCACAATACACCCGCAACCGCTTCCATAAACCTCCCCAATACGAGACGACGTACGTCACCCCGACGCCGCCGCGCAAAACCCGCAACCCTTACCGCATTGTAGCACAGATTTTTCGATTGCACAATCCCCGCCGGGCAGGCTTTATGGCATAGGCCATCCCCGCATGTTGCAAGTCACTCCCTATCCGGCCAATAAGCCGCCGGGGCGGGCCCGAACCGACGAAAGTGTCTGGCGGACACTTAGGCCAGACTACAGAACATGCAGCCTTGTGCGTCTGGGCGGCTTTGGAGTGCTCCTGCCCCGGAGTGACCTTTAACACAGCACGACAGCCGCCGGGCTTGGAGGCACCGGCGGCTGCATCTATGTAAAGATCTATGTAAAGTCTATCTGAACCCGGCCATTTCCGGCGCCGGGGTTTCGCCGGGGGTCGCATCACGGGCATCGGCCTATCCGCAATCACTGTCCCATGGCGAGCTGCGCCCGCTTGGGGTAGTTGCAGCTGCGCGGATGGATGTTCCGTTGCATCCTGTGCCGCCACGAACTACGAAGCCATGTCTGCCAACATGGTCGGCCGTGCCCGTGCTGCTGCCCTTATTGCCCCTCCACAGCCCACCGGCGCTTGATTCCCCGCCGAAATGTGCGTGGCAAAGCATTGCAATCCATACTCTATCCTCCAAAACCGCAACCGGCCCGCATGTCCGGATGGAACAGCCGCAACTACGGATGCCGGCTGCCACCGTACAAAATGATGCCATTTGCGCTGACCGGTTGCAATGAATCTGTCACTCATCAATGCAGCTCCACCTTGTTCCGCTTCGAGTACAGCAGGCAAAACGCCAATGCGCTCATCAGGAACATGATGTTGGCAAACCACGACTGCCCATCGCCCGTTTTGGGCGGGCTGCTTCGGACCAAACCGGTTCCGGAACTGCGGGGCGCATCATAGACCCTCTGCCCCGAACCGTCGGGGTTCCCTATCTGCACCAGCGAGGAGCCTTGGGGGATGTCCCATGGGTCAAATGCCGGGGCATCCCCTTCGCCGTCCCCGTCGCCACCCCCGGGCGCTGCCCCCGCCGTGGCCGAAGAATCTTCCCCGGCCACGCTGCGGTTCTTGGCACGCACAGAGCTGCCCGATGATTTGGGGCTCAACCCCTGCGATACCCCGCCTACCTCCTGTGCAGTGTCAGCATCCTGCGCCACATCCTCAGCTATAGGCGGCGGCGGGATCTTGCCTGTGGCGTCGTCTTGTTGCCCGGAGGCACCCTGGTCCGCGTCCGACGTTCCCGTGGTTCCCGAACCCGTCCCGGAGGATAACCCGGAGGATGACCCGGATCCTGTACCACCCCCCCCGCTTTTGTCCGCTTCGCTGGGTGTGGCGGTTTTATCAGCTTCGCTGGGTGAGGCCGCGCCTGTGCCTGTGCTTGCTTCGCCGCCTGTGCCCGTTCCTGTTTCGCTGCCTGTTCCGCTCCCAGAGCCCGTCCCGGTTCCCGTACCCGTTCCTGTTTCGCCGCCCGTACCCGTGCCGGATCCGCCGCCCGGCGGCGACGACTTCAGTGCAGCCCTGGCCAGCACCACCGAGGTTTCCTGCTTGTATGGGTCTTCCGGAAGGACGAATTTGAGCGTATACCCGCTAAGGTCATCCGGATCCACCAACCCCGCAAACTCACGCAAGGCTTTGATGTATGCGTCCACATTGGACTGGGTGAATATCCCGTACCCGACCCCCTGGACCGAACCGGCCTGTGCGGCGGGCCCGCCCATTACCTCATCGACCAATGCGCCCACCGCATTCTTTGCGGCGTCGCCGTTGACCCCGTAGGCGCCCTCGTCGTACTCTACGCCGAAAACGCTCTCGAAAATCCCTTCCTTGTCCGCAGGAGCGCCCGCATACAGCAGGGCCAGTATCGTGATGTAGTCGCTGCTGCCCTCCGCCAGCAATGTGCTGCTGCTTTCTATACTCGAAACCAGAGATGCCGGCGATTTGCCGGGTTCTATCCCAAATGCCGTGGCCGAGGGGACCAACCCGCCGTAGACGCCCATCACCTCGGAGCCGCCCGCATCACCGCCGACGACCCCTTCGCCGACGATACCGCCGCTTGTCCCCCCGCCGGCATAATAGACAACCGCAGGCTGTGCAGCGGATGCCGTCCCAGTTGACGAGTCCCCGCCGCCTATGTCGCCTGTGCCCAAGCCGGAACCGGCATCACCCCCTGAACCGTCCACTTCCCTTTCATACGCTGGATCAACCCCATTTGCTTCACCCTCGGGACCTCCCTCTTCCTCTTCGTCCTCGGGATCAACCGTATCCGCTTCCTCTGCATCCTCATCATCCTTGGTCAGTTCGCTGTTGAATGACTGGTAATATCTGGTACTGTCGTCCTTGCCTATACCATTGAAGAACCTGAACAGCCGCCGTTCCAGGACATCCGGCGCCATGAAAGGCGCAGCTTCGGCAAGGAGGGACTCCGTGACAAACGCCTTGGACGAAACCTGCTCGGCATTAACCAACTCTTCCAGCGCATTGAAATTCATCTGCAGGGGCGCGTAGATCAGGAACCTGTCGGGGGACGCGGGGTTTTCGTAAAGCCCGCTGGCGCCGCTGCCATATATGCTGTCTTCCCCTGTCCACAGCCCATATTTGCCATTGCCGCCATATGCGAAACGCTCCACCGTCAACCCGTCAAATGTCAAGGAATCCAGGGCTTCAGGCACGCCCTCCGTGGTACCCGTCGGGCTTGCGCCCTCCCGTGTACTCCCCAGGTAAACCTGCACGATGGACGCATTGGCGAACACGCCGTTGCCCAGGCCTTCGCTGCGGGTGAAATTGCCGCTCAGGTAGAAATTGTTGATGTTGCGCCCCCCAAATACGCCATCGGCGTAGCGCAGGTCGTAATCCGTCTCATATACGTAGAAATTCTCCAGCGCGCTGGGCACGTAAAAGACCGTCGCCGTCCTGGCGCTGTCCGATTGCCTGTACAGCACACCGTCGATGCAGAAAAACCCCTCCCCGGTGCCGCTGTATTGGTCAGACCCATCGATGTCGCGCAGCGAGTCAAGTCCGTCAAAGGACGCCGCAGACACATTTTTCAGGATGGTAGGCAGGCGAAGCGTTTCTATCCGGGACGCATCGCCTGGCGACTGGGCAGCGCCTGGCCCTGACGCCCGGAAAGCCCCCGGTGCTATCCCGACCACCAGGTTGCCCGAGACCGCCTCCAGGCAGTAGGGGCAGCCCGCATCCGACCCATCGTGTTTGGCACCCTTGTCATAGGACAGTGCATTGCCATAAAACGCACCCGGGCCGTAATAATAATTGAGGGAGTCCGGAATGTAGGCATAGTCCTCGCCGCCCAGATACCCCGACACATTCCATGCGACCACGGTTTTTTGCGAGGTCAGTGAAAATTCAGTCTTTTCATATATGAAATCGCCGGAAACCACACGGTTCACATTGTCAAATGAGCCCTCTGCCCCCAAATAGTAAAACATGGGCAGCGCCAGGCTGTCGATGGGCTGCCCCACCCCCGCAAATGCACCGGGCTCTATGCCTACAACCAATGTGCCCGCTTCCAGCTCTGTGTAAAACACGTCGAACATCAGCGTCCATTCATCATATTCGGAAAAGTCACGGCCATCGATGCAGTCAGGTACATCCACCACCGAACCCGTGCCATTATAGGAAAGGACACTCCAGCCCAAGTATGGTTTTTCGGCGCCGGCGGATTCCTGCAGGAACTCCACCTGAACATATGTAAAATCGCCCACGGTGAGCTTGTTGGCCGGATTTCCTTTATAATCTACCGTTTCTTGCCCATCGACGCCATCGACGGCAGAATTTAATGCAGAAAAAACCGCGGCATCGCCCGGATCTGCCGTAGTCACGTCTGCCGGAACAGCGAGTACCTGCCCGTCGGCGGCCGAAATACCCGCAAAATCAGCATTTTCGGTGCTTGCGGACGTGATTTGCGCCGTCACCTGCAAGGTAAAAACACCCATAAGTAACAACAATACCACTGCAATTCTTATTATTGTCTGAAATTTCCTCGTTAAAGTGCCCATAACGTCCTCAACAATCATCCATTTTCAGTTATTGTGGGAATGTGACCCGCACATCATAGCATAGCCCCGAAATTTTTGCAAGAATAATGTTTGAAATTGTCGAAGTGCGAATAATTACCAAAATGTAGCCTAAATAGACTGAAAATACTTCAACTATTTTTACTGTTTGCGATAAACGGATTAAAACGACTATTCCATTCACACTCGGCCAGAAAATGTGTGTCCAGGGGCGTGATTTCGCACAAACCGCACCCATTCTCCCCTTTTTCCCATCCCGGATGCATCCCGGCACCCCCGGAAGTTATCCACAACGCCGTTTTTGCCCCCCGCAAGCTCCCACGCCCCATGGTGCAAGTCCGTTTAGTCAATTCCGGCCGGCAAACCGCCGCCAAAAAAAATGTCCCCAAATTGTCCCCAAAAACGAAATTGGAAATAATTTTGAAAAAGAGAAAACCCCAGGAATGGCTATTTTCCTGGGGTTTTTCGAGCTGCTGACGGGAATCGGACCCGTGACCTCCGCACTACCAATGCGACGCTCTACCGTCTGAGCCACAGCAGCTGACTTCCAAAAACCTTGACTATAGTATCATGGTGGTTGATGATTGTCAAGGGATTTTTTAAGGTCGAAAACCACTTGGGTATGCTGTCGGCGCGGAGCGCCCGCACCCCCTTTGGAACGCCCATGCGCCCGCCCCCCTTTCGTGGTTACCATGCAGGTGCCAGACGAATCCGTGCATCAAAAAAGCCGCCATGTGGCGGTTGTGTCAATGCGACCAAGCCTGAATCAGATCGAATACCCCCCGGCCCGAATCCTTAAAATCCCAGCCAAGCGCATAGTTGTCAAGGTCGTCGTAGAAGTCTTCGAACATTCCTTCTGACGTTCCGTAAAAAATCTCGCCATCATCCATTTTTACCCTGACAGTCAGACGGTTGAGCCCTGCGTCCTCCAAGAAATCCACCAGCTTTGATATCTCCATTTTCCACCTCATACTAGCGTTGGAGACGCATAGAAAAACTCTATGGGTTGGATGTGTTTTCCTGGCTTTTTCGATTGGACAAATCCTCGCTGAGTGTTTATGCTTGGATGAGCAGTCAGGTAAACCAGGAAAAGGGTCTCCGGTGTTTTCCGGCTCACCGTGGCGAGTTATGCTGGGACGAGCAGTCAAGGAAATCGCGCTGTGGGTCGCCGGTGATTTCCGGCACACCGTGGGGGTTTGCGTTAGGATGAGCAGTCAAGGAAACCGCGCTGTGGGTATGGGGCGCAGCGGGAAATATACCGTTGCCACAGGAGGATGCACATGAAACAGACGATTGATGCGAGGGGGATCGCATGTCCGGGGCCGGTCATCGAGGCCAAAAAGGCGTTTCAGACATTGCAAGGCGGGGAGCTGACCGTGCTGGTGGACAATGACATGGCGGTGCAGAACCTGACCAAACTGGGGGAGTACAGCCATTACCCAGTAACAGTGGAGAAAGAACATGAGAAGAGTTTCAAAGTGACCTTTGCGGTGAGCTCCGGGGTGGGCGAAGCTCTGTCCGAGGACACAAATAAAACCGGGATGGGCGAAGTCCTGGCCGTGGCCCCAGAGAAAACAGTGGCGGGTGAAGCCCTGGCAGGAACCGCAAAGGAAACCGTGGTGGTGCTGTCATCCGATCGGATGGGGACCGGGGAGGACGAACTGGGAAGGATCCTGATGAAGGGGTTTGTCTATGCCCTGACACAACAGGAAAAGGCACCTGACAGGGTGCTCCTTTACAACACCGGCGCGTACCTGTCCACCGAGGGGTCGGATTCCCTGGAAGACCTGCGCCTGCTGGAAAAAAACGGGGCAGAGGTGCTGACATGCGGCACTTGCCTGAATTTCTACAAGATCGCGGAGAAACTGGGCGTGGGCGGCGTGACGAACCTGTACGCCATCGCGGAGTTCCTCACGGGGGCGGACCTGATCATACGGCCATAAGGCATATATCGCAGTATACGCTTGTTGTTAGCGTGCTTGTTGTTAGTGTGCTTGTTGTTAGTGTGCTTGTTGTTAGCGTGCTTGTGGTTCGTATTCGAGTAGTTCGTATTCAAGTGGTTCATATACAAGTGGTTTTTATTGAAGTAGTTCGTATACAAGTAGTCAGCAAACCCGGGCCCGAAGCCGCCGGTGTCGGGCCCTGTGGGTGGCGTATCAGCGCTTCACCCGGTGTCTGGCTCCTGCGCAGCGGCTTCGGTGCCATAGTTTATGCCCCCAGCTTTAGGAACAAGAATCAAGCATTTGGTTATACCACTTCTCCTCCGCCCCGGAAACAAAAATCACGGGCGGCGGTTACCGTCTCTCCTGCGATGCGGGCAGGGGTGCGGACGGTAAGCGCATCAGGGTGAATGCCCCCCTTATCGATTTTTCTGTCGCCAGCCTGTTTCAGGGCGCGGACGGTAGGCCCATCAGTGTGAATGCCCCCACATGGGCGACAGCCCGGCGCCGCTTAGTTCCACCATGCCACCATGTGGTCCAACCACAGCATGTCGCTTTCGATGCCCCATGTCAGGTCCACCCATGTGGACTTGCCGTCGATGGTCTGCTTGTTCCAACTGTGGCCGCCCCCGGTCGAACTCAGCGCCCCCCCGATGAAATCCACCTGCAGCCCGTTCATGGTGCCAAGCTGGCAAAATGCCACGCTGTTGCCTGCGCACGTGCTGGGCTTGCCGTCATAGGCGCCGTAGTAATACGAGAAATCAGAAGCAACCAATTCCTCATAGCTGGGAGACAGCCCACTGGCGGGCACATTGAGCGTGATCCAGTTCTTGATGCGCTGCGCAGTCTCCGACTGTGTCTGGCCTGCCAGCGTTTTGGACAGCCTGTATGCCTTTGCCGCCTGGGTCAGGTAGTCGTAAATTCGTTTGTCCGCATTCAGCGTGTTCTCGAAATACAGTATCCATGCGCGGTTCTCCGGCACATTCGACCCGCCCATCTTCGCCATCGTCACCACCATGCCACCGGAAAAATTGTTCACGAATGTATAATAATCATACAGCCGCTCCATTTCCAGCTCCGTCCCCCGAAAGACAGTCAACGCCTTGGGGCTGTTTTTGTTTGCTTCGAAAGCATCCAGTATGGCGAACACCTCGTCATCCAGCTCAGGGTACTGGGAATACTGGATGATTTCCGCCAGATAGTCGGACATCTTGGCATCCGCCCTATTCAAGATGCGGTACTTCACACGCCCGGACTCCACCCAGGCCCCATTTTCATCCACGGTGTGCCCGTCCGGAGTGGTGGTGTTTTTCAGCACGTCCCCGTCATCGCCAAAGTAATAACACTCATACAGCAAATCGCCGTCAGTGTCCAGCCATTGCCACCCCACCGATGCCAATGGTACGGCGGCGCCATCACCCGCTTCCATCCCGGCCCCATAGGCGCGGGCCCCGGCGCCTGCGGCGTTTGCCCCGCTTGGCTGTTGTGCATCGGGATTCGCCAACGTGTCAGGGCTTTGTGCCTGCGCCCCGCCACCTGCAGCGATATCCGCGGCAATGTCCTGCGAAGCACCGGCCGAGGCAATGTCCTGCGAAGCGCCGGCCGAGGCAATGTCCTGCGAAGCGTCGGCCGGACCGCCCGTCCTGCCATCCCCCCGCACGGCATAGACCCCGCTTCCTATCTCACCCCCCTGCGCCGCCGCCAATGCAGCGCCGGCCGCGCCGGGCGAGTCAAACAAAACGGCGGTTGCCCCGCTTGAGGCCGCAGCGGAAACAGTCCCCGCCCACAACAGCATCCCCAACACCCCAAACGCAGCCAACGGCTTCGCGACTGCCCGCCAGGTGGTCGTCCCACCAAATGCTGCAGACGGCTTCGCAACCGCCAGCCCGCCTGCCTTTTCCACCACCGCAACCAATCCGGAGCATTTTGCGTCAATCTTTTTCCCAATGTCTGATTTGGCCATCTGTCTTCCCATAGTCCACCCCGCTGCATGGATACCATACCTACGCTACAGGACATGCCCTGCCCTTGTATCATATATATGCAGCCGGTGTGGGGTTTATGACACAAAATGAGAAGTAAGCCTAAGAAATTTGGTAAATAAAAAACTGCGGCATGATGCCGCAGCCGTTGATTGGCTGTGCCAATGTGTCATATAACCTCGTCCATGCCCCCGGTGCGATAGCCCTGCAGCACCCACGAGCCGATGGTTTCGCCGTCTATGTCATATCACCTCGTTCATGCTCCCGGTGCGATAGCCCTGCAAATCCAGCGAGACATACTGGAAACCAATTTCCCTAAGCCTGGCATCGACCCTGTCCATGAACCCGGTATCAAAAAACCTCGCACGTTCCGGACCCGGCACCTCGATGCGGGCGATGTCGCCGTGGTGCCTGACCCGCACTTGGGCAAACCCCTCGTCCAAGAGGAACTGCTCGGCCATTTCCACCATGGACAGCTTCCCGCGGGTGATTTCGTGCCCATATGGGAAACGGGAAGAAAGGCAGGCAAATGCAGGTTTGTTCCAGGTGGGCAGCCCCATTTCTTTGGACAGCAGCCGGATTTCGGATTTCGTCAGCCCAGCCTCGCGCAAAGGGCTTCGCACGGACAGTTCGGCGACCGCCTTCAGCCCGGGCCTGTAATCGCCCAGGTCGTCCACATTGGAACCATCTGCAATGAATGCGATGCCATTCTCCTCGGCGATGGCGCGAATCTTGGAAAATAATTCCTTTTTGCAATAATAGCATCGGTCCACGGGGTTTTTGGCATAACCTTCGATGTCCAACTCCTCGGAAACGATGGTCATATGCCGCGCCCCCAGGCTCTCGATGAAAGCGATGGCCTCGCGGTATTCCCGCTCCGGGTAAGTGGAAGACCTGGCGGTGATGGCCAATGCCTTCCCGCCCAACACGTCATGTGCCACCCTCAACAGAAACGTGGAATCCACGCCGCCCGAAAACGCCACGGCAAGGCTTCCCATCTCCCGGATGGCACTGCGCAGCGCATCCAGCTTTTCATGGGCCACAGCCTGTTTTGCGGTGTCGGTGCTCGTTTCTGTCCCATGGGAACTGTCAGTACTTACCATCAACAACCTCCCTCGTATCTCCCACCATCAATAACCCTCATATCTCCCACCATCAATAACCCTCATATCTCCCACCATCAATAACCCTCGTATCTCCCATCATCAATAACCCTCGTATCTCCCATCATCAATAACCCACATATCTGCAGATAGGGTAACACTGCCGGATTGCGCAAGCCTCAGTGCTGTCTGGCGTCTATCTCCCTTAAAACAGCCCGGTACACATCTTGGTAGCCCATACCATGCGCCTCGCAAACCGCTTTCAGGCTCTCGTGCTCAGGGTAGTACCTATATCTTGGTTTGCCGGATGGCGCAGCACCATCACCAGGACCGCCGCCCGGGATTTCACCGCCTTTGCCCGGGATTTCACCGTCTTTGCCCGAGGTAGCCTCCCCCTCGTCGCTTACCAGGCAACGCTTCACCCTCACCGGCCCCAAGGTCGTTTCGATCAATTCCGACATCCTGGGCAACACGGTGCGCTCCATTCTTGCCCTGCGGATGCCGATGGTGGTGGTATGCGCGAAGATCACACGCTCCATTGGCGGTATGCCCGCTTCGTCGCAGATCACCGTCAAGCGATAGGCAGGGCGGCCCTTTTTCATGAAAATGGGCGTATAATGTGCATCCTTTGCCCCAGAAGCCAGCAGCCGCTCCATGCAGTACCCAAGCGCTTCCGGCGAGCAGTCGTCGATGTCAGTTTCCAGTTTCCAGATTATATCATGGTGGCAGGTTTCAGTCTCGCCCATCATCCCGTCCCCGATAGGATGAACCACACCCATTTCGCCTGTGACTGCATCACCATACATCCCCTCCACCATCCCGTCTCCGACAGGACGATCCCCGTCCACGACGCAGCGATCCCCGGCTCCGCTCTTCGATATACAGCTTGCTTGCGGCGCCGCCACAGGCGCAACCAGCATCGCCCGCAGCACCCCGGGCAATTCATACTTGCGCTTCCCTGCGCCCAGGCCGCATTTGACGATCCCGAAACGCTCGGGCAGATGTCCTTTGGTGCGAAGCGCCGCCACGATGGCCGCCCCCGTCGGCGTCACCAGTTCCCCTTGTACCTGTGTCAGGTGCAACGGGATGCCATGCGCCTGAACGATGTGGGCAACCGCCGGCGCCGGCACAGGGATCAGCCCATGTTGGCAACGGATGTACCCCCGGCCTTCGTAGAGTTCTTCCACGATGACATCTTCGATCCCGAGGTCGTCCACACAGATGGCCACCGCCACGATGTCCGCGATGGAATCCACCGCCCCCACCTCATGGAAATGCACCTGCTCCACCGGCACGCCATGCGCCTTGGCCTCCGCACGGGCGATCACGTCAAATATCCCTTTGGCGATTTCTTTCGCATGGCCCGAGATGGATGACCCATCGATGATCCTTGCGATTTCCACGGGCCCCCGGTGTACGTGGCCATGCGCGGCATCATGGGTATGTTCCGCGCCAAGGGTATGTTCCGCACCATGGCCATGTTCCGTATCGTGGTTATGCCCATCGCCATGGGTATGTTCCGCACCATGGTCATGTTCCGCCTCGTGGTTATGCCCATCGCCATGGGTATGCTCCGAACCATGGTCATGTTCTGCGTTATGGCCATGCCCTTCTTCATGAGTGTGTTCCGCACCATGACCATGTTCTGCCTCGTGACTATGCCCTAAACCACGATCATGCCCCTCATCATGGCTATGCTCCGCACCATGGCCATGCCCTGCGCCATCCTCATGACCCGCCCCATGGAGATACCCCATGTCATGGTCGTGGTTTTCGTGCGCCGCATCCAGCACCACACGGAAATCGCAGGCATCCAGCCCGGACTTCTTCACCCGTGATACCTCCACGGAAAACCCATCCACATGCAAACTCGCCAGCCCCGAGCGCAGGACCGCCTCGTCCGCGCCCAAATCCAGCAGAGCAGCCACCGTCATGTCGCCGCTTATGCCCGAAGTGCACTCCAGATAAAGGGTTTTGCCATGGGGATCCGTATCTGTCCAAGCTGTTTGGTTCATTCGCACATTCCTTTTCCACAAGAAGATGCCAGAACGCAATCACGCATCCTTCATCAATTAGTCATAGCCCTCTGGCCACAGACTACTGTTCATTGGCTCTGTTTATAGTCTCTGTCCATAGTCTCTGTCCATAGTCTATG
>JAISUG010000010.1 GCA_031272185.1 Lachnospiraceae bacterium
GCCGCAGCATGATGCCCAACCCCTTCACCAGCGCCTCGGGCTCCTCCAGCATCAGGCGGTAGTCGCTGGTCAGGTATGGCTCGCACTCCGCGCCGTTGACCAGCACGTAGTCGATCTTCGTATCGTCTTTGGGGGTGAGTTTCACGTGGGTGGGGAACCCCGCGCCCCCCAACCCCACGATGCCTGCGTCCTTGATGGCGGCGCGGATCTCTTCCTTGGTCATGGCCGCGGCATCCCGGCTGGCGCCATACCCCTCGACCGTGCGGAATTCCCCGTCATTTTCCACCACGATGGACATGGCTTTCGCGCCATTCACCATGCGGCGCGGCTCCACCGCTTTCACGGTCCCCGAGACACCGGATACAATATGTGAAGAAATGAAACCGCCGGCTTCGCCAATCCTCTGCCCCACCAGCACCGTATCTCCCTTGGCCACCAGCGCCTTAGCGGGTGCGCCGATATGCTGGGAAAGGGGGTAGACCAGCTCCCCCACCGGCATCAGCAGCCGGATGGGTTTGTGCTCTGTCAGTTCCTTGCCCTCATATGGGTGAACCCCGCCTTTGAAAGTCCTTAGTTTCATCATGGTTCCCTTCCCTGATTCGGATACTCCATCCAATCACACGTAATAATACACATCTTTCCCCACCCTGTCAATTCTTTAAATCTTCTTTTTTACTTTTGCATACCTTTATGCGATTTTTAAAACCACATATTCCCATCCACGATTTCCCATCCACGGTTTCGTGCCTTTGTGTACAAAAAACCCGCCATGCAGCGGGTAGAATATGTCCCCCTTGCATGGCGGATGTTCGTATTGCTCCTCCGTTTAATCTTTGCGCATATATGCTTAGCCGGGAAAATCGCAGCCTGTCACATAGCAGCCGTACTTCTCCATGAAATCCTTGGCCTTCTCCTTGGTGTCCAGTCGCGAAGGATCCGAGAGCAGGATGGATTCCCGGTCTTCCAGCATCGCCAGCAGCTGTGTGCTCCCGCCGCAGTCATATACCTCCGTCCCATCTTCCAGCGCCTCGATGCTGAACTTGGCATATGGGGGGATGTCGATGAAGCTGTCTGCCCCGACGGTGTACTCCGTGCCCATGGCGACGAGTTTCACGGAGCCTTTGGCCACCAGGTACAGCTCGGGTTCGGCATGGGGCTGATCCCAGGTGATGCGCAGGCCCTTTTTGGCGACGGCCTGCCACACTTCTTTGATGCCATTGGTTTCCCAGCGCCCTATCTTCTGGCGCAGGGTCAGTCCCGGCAGCTCGTATACCGAGAACCCAAACTCAGGCGTGCGGACCTCGTGCATCTGCGCCTTGGGGATTTCCGTCACCACGGGCTCTTCCCGCATGAGTTCCTTGGTGGTGCGCAGGTACCTCTCCCTGAACGCCGGGTCGTCGTAAAGCTCTTTCCCATAGTGGTCCTTGATGAAGTTCTTGTTCACGATGCCCCGGGACATATTGATCTGGGAGAACAGCTCCCGCCACACGTTGCCCTCTTCCAGGTGCTTGAACCCATGGGCCGTGTGTGGCGGGATATGCAATATATCCCCCTGGTTCACGACGCACCGCTTGCCCCTTATGGTCACCTCCACCGACCCCCGGGCGATGAAAAATGTCTCGTACCCGGTGGAGTGCTGGTGGTAGCCCACCTTTTCATCTTTGTGGTAGATGGTGTCACTCACCTCGTTTTTCTCGAAAGGCCCCACCGGCCATGTGAACTGATGGACTTCCTCGGTGCCGTCATTGAGCGAGAACAGCCAGTCTTTCGGGTCATAGCAGTCGATGACATACCTGTGATCGTATTGTTGCCCCATTTGTTTCACCTATCCCCTTCCATGATGTTATGTCCATTTTCCGTCGCGGCGACCGCCGCCATGGCTCTTCCCTTTGATATCGCCCCGCCAACCAAACAATGCGCATTCGACATTAGTCGCAACTTTGCGCAAGGTTCAGTCGGCGGAGCAATACCGGACATGTCATATGTCGCCCGTCACGCCGCGCACCCCGATGGATGCATGTCGGCCCGATGGTCTTCATATGGGCTTGCCGGCCGTGGCTTTCTTCTACCAGGACCAGCTGCGCACGTCGTAGTCCTTCGTGGGGTGCGCCTCGACGTTCTTAAGATCCTTGTTCGCCGCCAGCATGTTGTTTTGGGCATAGAGCGGCACGCAGATGGCGTGGTCGCCCATGAAGCGGCAGATCTCGTTGCAGCCCTCTTCCCGGACCGCGCTGTCCGTGCTGTTGTGGTTCTTGTCATATGCCTCGTTTAGCTCGGGGAAGTCCACCTTGCCGAAGTTCTGGCCCTCGCCGCCCCGATACAGCGCATACAGGTCGTCGAAATCGTTGATGCTGGGTGTGAAAGCCACCACGTTCCAGTCATAGGTGGGGCCTTTGAACACATCGTCGAACCATGCGTTGCTGTCCAGTTTGTTCACCGTGCACTGGATGCCGATCTCCGCCAGCTGTGCGGCGATGATCTCGGTGGGCATGAAATACTTGCGGTTGGAGCTTGTGTCCACGGAAAGGGTGGCGCCACCGGCGTACTCTGTCTTGGCGATGAGCTCTTTCGCCAGATCCGGGTCGTATGACGGCGCCTGGTAATCCTGGTCAACGCCGAAGAAGTAGTTGGGGTAGATCTGGTTGATGATCTCGCCCTCGCCGTCGATGGCCCCGATCATGACCGCTTCTTTGTCGATGGCATGTGCCACCGCGAGGCGCAGGTTCTCGTCCACGAAAGCACTGCCTTCGTTGAAGTTGAATATCACCCAGGTGCAGGTCGCACCCGGCACAGCGGAGAACTGGATGTTGTCATTTTCGCGCAGGCGCTTCGCGTCGGTGGTGGGCGGGTCGATATGCACATCCACCTCGCCGTTTTCCAGGGCCAGAGTCGCTATGCTGGTGTCGGTGAAGACTTTCATGGTGACATCCTTGATAGACGGGGCCCCCTTGAAATAGTCATCGTTGGCAGTCATCTTGATGTAGTCGCCGGTCTTCCATTCCACGAATTTGTACGCGCCGGTCCCGATGGGGTTGCGCTTGAAAAAGTCCGGGTCTTTCTCATAATATGCCTGGGGGAAGATGGTCATGTAGTCGCTGGCCACGCACTCGACGCCAGGCCCGTACTGGTTTTCAAAGTAGAGGATGCAATGGGTGTCGTCCACCTTTTCCATGTGGTCCATGGCGCTGGTGGCGCAGTCGGCGTACCCCCCCTCAATGATCGCATTGTAGGAAAACACCACGTCATCCACTGTCATCTTCGTCCCGTCGTGGAAATACACGTCATCGCGGATCTCGAAGGACAGGTCTTTGCCGTCGTTAATGTACTCCCAGGATGTGGCCAGCGACGGGGAATACGACCCGTCTTCTTCTTTCTTGATCAGGGTGTCATAGAACTGCCTGGAGCAAAAGCTCACCACCGTGCTGGCGGCAAACCCCGCGCACAGCGTGCTGGGATCCGCATAAAGGGCCACGATTAGGTCGTCCCGCTTGGCTGCGCCCTGGTCCGCGGCGTCGGCCCCTGCATCAGCCGCCCCCGCCGGGGCAGATGTTTCCGCCGCCTGGGTGGCCCCGGCTTTCGTACCGGCGGCGCCTGACCCGCAGGCGCCCAGCACCATCGCAGACGCCAAGGCGGCCGCCACCAGCTTAACCCCCACGCTTTGCTTCGTTTTTCTCATGTTCAAATCTCCTCCCTATGAAATGGGTTTCGGAACCGCCGGCCTATCCGGTGTTCCATGTATCGCACCCGCCGTAGGTGATCATGCGGCAGGCAAACTCATTTGCGGCATGTGCGTTTCGCGTCCTCCGGTCCATGCACATGCGCAACAGCTACCACACATCTTTACAATTCAGCGCTTGTCCTTGCTTGCGGCACCTGCGCACTTTACAGTGCAGCCAGTCATGCCGGACTGCGCAGACGCACCGGACTGCGCAGACGCACCGAACTGCACGGCCGCACCGGACTGCGCAGCCGCACCGGGCAACCACGGGTCACACGTGGGCGCACGCCACGAAATGCCCCGGCTCGCACTCCCCAAGGGGTATGTCCCGGCCCAAACACTCCGGCCCAGCCTGGGCGCACCTGGGTGCGAACCGACACCCCGGCTCCGGCTCGATGGGGCTTGAGATCTCCCCAGTGAGCAGCTGGCGTTCCTTGCCCCTGCGGGACAGGTTGGGTACGGGGATCGCAGACAGCAGGGCCTTGGTGTACGGGTGCATCGGGTTTTCGAACAACCGCTTCGCCGGCGAACGCTCCACACATTTGCCCAGGTACATAACGGCGATCTCATTGGATATGTGACGCACCACGCTCATGTCGTGGGTGATGAACATATATGTCAGGTTCAGCTCCTCCTGGAGGTCCATCAAGAGGTTCAGGATCTGGGCCTGGATGGAGACATCCAGCGCGGACACAGGTTCGTCGCAGACGATGAATTTGGGGTTCAGCACCAGCGCCCTGGCGATGCCCACCCTTTGGCGCCTCCCGCCGTCCAGCTCATGTGGGTACATGTTGATGAGCCTTGCGGCCAGCCCCACGGTCTTCATCATGCGGTAAACCGCCTGCTCCATGTCATGCCGGCTCTTGTACACCTTGTTCACGATGAGCGGCTCCATGATGATCTCGCTGACGGACAGCCGCGGGTTGAGGCTTGCGTAGGGGTCCTGGAAAATGATCTGGGACTGCCTGCGAAACTCACCCATCTCGTGCCCCGACATACGGAATATGTCTTTGCCCTCGAAATACACGGAGCCATCGGTGGCATCCAGCAGGCGCAGTATCACCCGCCCGAGGGTGGATTTCCCGCAACCGCTTTCGCCCACCACCCCTAGCGTCTGCCCGGTCTTGATCTCCAGATCCACCCCATCCACGGCGTGCAGCTGGCCTTTGGGGGTACTGAAATGTTTTTTGAGGTTCACCGTGCGGATCATGGGCGTATGTGCATCTATGCCGGCTTTCGAATCCATGTCCATTTTCGCGCCCATGTTCACTTGCGTGCCCATGTTCGCTTTCGCGCCCATGTTCGCTTGCGTGCCCATGTTCACTTGCGTGCCCATGTTCGCTTGCGTGCCCATGTTCGCTTGCGTGCCCATGTTCGCTTGCGCTTCCATACTCATATCACCGCCCCCCCTTGCTGTCACCGGGGTTCTCGACCGGTATAGCGGTCCCGTCCGCAGCGCCACCCGCAAAAAGGTGGCACCTGACCATGTGGCCGCCGCCCATCCGGCATTCCGGCGGCGGAACTTTGGAGCACTCCTTGCGCCGCTTCGGGCATCTGGGCGCAAACCGGCAACCCGCCGGTTTGCGGGTGGGATCCGGCATCAGCCCCTCTATGGGCGAGAGGCGGCTCTCGGTCCCATCCAGGCTCGGTATGGACCCGAACAGCCCTTCCGTATATGGATGATGGCCCCCACCTTCAAATATATCCTCCACAGTGCCCTTTTCGACGATCTCCCCCGCATACATCACGGCCACCAGGTCACAGGTCTCGGCGACCACGCCCAGGTCATGGGTTATCATGATCATCGACGTGCCCAGCCTGCTTTTCAGGTCCTGCATCATCGCCAGCACCTGTGCCTGGATGGTCACGTCCAGCGCCGTCGTAGGTTCGTCGGCGATCAGCAGTTCCGGTTCGCAGGCCAATGATATGGCGATGACCACCCTTTGCTTCATGCCCCCTGAAAACTGGTGTGGGTATTCGTGCTTCCGCTCGGGCGGGATCCCCACCAGGTTGAACATCTCGTCCACGCGGCGCTCTATCTGCGCCCTGGTGAGCTTTTTGTCTTCATTGTGCAGCTCCAGGATCTCCGCCACCTGGTCGCCCACCTTGATCACGGGGTTCAAGGAAGTCATGGGATCCTGGAATATCATGGAAATGCGTTTGCCACGGTACCCCAGCATCTGGTTTTCCTTGATGCCAAACAGGTCCACCCCGTCGAATAACACCTGCCCGCCGGTGACATAGCCGATCTTCTTTGGCAGCAGCCGCAGTATGGCCAGCGCCAATGTGGTTTTCCCTGCGCCCGTCTCGCCCACCAGCCCCAGTGTCTGCCCTTTGTCCAGCGACAGGCTCAGGGCGTTCACCGCATACACCACCGCATCGTCGGTTTTGTACTCCACGCCCAGGTTTTTCACCTCCAGCAGCGCATGGGTATCCCCTGCGCCTCCCGCGGTTCCATTTTGGCCGTTTTGCCTATCTTTATAGCCCATATCGCCAGCCATTTTCTTCCTTCCTTCAGTTCTTCAGTTTTGGGTCCAATGCGTCGCGCATCCCGTCGCCGATGAGGTTCAGCGCCAGCGCCGCCACCACGATGGCAAAGCCCGGGAACAGCACCAGGAACGGGTAATCCCGCATGTAGGTGGTGCCCTCGGAGAGCATGACCCCCCACTCGGGCATGGGCGACTCTATCCCCAGCCCGATGTAGCTCAGCCCGCTGATCGCCAGCATGGTTATGGCCAGGTTCAGCGTCGCCTGGACGATGATGGGGCCCATGGCATTGGGGATAATGTGCCGCATCAGTATGCGCCTGTCATGTGTGCCGCATGCTTTGGCGGCCTCGATATATTCCTGCGACTTGATCGGCAGGATGGCCGACCGGAATATCCGGGCGAACCCGGGCACCACACCCACCACGCAGGCCAACCCCAGGTTCATGATGCCCGAGCCCAGCGACGCCACCACGCAGATGGCCATGAGGTTGAATGGCAGGGCATAAAACACGTCGTTGATACGCATGATGAGGTTGTCCACCCACCCGCCGTAATATGCCGAGAGGGCGCCCAGGACCGCGCCCAGGACCGTGGAAATGGAGATGACGCAGATGCTGGTCACCAGCGAAATCCTGGCCCCGTAGACGATACGGGCGAAAATATCGCGCCCGTACTGGTCCGTCCCGAACCAGTGCGCCATGCTGGGGGACTGGAGGCGGTTGCGCATGTCCTGCTTGATGGCGTCTGTCTGGTAGTCGAAAAAGAAATCCACCGTCACCACCATCACCACCAGCAGTATCAGCACCACCAACCCCACCATCGCCATGCGGTTCTTGGCAAAGCGCGCCGCGATCATGCGCAGCTGGCTGCGTTTCTTGTACCCGTCCACCGAGCTGAAATCCATGCTTTCCTGGCTGGAATCCTCGAAATCGGTTTGCTTATCGTCAATGGACATGCCCCATCACCTCCCTTAGTGCACCAGATTTGCCCGCTGCAACCGTTTCTTCCTGCCGGGCGCCATGTACTGGGACTTGAGCCGCGGGTCAATATATGCATAAAGCACATCCACCAGCAGGTTCAGGAACCCGCCGATGATGGCGATGAACAGCACCACCGCCATGACCATGGGCACGTCCTTGGACCTCACGGACTCGATCACCAGCGTCCCCATGCCCGGCAGCGCAAACACGGTTTCCGTGATCATCGTCCCCCCGAGCAAAGCGGCGAAATCCATGCCGATGATGGTCACGATGGGCATCATGGCGTTGCGCAGCGCATGGTGCACGATGACGCGGTTTTCAGGCGCCCCCTTGGCCCGGGCCATCTTTATGTAGTCCGCGCGCACCACTTCCAGCATATTCGAACGGGTCATGCGCACCAATGTGGCCATGTGGGACGCCGCCAGCGCAAACCAGGGCATCAGGAAGCTCTTGAAGCTGCCCCCCCCCGTCGCGGGGAGCCAGTGTAGTTTCAGCGCGAAAAACAGGATCATGATGGTCCCCAGCCAGAACCCCGGCATGGACGACAGCACCAACGCCCCCGCCAGCGTGGCATTGTCCATGAGGGAGTACTGCTTCACCGCCGAGAGGATGCCTATGGGGACCGCCAGCACCACCATCACCACCATGGAGCCAAACGCCAGGTTGATGGTGGTGGGGAAGCGCGCCATGATCTCGGTGAATACCGGGAGTTTCGTCCTGTACGAGCTGCCCAGGTTGCCCCGCACCGCATTGAAAATGTACTCTGCGTAGCGGATCCAGAACGGCCGGTCCAGGCCCATCTGGAGCCTTAAGGCCTCCACGCTGGCATCGGGCGCCTTCGGCCCCAGTATGATCCGCGCCGGGTCGCCGGGCGAGAATTCCAATAAACTGAATATGACCAAGGATATGCCCAATATGACGGGTATCATCAGCAAGATCCGTTTGAATATATATTTGCCCATAGCAAATGCCCTTTCGTCACAGGTCACTCCGCCGCCGTGGCGGGCCCAGTCCCGCCCCGACGGCTCATCGGCTGGCCAGGGAGTGACCTGTAATGCCCTTTCGTGTATCGCTTTCTGACTTGCAAGCAGTGGTACCGTACCCAGATTGACCGTGCGCCGCCAACTGTTCCCATAATCCTATGATCATGTGATCATGTGCGTTCAGCCCGCAACGTGATCATGTGCGTTCGGCCCGCGGCGGTCCATCATCTTGATGTCAAATGAGTGCATAGTTCATATCAGATATGACAGAACCAAATATTTGTCAATTATAAACGAATATGCCGGATATGTCAATACCGTAGCGGTTTACAATCTACCCGAAAAGTGTCAATTTATTTCCAAAGATTTCTACTGGAACACCAAGGCTTACAGTCAAAATGGCAGCCATGGTTCAGGGATTCCCTGTTGATTGGGTCTTTGCAGGAAAAAAGACCCCTGCTTATCGACAGGTTGGAAACGCCTTTCCTCCACCTGTGGCCAAGGCTGTCGGAAGCGCCATTTATAAAGCTTTATCTATGTCGTTGGCCAGTCAAGTTGGATACGAGGAAAACGTAGGATGAGCGCAAACAGTTCGCGAGACAAACGTGGTTGATAAAAAAATTCCCACAGCAAGCATTGGAAATGGTAAATCCTGACAAAAGCAATCACCTATGATGCGCAAGCCTCAAACTTCTCTGCGGTCATCATAAATAAGGGGGCGGCAACATATCCGCCCCCCACCATGAATCATGCCATACACCGACATCGCTTGACGTTTATGGGATACTGCTGCGGGGACCATCCCCAGGGCGCAAAGGCACGAGGCCATTATCGCCCAACGCTTATGGGATTTTACTCCCCGAACTCCACATCGATTTCCGCGCACACCTGCCCGGTCAGCGTGCGGGTGCGGCTGTCGGGCTGCCCGAAGCCCACATACACCTTGTATGAGCCCGGATCCACAGACCGCTTCCCTTCCCCATCGCAGAGGGAAAACGCCTTGTATGGCAATGTGATTTCCACATCCTTGGTTTCGCCCATCACCAGCCACACCTTGGCGAACCCTTTGAGCTGCGGGCCCGGCGTGCCCCCCCGCAGCGCCTTCACGTAGACCTGCACCACCTGGGCCGCGTTCCTGCGCCCTGTGTTTTTCACCGGCACCCGGATCCCCAAAGCCGGTGCGGACAGGTCGCCATTGGCCGCCGCGGCGCTTAGCGTCAAAGGAAGGGCGGCATCGCCGACACCCCAAGCCAAGGCCGCACATCCGGGCGCATGCGTTGGCGAGCTATCCGTTTTGACCATTGCTTTGTCGGCCGTGTTCCCCTTGGTCGCCGCGGCGCTTAGCGCCGACGGCAGCGCACAAGTGCTTCCGTCACCCCCTGCGGGCGCTTCACCATGCGCCCCATATGGCGCCACCCCCACCGCCCCCATCTCAAAGCTGGTATAGGACAGCCCGAACCCGAAAGGATAGAGCGCTTCCTGCTTCATGTACCTGTAGGTGCGGTTCTCCATGGAATAGTCCGTGAAGTCCGGCAGTTCCTCCGTGGTGCGGTAAAATGTCACCGGCAGTTTCCCCTCGGGCACCCGCTCCCCGAATATCAGCTTTGCGATGGCGCGCCCCCCCTGGGCGCCGGGGTACCAGCCTTGCAGGATCGACGGGATATGTTCGTCCGCGTATCCCAGCGCCAGCGCGCTCCCGGAGAGCACCACCAGTATGGCGGGCTTCCCGCTCCCCACGATGGCTTCCAGCACCTCGCCCTGGAGGCCGGGCAGGTTCAGGTCGGGCTTGTCGCCGCTGGCGAACGCATTGCCCGTGTCGCCCTCCTCGCCCTCCAGGCCCGCATCCAGCCCCATCACCGCCACCACCACGTCGCTGAGCGCGCACACGCCCTTCACTTCCGATATGCGGTCGTTGGCCACGCCCAGCGGCTGCACCCTGTCCTTGAACATATGGCAGCCCTCGGAGTACAGCACCCGCACTCCTGCGCCGGACGCCTCGACGCCGCCACCGGCTGTCACCGATGGGCCGGGTTTGCCGTCGCCGCCGGCCGCCCCTGCGGCACCTGCCCCCGCCAAGGCCATAGGCATCCCGGCGCCGCCCGCATGGCCTGCCCCCTGCGTCCGGTTCCAGTCCCGCACGTACTCCCTGATCCCGTCCAGCACCGTGACGTACTCCGATGCGGTGCCCTCGTAGTTGCCCACCAGCGCGCGTCGGTTGTCCCCATTGGGTCCGATGACGCCGATGGTCTTTATGCTGGCGATGTCCAGGGGCAGCAGGTTCCCTTTGTTTTTCAAAAGGACGATGCCGGCCAGCGCCGCTTCCTCTGCCATAGCCCTGGATCGCTCCGTGTCGTTGAAGTCATAGGTTATCTGCGTATAAGGCCGCTTCCCCTCTTCCTCGAAAAGCCCCAGCTTCATCCGGGTGGTGAGCAGCCTCGTCACCGCCTCGTCCAGGCGCGACTCCTCCACCCGGCCCTCTTCCACGGCTTGTTTCAGGTAGATGAAGATGTTGCCGCAGTTTAGGTCGCAGCCGTTGTTCATGGCCAGGCTCACCGACTCCACGGCGGAGTGTGTCACCTTGTGGTTTTCGTGGAAATCCTTGATGGCCCAGCAGTCGCTGGTCACATGCCCGTCAAACCCCCACTCCCCGCGCAGCAAATCCACCAAGAGTGTCCGGGATCCGCAGCATGGTTCCCCGTTGGTGCGGTTGTACGCCCCCATCACGGTTTCCACACCCGCCTCTTTCACGCACGCCTCGAAAGCGGGCAGGTAGGTCTCGCCCATGTCCTGCTTGCCGGCCACCGCATCGAAATAATGGCGCATCTCCTCCGGGCCGGAGTGTACCGCGAAATGCTTCGCGCACGCCGCGGCTTTCAAAAACCGTTCGTCGTCGCCCTGGATGCCCCGGATGTAGCGCACCGCCAATGTGCTCGTCAGATAAGGGTCCTCCCCCAGCGTCTCATGCCCCCTGCCCCAGCGGGGGTCCCGGAAAATGTTAACGTTGGGCGCCCAGAATGTCAGCCCCTTGTAGATGTCCCGGTCGCCGCAGGCGGACTGCATGTTGTACTTGGCCCGCCCCTCGGTGCTCACGGTGTCGCCGACGGACTGCATCAGGTCGCCGTCCCATGCCGCCGCCAGGCCGATGGCCTGGGGGAACACAGTCGCGGTCCCGGCCCTGGCCACCCCGTGCAGGGCCTCGTTCCACCAGTTGTACGCAGGGATGCCCAGCCTCTCGATGGCCGGCGCACCATGGAGCGTCTGGAACACCTTTTCTTCCAATGTCATCTGTGCCACCAGGTCCGCCGCCAGCTTTTTGTACTCTTCCACCGCTTCCCTTTCCACTCCCGGCTCCTTTCCCATCGCATCCACACACAAATATACTGTACGGTTTCATTCCGTACAGTATACCGCAACTATAGCTATTTGAACAGTACCTTGGAACAATTTTCCTGGATGGCGCATCGCCTACGCAACCCCTGCTCACCTACGGGCTGGCGGCGGCAGCTTGGAACAATTTTCCTAGATGGCGCATCGCCTACCGCTCAAGGTACTTTGCGCTCACGTATGCCTCTTCCCCATCGAACTCTATCTTGGCCCAGTCTCCGTCGATCCCCAGCACCTTGACCTCGTCACCTTTGCGCACGGACCCCACCACGTTGCCGCTGCCCGAAGAGGACTTGCTGCTGCGCACGTTGAGCGACTGGGCGGTCACGGTCCACATTTCATATGCCGGGGTGGTTTCCACCGGCGCGGCCGTGGTGGGCGCAGGTGCCATAGCCGCGGTGGTGGGTGCGGCTGTGGTGGCAACCGTGGTGGCCACAGCAGTCTCGGGCATCGACTTGCTCTCAGATCCATTGTTGCGCATGTTCATGAATATGAAAACGGCGAAAGCGATGACGATGATCGCGATGGGCAAAGCCGCGACAATCACACTCCCCGATATTTCAAAAAGGAAATTCGTAAGGTAGATGATCCCCACTATCACCGCCAACACGGCCGCCATGCAGAGGATGTTGACAAACCATTTGCCCCATACATTTTCCCCGCTGTCGGTGTAGGCCTGCTCGCCCAGTGTCACGGTGTTCTTGTTCACCTTGAGTATACTCTTGACCGTGTGGCTTTTTGAGTCGATTTCCATGCTCAGGCTGGCGCTTTTTACGGCGGTTGTCCCGCCCACATATTCGGACATGGGTTCGATCCGCACTTCCTGGTATCCTTTCAGCGTGCTGGATGTCTCCGCGCTGATACCTATCAGTTCGTCCAAAACCGCACTGACCGCCCCCCTTATCCAATCCGCTATGGATTTGTGGTTGATGGCGAAATGGACGACCACGTTATTGGCCACCGTGGGGTCCAGCGTCACGGTGGTATGCTTCACGAACTCCCCCTTGCTGTCCATGTATGGCAGCACCTGGTCGTTCACGGACATGACATGGATGTCGCCCTCGATTTTGAGGTTGACGGTCGTCGCACTGCCACCCGAGGCGTCATACGACTTCTTCCCGCACCCGGTGAACATGAGCGCCAATGCGGCCAATATCAGGCACACCGGCAGCAACCGCCCCACCATGCCCGTTTCCCTGCGACCGACCCCTTTGGTGCTTTTGCCATAAGTGGCGCCACCGCCTGCATTGCCATTACAGACATTCCAAATCCGTGGCAACATCGCCTTTCCTCCCTGTCCATATGCCAAAACTGTATTCTATCCCGTCATCACTGCACTCTATCCGCCATCACTGTATTCTATCCCGCCATCACCCGACAATCATTTGCCTTGCCCGGACTTCAGCCCGATCTTCTGCCCGTTCTGCAGCGGGTCGTCCACATGGTCAAATGGCGTGTCGGCAAGCGCAGGGATGGCTTGGCAGAATTTGTATACTTCCAAATATTTCCTCAGCCCCCTGCCGTATTCATTGTTCTGTTTCAGGCGGCCCACCGCACAGTTCGATGCGGTATCCCTCTCGCCAATCAAGAATAGGTACTGATATCCGACCCAGGTTGCCATGCCTTCCAGCAGCTCCAACCGTTCCTGGGCGGACATGCCCTTCTTAAGAGCTTTCATGTCCCAGTTCGTGTACTGCCAGATATGAGTCAGCTCGTGCATAATGGTCTCCCTGGCGTTCACCCTGGGGACCCCGTTTTCAATCAGCACCGTGTACCCCCGGCCGTCGCTTATCGCCAGTCCCACCGCACGGCTGTCAAACCCCGGCGTGGGCACGAATTTGTGGCGGCCATTCTCTTTTGAAATCTTCGCCGCGGTGGTCATCTTGACTTTCACCGGCACCGTGATCCTGGCCCGGTAAAGCCGTTCCATGTCATTCATGGTGTCTTTCAGGATGGTGACGAACTCTTCCACGGATTTGATGGCGCTTCGTGAACAGATGCCGCACCGTTCCCGCCCGTCCGTGAGCACATCGAACTGCACATCCTCGGAAAGATCCCGCCCGCAGAAATCGCATTGGTGTCGCTGTGCGTCCCCAAGCGCAGCCTGGCCGCCCATGCCGATGTGGGCTTCATCCGCATGGCGTGCCTGGTACAGGTAATTCCCGCCGTACCCCAGCCCCTCCAGGAAAGCCAGGGTCGCACCTGGGTCAATGGTGCCGGCCGGCCGTTTGTACCCATAAAGCAGATAATATGACTCGCTGTATGCCACGCCCACTGGCAGATTCGGCCTCTTCCCCCATGACGGTACCGCCGTGGAAGCCAGCTTGCCCGTGCCACCCGATTCGTCCGCATCGTCCGTTTTGCCTACGCCGTCCGTAGCATCTATACCGCCTGGCCGGTCCGAATCCGCTGTCTTGTCAGCATCAGCGCCATCGCCCGCCTCCGAGCCTCCGAAAGCATCGCTTCCGTCAGCTCCTGGCTCACTTTCGACTGCCACCGGCTCGCCACCATCCACTCCCGGCTCGCTTCCATCCACTTCCGGTTCGCCACCATCCGCGCCCGGCTCGCCACCATCCGCTCCTGGCTCGCCACCATCCGCTCCGGGCTCGCCACCATCCGCTCCCGGCTCGCCACCATCCGCGCCCGGCTCGCCATCACCGTCCGTCCCCGAGCCTCCCTCCGGCACTGCCCCCGTCTGGGGCGGTGTCTTCTTCCCGGACACCCGCCCGAAGAACGCCTTGATCGCATCCAGTATCCTGCCCAGCCAGGACCTCCTCTTAGCCGCAGACTCCGGCTCTTCGGAAACCGGCACGTCATGTATCCAGCCAACCCCGGTGGGTTCGTCCCATGTCCCGCTTACTTCGGCCTCCAGCATCTCGTCGTTCCATTTCAGGTAGTCAGTGATGATCTGAAGTATCCGTTCGAGGTTACGTTCCACTGCCACCAGAAGCCCCATGTCCAGATCGCTGTCTTCTATAATGTAAATGGACTCTTTCCCAAAATCCCCCGTGATGGAGTACAGGAGCGGCGAACGCATGCCGATCCCGGCCCGGGCCCTTTCGGTTTCGTCATCGTCGCCGGTCTCGCCGCCGGGGGTCTTGGTACACGACGCTTCGTCTATACCCCAAATCCCATCGCTTCCGGGTTCTTTAACTTTTCCGCCCCATGCTTCGCCGGTTCCCCCCGATCCCGGACCGCTCACCGCAGCTAAGCCCACGCCCGCCGCCTGCCTTGCCCCCGTGCCCGCCCCGGAACCTCCGTCGCCCGCTTCCCCGTCTGTAGCCCCGGGATCGTAGTCGAGCGCTTCCCCCGGGCCCACGGTGATCTCCACTTCGGGCGCTTCCGTAGGCACTTTTATAGTTGCGCCAGCACCTGCTTCCACGGTGGTATCCGTCACCGCACAGATATATGCGCTGTTTTCGGCAAACAGCGTCAGGAACACTTCATTGAGCATCACCGCCAATGTGTGCCTGATGGCGGTGTTCCATCCGGGCATCTCGATGCGCAGTATCTGCTTGTTCCGGTACTCCCTCTTGGGTATCCCCGAAACTTTCACATGGTGTGCGTTTTTCAGCCCGCCGTCCCCGGCCATCTCCCAATATGCATCCGTGGACACCGCAAAATCCGCATATTCCTTGGCTAGCTTCACACCGCCCAGTTCGCGCACGTCGCCCATATCCTGGGACTGGACCGTCCGAAGCAGTTCGTATTCCCGCAGCTGCCTGTACTGGGGCCTGCCGGTGATGTGATCCGCGCTTCGCCGCAGGAGTATCTTGCCGGTGGCGGTCTCCCGCACCATCTCGTAATATTTCCCCGCATAGGTCAACATCTGGCCGGGCAGATGCTTTTGGAAGATATGCCCGTACAGCTCCGATCCGATATGGCTGTACTGCCCCAGCTCATTCTCCGTGATGTAGTCCGCGCTGCGCACGTCCGATACATACCGTGCAATGAACTGCCCATCGTCGATGTAATACAGGTTTTCCGATGCACCCAGCCGGTAATTGTACCGCCGTTCGATTTTTATGATGTCTGTTTTCTTCTTGCCCCCCGGCAACGCGTTCACCGGGGCATCTTGGCTGGCTTTTCCTCCAAGGCTCCCGGTTATGCCTCCAAGATTTCCGGACTTGCCCCCACTGTCATCGCCGTCAGCATGCCCTTTGTCGCCGTCACCAAGCCCATCATCGTCCCCTTGGCCGCAATACCCCAGTATGCACCGCCACAGGCGTTCGGTGATGTCGCCATTGTCCCCATCATGGGCGAGACCCGCCACAGACGCATCCCATACCAACCCGGCCGGTCCCGCCACAGCACCGTCCCGCCCCGGCCATGTCCGTGCTTTCTCACCGTACACATCACCCTGCGCCGCCTCCCCCAAAAGCGCCAGGTCCCGTTCCAGCATCCGCCCGGGGATCCGCCCCGTGGTCAGCAGCAGCAGTATGCGCAGCATGATGTTGCGGGGCGTCCTGGCGAAATCCGCCGAAATGCAGGGGATGGCCTTGCGGTCCGCCTCGAATATGCCTTGGTTGGCGGCCATGTAGTCCCGCAGCAGGTACGCAGGCGACACCACGTTCACGTACCCTTGTTGGGTGGAACGGGTGGCGAAATCATTGTACACCTCGAACAGGTTATAGGACTCGTCCTCCACCACGTCAAAGCGTATCTCTTCCTGCCCTGCGCCCCACATGTCGGGGCTGTATATGAAACGCTCGTCAAAGGCTTCTTTGTCAATGGTGGAATATGTATATTTGGACAATTCTTTCAGGTACTGGGCGCCTATCCAATGCATGTCCGTCACCGGGAACGCCTCGCCGCCATACCAATGAATCCGGTCCACCTGGGCGCGCGCCGCCACGAATCCCAGCTCCGTGCCGAAGCCTAGGTAACGGGAGATCTCCGGGATGACGCGCCGCATCATATGCTCGCTGTCCGCATTCCATGCGGAAAACACCGTCAGGGCGCCGGTATCCCCAGGGGGCGACACCTCCGTGAAATTCGCCATAAGCGCATGTGACAGCGCATCAACCAGCCCGTCGCACATCTTGTCGCATGCCACATATGTCACCGGCCGACCGCCGGTGCCGTCCTCGCTTACACCCTGCGGCCCATATGCCCCGGCGCCGGGGGGCATAGTACTTGGCCCGCCGGGCCTGCCCTGCGCCGAACCGGAAACACCCACCGCCCCGGGAACTGCGCCGCCCCTCGGACCCTCATCCCCGCTGTACTCCCCGATCTCCCTGGCGATGAGGTTGAGCCCCACCTGCGCCGTGGTGATGAGTTTCGACGGTTCCAGTATGGCCACATAGCCCACTTGATGCAGGAAATGCCTGTTTTCTTCGTTCAGCGCGACATCGGTCACCTCCGACCGGGACACCACGGCCACATCCAGCCCCGCGCCGCCGCCTTGCCCCAGGCAGCCCAGGCGCCAGAAACCGCGAAGCCCCGTCACTTCATGCAAACCCTCTTCCAGCCACCCCATAACCTCGTCCCGGACGCCATGGCGCCCGCAGATGACCAGGGCCTTGCGCCCGGAAAGCAGCACCCGGTTCATGGGGTAAAACGCATAGGGGATCAGGTCTTGGTAGAACGGCCCGGAAAACAGCACGTTTTTGCCGTCCAGCAGGTCCAAAGACGCGGACAGCAGGTTCCTGTCCACCGTCTTGCCCCTTTCCATGTACCCCTTTATATAGTCCGCATAGATACGGGATTTCTCGTCCTTTTCCATCATCCGGGCGAGGGCGTCCTGCACCGTGGCCTCCTCGCCGCCGGATTTGGACATCTGCGTGTTCTCACAGGATGATTTGTCGCCGAAGATGCCATGGAGGATACGCTGCAACGCGATGAAATCCGCCACCGATTTGCCGCCCACCTCACCTTCTATGGAGGACTGGGCGAACTCCTTGCCCGTCATCCCGTCCAGGAAGAAATATACCTCCCCCGCCAGGATGAGCGCCAGCACCGGGTAAGTGGGCGCGGAAACACCATATTCCTTGATGAGCCATATCCCCACGACCAACGCCAGTGCAGACAAAGCAAAAACCGTGTAGTACAGCGCCTTTGACAGGGAGCGCATGTGTTCGCAGGAATTCTTCAGCTCGTAGCGCCCGGCTTCCTCGTTCTGGTCATAGCACGCCGCCGACGCCATCAGGTAGATTTCCTGCAATTCCCCCCGCTGCCCCTCGGGTTTATTGTCACCCCGCAGGAACAGCGCCAGCAGCCCCCGCACCACACCTTTGAACACCAGATAAGCTGTGACCATGGCGGTGTTCACGTAGATGTAGAAGCGTTCCCGGAAACGCAGCGCCGGGAGCAGGTCCAGGATCCGGTCTGCGACGCTTTCCCCCGTGCCGGGGCGTATGCCCTCGGCGACCCGGCCAATGAGCGCCGGGAGCGCATTTGCGATGCCGTCCACGATCCCCTGGAAACGCTTGAGCGCCACGATGGCGAAGCAGCACCACAAAAAAGCCAGCACCGGCATGATCCACTGCCTGTGCCTTAGCTCTTTCTTGAAATTCGACTTGGCGACGCCCATGCACAAAAAAAGCAGCGGCAGGGCTGTGATGACCGAAAAGAGGTCGCTGTTCAAAAAAGACGCAAGATCGCCCATCAGTATATCTCCTCACGCACCATGTCGATTTCGCTGATAAATGGGATCGGGATCTCCCCTGCCAGGTCCCTGCCCATGTAGCGGATTTTGCGCACGTCGGACTCGGTGAACGGCAAAGTGTACGTATATGACTTCGGCAATTCGAAATCGAACTCGTATGGTTCCGCCGTCTGGGCGTCATGTGCCGCAGATGCGGCGTCCACATCAACGAACCTATCATACACGCCCTTGGCGCTCCCCCAGGCCACGTCTATGTCATACCGGTGCTTTTCGTAGATCCTTATCTGCGCGCTGCGGTGGTTCACACCCGAAAGCGCACTCTGAAGCACCCCGGAGGAGCGCAGCACGTCACACATGTACCCCGCTTTGCGCGCCACGGACTCCAGCAGCGACCTGGCATCGTCGAAACACGACGACACGGTCCCATTGTACCCATGGAGCTCTTCTTTGGTCTTGTTTTTGTAGTACATCAATACCATCGCCGCCACCGCGGCTATCAGTACGCAGCCAAGTAAGAATGCCACCCCGGCCCACGCCATGGAAACCCCCGAGGCGCCCCCGATGAACCACACCGGGAGGAATGACAGCACCACCCCCATCAAGGCCACGCCTGTCACCAATGCCGCCTTGCCTGTGGTCATGCGCTTGTCCAGGTATTCCCGCATACGGGCGTCTGCGTCCAGCATGCGCTTCTTCAGCTCCGCCACCGACCAGGCCCGTCCCTGCGCGCCACTGATGGACGCCAACTCCTGTTCCAGGGAGAATTCCTCCACCTCCGCCATCTGGGATGGGGTGAGCGCATCGGAACCCGGGTAGTCGGCAGGTATCGCCCCGCGGGCATCATCGCAGACCTGAAGGAACATGCGATTCAGCCGTTTCCCGTGACGCTCGAAAAACTCCGCCTTCCCTGCAGTTACGCCATCCCATTTCGCCTTGTCGGCAGCAGGCTTCGCGAACAGCCCGAACTTCCCGGCCACGTCATGGGCATAGGTGGATTCTTTGGCGGGCTGGCTGGATGGCGGGTGTACTTCCCTGGGTGTGCAGTACAGATGGTACGCCTGCTCATCGTCCATCTTTTCCAGCGACATCTCCTGCAGCTCTTTGACCTTTTTTCCCAGCAAGCTGCCTGTCAGGGAGAGCTTCTGCCTGTAGCGGTTGAAAAATGACTTAAGCAACGCCGGATCGTTGGTGCAAACGGCGCGGTATAGCCTGTCCGAGCGCATCTTCCCCGAGGGCACGTCATTGGTGGCGAACGCAAACAGGAATTCCAGGAAACACACATAGTTGTATTCGTACAATGTGTGTCCCCGCTCGCATATGTCAAACACCGCATACTTGGCGTTGTGCGGGTACAGGTTGTCATATGCGAACTGCGAATACTCATACTCCGGGGACTGGGCGCCGGGTTTCTCCCCCAGGGATGCGGGCTCGTAGATACGGGGCGAGAGGTAGTAAAGCTCCGTGGGCTCAGGCACCATCAGGTGGCGGTCGGGGTCGTCCGGGTCATGGACCGTGGCCAGCAGTTCCCGCCTATACGCATCCTCGGCCAGGAACCTTGCCTGATCCCACCTCATAGGGCTTTCGTCGTCGTCTTTCCCTTCTGTCTCGAACGCCGAATCAGGGGGCGGCGACAGGAATGTCCCAAACCTGACCAGCGGTTGTGCCACGGCCCTTTGGAACGATTCCTTGCGCTCCCGGGACATATCGGCCCCAAAAGCTGTTTCCGCGTACCTCACCACGTCAAATGGGTTTTGCGCCTGTATTTCAAACCCCTGGGAGGGCACTATGACCACCGCCCGCCACTCCCGCTCCTGCCCCACCAGGTCCCGCAGCCCAGGGCACATCTGCGCCAATGTCTCGCCGGAGGGGTCCCACGGGCCAAACTTCACCCTTTTGTTGTCGAAAAACGGTTGCAGTATCAATCGGTATTCATCTGCATGCCTTATGAAGTCGTCGTCCGCGAAAACCACAGTAAACATCCGCTACCCCCGTCAGAGCGCAGTGCCATTTGCCGCTTCTGATTCGGCCCTGTTTCCGGCCCGCCCGCAACGCCTTGTTCCACTTCGGCTTCGGGCATGTTTGCGGCCGAACTAAACCCCCGCTTCTCATCCTAGGTCAGGGCGCAGTGTCCTCATCCTCGTCGTCCTTGGAATCCTTGGAACCATCGGCATCTGATGCACCGTCACCGATTTTGGCTTCCGGGTCTTTTTCATGGTCACTTTTGGCATGCACCTGCTCCATTATCTCCTTCAGCTTGCGGACGATCCACTGGATCACGTCGTTGTCTTCGTAATTGCTGGTAATGGCGGTGTCCATCACGAAGCGGTCCAGGTCATCTTTGTAGTTTTGCACCAGGAGTTCGTACTGCTCCTTCATGACCAGGGACAGGTGGGACTCCCGGTCGTCAGGCCTGTCAAATGTTTCCATCTCCCGGCGGAAGACGTCCACGATGCTGTCGATCATCAGCATGAGCTCATTGTCGTCCCGGTTCTGGTTGGGCAGCGACTTGTAGTAGAGCAGCGGTATGGCGAAAACGCTGTCCCGGGCCTTCGGCTCGGAATCGTCCACTTCCAGCTTGAGGGAATTCACGCTCTGGGCGAATTGGGTCAGGTCGTACTTGGTGCGCCGCTCGTTGTCCTTTTCCCTGATGGCGTCGGCGTTGGACAAAAGGTCCTCCACCGCCCTGCGGTCCCGGTAGAGCGAGTCCAGCACCTCGTAGAATTCGTCGCAGGCGGTTTCGTTGGAAACGATGAGTTCCCGGATGTCGCCTTCGCTGTCCTCCAGCTGGAACACCTTTTTTTCCAGGTTGTACACCGACAGCCGCCTGCGTTTGATCAACCCGTATATGAGGCCATAGATCAATGCGGTGTGGATGCGCTTCATCTCCACTTCCATGTGGCCCATGTCCAGTTCGGGCATCACCGCGATGGTGTCCCAACGCTTGTCGATGTGTGGGGAGATCACCATGGACTTGGTGCTGTCGGGCCCTATGTCCCTCATGTAGCTCTGGTAGGACGAATAGTAGATCCCCCCGTCGTTGGCCACGGTCTCCGCAGCTTTGGGCGCCGCGAACCGGGCCAGCTTGTCCGGCGTGATGTTGTAAATGGCCTCGAAGAAATGGAGCTCGTACTTGGACACATTTTTCGAAGCCCCGGCGTCGGAAGCCAGGTAGTCGCTGACTTTCAGCGACCTGGAGAGTTTCAGCACCTCGTTGAACGCGCACTCCGAAACCATCCTGGGCTCGTCCTCCAGTGTGATGGTGCTGATGCCCGGGGACGCCAGTCGTTTCCCCTCTTCCAGCCTGTCCCGGATGTACTTGGAAAGCTCCTGCTTGTCCAGGCTCACCGCGCTGGGTTTCTCCGCGGTGGGGTCGCCCAGTTTCTCCCACACCTTCTTCGCGGCGATGAGGGACTTGAGCTCGCACTCCCACTGGATGGCTTTGAGTATGGTTTTGTCCAATATGTCCTTGCAGTCTTCCCTGACGGCTTTTTTGAAATACTCCACCAGCTCGTAGTCGAACACGTCCACCCGCCTGTCTATCAGGTTCTGGTCGCTGGCCATCTCCCGCTTGAGGATCACGTTGGATTTGAGCGTGTTGTAGATGTTGGCGTTGAGATCCTCCGGGAGCATGTCGTCCGACTTGCGGGAACAGATCTCCACTATCTCCCCCAGCATGTCCTTGGTGGCGCAGATGCGCATCACGGAGTCGCCGTTGCTGAACTCCATCTCCTTTTCCAGGTCCTCCTGCTTCACCCGCAGGCCCTTGCACTTGGTCTCGAACCCGTCAAAGAAGTTCTCGTAGGCCTTGCATATCTCCAATGTGTATTCCAGGGCGATCTGGTACGCTTCCAGCCGCAGTGAGTACAGGGCCAGGTTGTCGGCCGCGCCGATGTACTCCCGTGCCCATTTGGAAAGCTGGTCATAGAGGGGTTTGAGTTTCCTCTTCACCCCGAACTTCTTGGAAGTATACTGGGCTTCCTCGGTCAGCACGTCGTTTAGGGTGTACATGGCGTTTGCGTCTTTTTTCTTTGCCAGGTACAGCCTGAAACGCCTGTCCTTCGCCTGGGGCGAGAACTGCGCGATGATCCGGCTGCTGTCCTTGATCTTCTCCTTCGCCTCCTTGATCCTTTCCCGCAGCTGGTCCCGGAGGGTGTACAGGTACACCCGGGCGGCGTTGGGGTGCACCCCGCCGTTTTCGGCCTGGAGTATCGAGTCGATGGAGTATCTCTCGCTGCCGGGGCCCAGCCTCGCGCTGTCATTCCAGAATATGGAATTGCCCGCATTCTTGCCCACGGACTCCGCAAGCCTCTGCACCTGGGACGCATATGCGGTTATGGCGTTGAATGAGCTTTTGTATTTGCCCCGGTTGTTCTCGTTGGTGAAGTGCCCTTTCTGGAGCAGTGGGCGCAGCGCATCGTAAGGCGTCTTGTAATCGCCGATGGATTCCAGGCGGTTTTGCAGCTCTTTGTTGAGCGCTCCGAAGAATGTGTCGCCGCTCTCTGCGCCCACATCGCCCGCCATGTCGCCGCCGATGGCGTCAGACAGGTGGTCGTCCACGTCCCTGGGTTCCTCGCCCCCCAGGTAACGCCTTTTCAAGTTGATGGAGAGTTTGTCCAATGTGTCGTTTTTCAGGGTGTCGATGTACACCTTGCCCCTGTCGGGCGGCGTTTCCCGGGAGCTGCCGTTCTTCTTGTATTCGTTTAGCTGGCGGATGTACTCCTTGTCGTATTTGAGCCATCCCCTGGCTTCCTCCTCCCCGCCCAGCTGCTCCACGGCCCAGGACATGGCCACGTAGTCCGCGATGTTCTCGTACGGGTACTGCATCACCGCGGCGCCTATGGCGCCGAAACGGTTCCGGCCCAGGTTCTGCTTGCTGGCCAGCTCCTTGATGATGTTGTCCTCTTTGGAGAATGCCTTGGCCTGCATGGGCCCTAAGTTCTGCTCGAAGAGGCTCTGGGCCGCATAGTCCAGGTACTGGTCCATGTTCCTCATGCTGCCCTGGTTTAAGTCCAGGCGATCCAGCAGGAAGCAGAAATCGAAAGGCAGGTGGGCCAGCCTTATGATGTTCCCGTCCGCATCAGGCACCGATACGCTTAGGTCGCTGTAGCGCCTCAGCCTCCGCTCCACGTCGAAGAACCCCGACGCCTTCATCATAAAAGCGTTGATTTCCTTGATGGTGGCGTAGCCGTTGCGCCGTATGCTGTTGCGCTCCCGGTCCGCGGTGATCACTGTGTCCAGCACCCCCGGCAGCAGCAGCAACCCCCGGAATATGCAGGAACTCTCGGGGTATGTCTTTATCATGTACTCCCGCAGCAGCATGCTCAAGGCCGTCACCAGGCCGGAGCCGGTGCCGCCCGCGCTGGTGGACACGATGCAGATCCGAAGGGCCTGCTGGAGGTCCCGCCCGTCCTTTGCGAAGAGTTCGTCGATCACCTTGTACAGGTCTTTGATATTGCCCTGGCGGATGGTGGCGTTGAGGGCCAACCTGGATATGGCGCGCACCTGCCCCGCGCCCTCGGACACGGTCTTGCCGTAGAGGATGCTGTTCTTGGGGAACCATTTCTTGTTCGCCTCTTTGTCGTAGTCCAGGTATGCCCCCACGCTCTGGGCGGAAGACGTCTGGATGCGGGTGATGGCCGCCTTGCAGCCGTCGCTGATCTTGCGCAGGTCGTTCACGTCCGTGTCCATCACCACGAAGCGGATGTTCGTCAGATCCGTGTTGCCGCATTTGTCGGCGACACGGCGGACGATTTTCGACCCGATCCCCCCGACGCCGATGAACATTGTCCTCGATGGGCATTTGTTTTGTTCCAGTATCTCTGCCATACTCATCCCTCGCTTTTTGTATATGCCTGCTCCGCTCACCTAAACTCCAAGGTGGGCCGGTAGTTCACCGAACGGTTGTGCAGCTCGAAATAGTCCCCGTTCCCTATCTCAAATGGCCTGTCGTCTTCCTTGGGCACGAAAAGCCCCTGGGCGGCGTCGTACTGGAACTGCGTCCCCGACACCCGCAGAGTCAGCCCCTGTGGCTGGGCATCGGTGCTCACCGAGATTAGCTCCAGCCTCCTGTTGGCCGACGGCGTGAAGATGCTGTGTTTCTTTTTGACATTGAGCGTCATCGATGCGTCGTGCTGGTAATCTATATGCTCCGGCGGTTGGATGGTGATCGTGTCCCCGCCTTTGCTGGCGTCCGGCGCATCTATCCCCGAAGCGATGGGTTTGCCCTTGCTGTTGGTGTAGTACGTGTCGCTGGGCTGTGTCTCTATGGCGATCTTCCTGGGCATCACCTTGATCCTGGAGATGATGAAAACCACAAGCCCCGCCAGCGCCAGCAGTATCGCCGCGATGATGATTTGCAGCCACCTGCGCCACCCGGTGAAACTGTACCGGGCTTTCACGGGGTTTTCCGCCTCGTCCCGGGTGGTTTGCTCCCGCCCGTCAATGATGGCCGCGGCCTCCACCACCAGGTTTCGGGCGCCGGTTTTCACCTTGAGCTCATTGAAGAAATCCACGTACTCGTAGCCATCTGCCAATGCGCTTTCCAGCACGAAGGTGGATGGCTCCGTGCCCTTTGTCACAGTGTATTCATATCCGCCGTAACCATCCCGGTCAGAGACCTCGGGCTCGTCCATCGCCCTCCAGACGTCTTCCGGCAGGGGCTCCCCATTGTACGTGGCCCGCAAGACCGCGCCGTCAGAGCGTTTGTCCCCGGGTGTCACCGAATCGTCGGGGTTCACCCGGAATTCCCCCTTTTCTATGGCGAACACCAGCGGCGCCTCATCCGGCACCTCCACGATGAAAGGCACGTCCAATGTCGCGGTTACCGGGACGCTCTGTGTGACATTGAAAACAGACATCCCCAGCGTCAGCTTCACAGTGAAAGCCCCGCCGCACGCTTCCTTTATCACGTAGGCATCCCCTGCGCCTGTGAGCCTGGGCGTGACGGAGGTTTTGCCGTCCTTGAACTCGTACTCGAAACTGATGTATTTGTTGTCGGAGGCCGCTGTGATACCGTCTATTCCCCCCGGCCCATTGGCCGTGATGTAAATGCCGTTCCCGTCCACGAAACCCTGGTGTACCATCGGCACGTCACCATTGACAATGACGTCCCCGGAGCCGGATCCTGCCCGGGTGATGACATACCCCTCCCAGTCGGCAGGCAATGCACCCCAGGCGGTTCCACCCGCCCCGGCAGGCACCAGGTCAGTCACATCCGGCGCCGGCCCTATGGTGATGCCGCTCCCGTCGATATCCATGGACTGCCTGTAGCTGTCCAGGTAATCCACGTTCACAGTCCCGCCGAAACTGCCTTGCAGGAGCTTCACGGTGTCGCCGGACCGGACGGTCTGTATGACGGGATCCACATTGCCATCGGGCGCGGCGGCTTGCCCCACAGGTTCCACGTTGCCCTTAAACTGCGCCGCCGCCGAGATGTCCCCCAGCAGTTTCGATGTGGTAAACCTATCCTGTGCATCCAGCAGGCCCAGCTCAACCAGGTACTCGCCCTCGGGGATGTCCTGGTATGGCAGGTCCCCTTCCCGGTATGCGTAAACCTTGCCATTGTTGCCCACTATGGGGTCGTTCACCCGGGTGAACGTCATCCCAGCCCTCACCGCGGGCTCGTAATACACTTCCAATATGCTGGCTCCGCTTGCCTGGATCTCATAAGGCGTGTCCTGGGCGAAATCCGCCTCGAACACCGCCACCTGTCCCGTCAGGGAGCGGTCGATGGTGGACTCAAACAGTGCCCGGTTGCCGCCCAGCGCCGTCAGGGCCGCGGCATAGTCCTCCGAATACCGTACCTGCGCGGTGTTGGGGGACACGTTCATCCCCTTGATCCCGCTGATTGCGGCCCCGTCGCCCTGGGCGAACACGAACAGCCTGGACAGTGGCACGTCCACCTGCACCACCCTGTTGCGCTCATCCACACCCGAGAGCTTGTTGCGCTGGAAGATCTCGTTGCACAGCGCGGTGAGGTGGGACCGGATATTGCTGTATGGATCCGACGAATCCGCCTGGTATATGGTGAAGTTCGCAAGGTCGGAGCGTATCCCGCTCTTGTCCCCGCCGTAGTCAATCATCAGCAATGCGATGCGGATGTCCGGGGACCGCTGGGCATATGACTCCAGCTGTTTCACCACGTCGCTCACATACCACATGCCGCCGTTTGGCGACGTGAAAGAATCCCCGTCCGTGACGAATATCAGCCACTTGTTGGCGCCGGTGGCATCTATCAGCTCCTGGTAGGCGGTCGCGACATTGGCAAAAGGCGTGGAGCCGGACCCCAGCTCCATGTCCTCGTGGATGCGCCGCACCGGCTCCGCCATGTTGCGGCTGCCCACCAGCTCCATCTTGGAAAGCGTGCCTTTCTGGGGGCCGTTGAGCAGATAGACGTTCATCTTGTCGCCGTCATCCAGCATAGCGGCGAACACTTCCAGCGCATACTTGCCCTGGTTCCATCTGGTGGTTGCCACCGGGCTGGCCGAGGAGCCTTTGTTGTACATGCTCCCCGAGTCGTCGTATGCGATGTGTATCACGTGCCTGGGCGCGCCGGAGGATGCGCCGCCCGTACCCGCCGAGGCACGGATCACACCCGGTGATGTACGGCTCGTCGGCGCCAAAGCACGGATCACACCCGCAGACGCACCGCCCATATTTGCGGATGCGCCGCTTACCACGTAGGCGCCGCCTGCCCCTAAGCTCCCGATGGTGCCCCCCCATGCCGTCACACCGGTCAGGGGTGCCGCCAATAAAAAAACGGACGCACCCGCAAGCACCACGGTCGCCGCCCGGAAAAACATGGCGGCCACCCTGCCTGGGATGTATCCACTCCACACTCCACTCCCCATCGTACCCTCACTCGTCCCGCCATCTGTGGGTATCGCTCCACCAACCAAACAATGCGCATTCGACATAAGTCTCAGCTGTGCGCAAGTTTCAGTCGGCGTGGCAATACTATAGTATGTATGTCATCCTGTAGAGTCAAACCATTTTATGATGCGTTTCCCCCATTGCCTAGTATTATACTATCTGAGTTTTCATTATGTCAACGTGTTTTTCAGATATTGAATACTTTGCATTTGTTCGCCCCCGAACCGGATCGCACTCAATGGTGAACACCAACATGGGCAAGCGCATATGGCGAACAGAGACACTTGCCCGCGACAGAATGTTGTTGGTGAAACTTGGGTCAACGCTAAATAAACATCACGCATTGACAACGTGATGTGATTGTGATACAGTAGAAAAAAGGAGGTGTTCCTGTGATGACGGCAAATATAAATGTACGGACGGACGCAGAATTAAAAGCTCAGGCCCAGAGGATTTACGAGTCCATCGGACTTGACTTGTCCACAGCGGTCAATTTGTTTCTCAAACAGACCGTGAGGGCTAATAATCTGCCGTTCACGGTGGGGGTAACGCCTCTTCAAGGTGAAACCCCGCGGTGCCCCTTGCCTAAAGTAAGGCGCAAACCTTTATACGGCTGCGCCAAAGACAGAATATGGATTGCAGATGACTTTGACGCTCCACTCGACGACTTCAAGGAGTATATGGAATGAGATATTTACTGGATACGCACGTCGCCCTGCGGATACTAAGGGACGAGCCAATTTCAAGCAAAGCGAAGGCAATCATAGACGATGTTACGACGGAGATATTCGTTAGTATCGCGTCAGCGTGGGAACTTGCAATCAAAGTCGGTCTTGGAAAGCTCAAGTATTACGGCGGGGTAAGGGCGTTCCTCGACGACATAAAGCTAAACGACTTTACTTTGCTTGGAGTTGAAGAAGCGCATATTGAACAAGTACAGGCGCTTGAATATCATCACCGCGACCCGTTCGACCGTCTGCTCATAGCAACGGCGATAGCAGAGGACATGATTTTCTTGTCCGCAGATGAAAATGTTCCGAAGTACGATGTAAACTGGCTGTGGTAAGCTCCAATAGCGCACAGAGGTGAGCTCACAGCGCCCCCTTAGTCGACCACACCCCGCCCCCCAGGCGCTCCTCGTAGCGGGTGGCCTCGCACATGGCCTTTGCGAATGCCTTGAAGCAGCTTTCGGCGATGTGGTGGTTGTTCTCGCCGCTTAGCTGTTTGAGGTGAATGTTCAGCATCCCCGCATAGGAGACAGCGTAGAAAAACTCCCGCACCATCTCCGACGCCATGTCGCCAATGCGCGTATCCGAAAATGTCACGTCGAATGCCAGGTACGGCCTGCCCGACAGGTCGATGGCGCACAGCGCCAGGGCATCGTCCATGGGGAGGATGCAGCTTGCGAACCGGCGGATGGACTTTTTGTCGCCCAGCGCCTTGCGGATGGCCTCACCCAGCACGATCCCGCAGTCCTCAACAGTGTGGTGGGAATCCACCTGCAGGTCCCCCTTGCACGTGAAATCCACGTCGAAGAGCCCATGGCGCGCGAACCCATCTATCATGTGGTCAAAAAAACCCACCCCCGTCTCGCAGTGGCATTGCCCCGCACCATCCAGGTTAAGAGTCAACTTTATATCTGTTTCCTTCGTCACACGCTCCACTGTAGCTATCCTGTCCATGTGTCCCCTTTCGCCGCGCCTACGCACTGTTTTCTATCACCATACATGTCGATTTCATGCCGACAAGCACATATTGACCCACCAACCAACAATGCGCATCCGACATTAGCCTCTGATCTGCGCAAGGCAAAGCTGCAGCCGGCGATACTCCCGCCTGGTATCCATGCGCGTCTGACATTAGCCTCTGCTTTGCGCAAGGCAAAGCTGCAGCCGACGATACTCCCGCCTGGTATCAATGCACGTCTTGCATTAGCCTCTGATCTGCGCAAGGCAAAGCTGCAGCCGACGATACTCCCACCTGGTATCCATGCGCGTCTGACACTAGCCTCTGCTTTGCGCAAGGTTCAGCCAGCGCAACAATACCCGCAAGCAGAAATGGCACCGCTCGCAGGTATAGTATACACCACACTATGAAAATAAGTAAATACAAATTTACAAAAATAGGTTTATTTGTTTTCCGCCTGGTTCTGGCCGCCTGCCTGGTTTTGGCCGTCCGCCTGGTTTTGGCTATACATTGGATCCGTCCATGTGCCTTCGCCCTTCGGCGCCGCCTGGCCTTTGCGCCCCCTGCGCCCCTTGCCGGTGAAGAACCCCCCGATCCCCCCCAGGAGTTTGACGATCACGAACACCAGGATGGCCAGCACCGCCAATGCCGGGATGTGGGTCACGATGAACACCATCAGATCCGTGAAAAAGTCCGCCACCCCCGCCGCATTGGACCGGAATCCCCTTGCGATGCGGCTGCCCAGTGTTTCCGCGGCTTCCGGCGTGTAGAGGCGCACCTCCTGGATGGACAGGTACACCGTGGAGTACGACACCTGGTTGTCGTAGAGGCGCAGGCGGCTGTTGTGGTTTTGCAGCTCGAAACGGATCTCCGAAAGCCGCTGCTCCAGTGCGATGATGGACTCGATGCTCTCCGCCTTCGCCAGCAGCTCCCACAGCCGTTCCTGCTCGATGTCCAATGTCTTGATCCGGTCTTCTGTTTCCGTGTACTGCAGCGTGATGTCCCTGGTGCTCTCGTTCTTGTAAAGCACGTTGCCGATCTCGCCCGTCATGCCCATGAACTCGGGCAGCGACCCCTGGGGGACCCGCACCGTCATGTCGGCGTAGCGCAGACCGCCCGCATTGTTCAATGAGTTGCCGCTGATTCCCGAAGACTCGATATACCCGCCCAGTTGCTTCACCATGGCGTTGATGCGCTCGATGGCCGCATCCATCGCCGTGGTTTCCAGTGTCATGTTGACTTCGGTGATCAGTTTGCGCCCCGCCAGGGGGTCTGCGGCCTCGCCACCGGACTCTTCCTGGTCGTCCCCAGTCGCATCGTAACCTCCATCGGTCGATGCGGCCTTCATAGACAGGTTTGTCTCCGTGCCGTAATACACATCCCCCGTAGCGCTCCCCGCACCGCCCACGGCGACGCTGTCATAGGCCACTGCTGCCGGTGCCGGGACCTCGGCCATCTCATATGACACGCCGCCGTCCGCATACATGGCAGCGGCGGTTCCTGCCACCGACCTGCCGGTGGTTTGGGTGCTTTTGGAGCCGCCGGCCGCACACCCTGCCAATGCGGCAACGCACAGAATCACCGTCAGCACACCCGCCAGTGCAGCCGCCAACCCGGACTTCGCCGTCTTCTTCGTCGTCGTCTTCGTCATCGTTTCCGTTTTCATTTTCATTTTCATTTCCATTTTCATTCTCGCTTTCATGTTCATTTCCGTCTTTGCACTCATCCACGAATCCATTTGCTATACCCATCTTCTAAACCCATTCCCTAAACCCATCCTCTATGCCCATCCTCTATGCCCATCCTCTATGCCCATCCTCTATGCCCATCCTCTATACCCATCCTCTACACCCATCCTCTATGCCCATCCTCTATACCCATCCTCTATACCCATCCTCTGCACTCATCCCCTCTGCTGAATCATATCGGTCTTATCAATATAAACCCTCTTGAAGCGAAATATATTACAGGCAGGGAAAAAATAATGCATCGCACGTCTGCGTACGGCCTTTGCGTGCAAGCACGCAAACGCACGGCCTATCGACCCTGGTATCATACAAAATGTGTCACAAAACCGACACATTATGTCACATCCCCATTTCCCATTGAAAAATCCACCGCCCGATACTATAATTATATCATAGCAGCTTGCGGACGTACATAGCCACAAGTACGGACGTGTATAGCCACAAAAATGGCAAACCTGCATCGACCGCAAATGCCGAGGGCGCGCAAGGTGCGCAAAGCGCACCCCCACGCCCCAGAAAGGACCACTGCGCCATGCTAGCATCCAAAATCCTCATCTGCGACGACCAGCAGATGATCCACGAGACATTGTCGGAATATATAGAAGCGGAGGGCTTCACCTGCATCTCCGCATACGACGGTGAGGAAGCGATGCGCAAATTCGCCTCCGAAAAGCCCGATTTGCTGGTGCTGGACCTGATGATGCCGAAAAAAAACGGCATCGACGTCTGCCGGGAGATCCGTGCCACCAGCCGCGTGCCCATTATCATGCTCACAGCCAAAGGTGAGGAGATCGACCGTATCCTGGGGCTGGAGCTGGGCGCCGACGACTATATCGTGAAACCCTTTTCCCCCCGGGAAGTCACGGCGCGCATCAAGGCGGTCCTGCGTCGAACCACCCAGGCGGCCGAGGGCGGCGAAGACCCCAAACAAGTGCTGCGCTTCCCGGGCCTTTCCATAGACCTCAGCCGCTACGAGGTGCGGGTGGACGAGACGCCCATCCAGTTCACCCCCAAGGAAGTGGAGCTCCTCCATAAGCTCTGCTCCTCCCCCGGCCGGGTCTTCACCCGGGAGCAGCTGCTCAACGACGTCTGGGGCTATGACTACTATGGCGACACCCGGGTAGTGGACACCCAGATCAAGCGCCTGCGCCAGAAGCTCCCCGAGAACCCCCGCTGGGGCATCCGCAGCATCTACGGCGTGGGGTATAAATTCGAAACAGTCCAGTGACTTCACCGGGCCCAACCAAGCTTCATCATGTCGTCATGCGATGGTTCGGCATCATGTCGCCATGGCAGCGGGCAGGCTGTCAATACCAACTAGGCTTACAGAGGTTCCCCATGAGAAAAAGTGTACTTCTGCGGAAGATCGTGCTGCTGCTTTTGTCGGCGGTGCTCCTCTCCGGCATACTCTCTTCCGTCATCTATATCGCCGTGACCCGCCGCTCCTACGTGGAGATGCGGACCAAAGAGCTCATGCCCATCGCCCGCACCATCTCCGAGATGCTGGGCAGCGCCCAGGAGCAGGGCGGGTTCAACCGCGGCGTCTGGGTGCTCTTCGACCGTGACAACACCAACTTCCTCGGCGCCTCGCTGCATATCTACGACCAGGACGGGCTGTCCCAGATGAGCCAGCCCGACACCCCCCGCCCACCGGGCGCGGCCAGGCGCGGCCAGGTTTACCGCATGAGCGAGGAAGAGGACTACACCCTTGTGTCGTCCGACCTGAAAACTGTGCTGGCCGGTGCGGAAGCCTCCGCCATCCGCCAGTCCGAAAGCGGCGAACAATACCTGGTGGTGGGCGTGCCCATCCAAAGCGGCGGGGCCATCACCGGTGCGGTGATGTTCACGAAATCCGTCAGCGAGCTGGATGCCGCCATGCGGGGCCTCAACCGCACCCTCATCATCAGTACGTTCGCCGCATTCCTCATCATGCTCATCCCCGCTTACCTCTTCGCCAAGCGCCTGGTGGTGCCCATCCGCCAGATGCGCGACGTGGCCATCGCCATGGGCAAAGGGGACTTCACGGTGCGAGCGGACGAGGGGCAGAAAGGCGAGATCGGGGAACTGGCGGCATCCATGAACCATTTCGCCCTGGAATCCGGGCAACTGGAACAGACCAGGCGGGACTATGTGGCCAATGTCTCCCACGAGCTGCGCACACCCATCGCCTCCATCCGCGCCATGGGTGAGACCCTGCGGGACGGCATGGCGAAAACCCAGGAAAAGAGAGACAGGTTTTACCAAAACATCGTCCGGGAGTCCATGCGCCTTTCCAGGCTGGTGGACGATTTGCTGGAACTCTCCCGCCTCCAGGCAGGGCGGGTGGCCATGCAGAAATCCCATTTTGATTTGAGGGAAGTGTTCCAGAATATATTGGACGTGTACAGCCATGTGGCGGAGGATGCCCAGGTGGCGCTGGTGGTAGATGTGGACATGCAGGCCCCCATCGGCGCATACTCGAACCCAGACCGGGTGGAGCAGGCCCTCGTCATACTCATGGACAATGCCGTCAAGCACTCGCATACGGGCGGGCGCATAGACATCGGCCTTTGCATCAATGATGGCCACCTGGAGATCAGCGTGGAAAACACCGGCGACGACATCCCCCCCGAAGACCTGCCCTATATCTTCGACCGTTTCTACACCGTGGACAAATCCCACTCCGGCGGCGGCACAGGCCTGGGGCTCTCCATAGCCAGCGAAGTCATGAAAGGGCTGGGCGAGCGGATCTGGGCGCAGAGCGGCCAAGGCCACACGCGCTTCACTTTCACCGTGGCGCAGGCGGGGTGAGACGGCGCGCTCCCCCGCACACCCCATATGTGCACAGACACATGCACACCTGTCCAGTCCAAACTTTCCCGCATACGCACTTGCAAGGTGATTGCCTGCATGTTACAATGTGGGTATCCGGACGCATATGAACCGTTTCCGGCAAGGGGGTGGATGAATGGTCCCAGGCGAGAGCAAGAAAATGATCGATGACGGGAACCCGGATTTCCGATCCATCGTTACGGGCAATGGTTTGTACATCGACAAGACCCGGTACATCGAGGTGCTGGAGGGCATAGGGAAGTTCCACCTGGTGCTGCGGCCGAAGCGGTTCGGGAAGTCGCTGTTTACCAGCATGCTGAAATACTACTACGACGTCGCCTACAAAGACGAGTTCGATGCGCTCTTCGGGGGGCTTTACATCCATGAAAACAAGACCGCATTGGCGAACAGCTACAATGTCCTGAAGTTCGACTTCAGCGGGATCAACTCGGATTCGGACAAACTTGAATACGACTTCACCGACAAGGTGAAGATGTACCTGAATGACACCATCGACAGGAAAAAGCTCGGGTTCCAACTGGAAGAAAGCAGTGCACCGGCGGCAAACCTGATGTTGCGGGATTTCCTGAGAAAATACAGGAACGTGACCGATGCGAAACTGTACCTGCTGGTGGACGAGTATGACAACTTCGCCAATGCCGTGTTGGGGAAGGATTTCGACTACTTTAGGGACATCACCAGCAAATCCGGGTTCGTCCGTTCATTCTACGAGGTGTTCAAGGAGTTTTCCGGCGACGTGGTGGAGCGTGTCTACATCACGGGGGTGACGCCCATCACCCTGGATGCGCTGGCCAGCGGGTTCAACTACGTCACCAACCGTTCATTGGATGCCAGGATCAGCGACATGATCGGGTTCACCGAGCAAGAAGTCAGCGACATGGTGGACTACTATGGGTTGGACCCGGTACACAAGGAGGCACTGCGGGAGTATTACGATGGGTATCTGTTCAGCGACGAAAGCGAAGACGGAAGCAGGATCTACAATTCCACACTGGTGTTTTACTATCTGGCAAAGTTGATCGGGGTGGGGAAGGCCCCCAAAAACCTCATTGATGCCAGGGTGCAGTCTGACCCCGGGATGGTGCGGAACCTAATCGACCTGTACCAGGACACGGAGACAAAACTGAGCATCATGGAAACCATCCAAAGGCAGGAGGAGCTGCCGGCAATGATCGCCCTGAAGTTCGAGCAGGGGCGTTTCATGGAGTCACAGGATGACCTGATCTCCATGATGTATTATCTAGGGTTCCTGACCATCAGGGAAAACCAGACCCATCAGTCGATGCTGGGCATCCCCAACCGGACCATCGAGGCATTGTATTCGAACCTGTACTTAAGCTACGTGAACAGACGGCTGATCCCCAGCCTATCGGATCTGAACGTGGCGGTGAATGCCATGCTCCAGCGGGGCGACTACGGGGTGTTCCTGAAGTACCTGGCAAAGAACCTCTCCCTGCTCTCGGACCACGACTTCGACCACATGAACGAGCAGGGGATCAAGAATTTCATCATCGCCTACCTGCGCCTCTACCAGGACATCCACCTGGAGACGGAGCTGGACGTGGGGGGGGGCAACCACATCGACGCCGCGATCCTGCCCGCGCCCCTGACCAAATTCGACCATTACTATGTCGTCGAGATGAAGTACCTGAGCAAGGCGAAAGACACCCCCGCCGCCAGGGCCGCAAAGAGGGCGGAGGCCATGGGGCAGCTATCCCGCTACCGCGCCAGCGCCAAAGTCGCCGAGGTGGAGAAACACTTCCCCATCCACAAGCTCATCATCCTGGTGGTGAAAAACGAGGTGACTGCGGAGGAGGTGTGACGGGCTGGATGTTCCAGGACCTCCCCAGCTTTCCCCCCGCCTGCTTCATCCCCGGGAACCCCTGCTTCCGCAGGGCCTCGTACAGCACGATGGCGACAGCGTTGGACAGGTTCAGGGAACGGAACTCCCCCTGCATGGGGATCCGCACACAAGTGTCCGCATACCGCGCCAGGATTTCTTCCGGCAGGCCGGCGCTCTCCTTCCCGAACAGGAGGAAAGCGTCGGGCAGGTAGTCCACATCTGAATACACCCTCGCCGCTTTCGTGGTCGCGGGGTACAGCCTTGCGCCGGGATTGCGCCCCAGAAAATCCGCGAAGTCCGCATACACCGCCACATCCAGCGCATCCCAGTAGTCCAGCCCCGCCCTTGCCAGCGCTTTTTCGTTCAGGCGGAACCCCAAAGGCCCCACCAAGTGCAGCTTCGTCCCCGTCGCGACGCAGGTGCGCCCGATGTTCCCGGTGTTCGCCGGTATCTCCGGCTCCAGAAGCACGACGTGCAGCATACAGTACCTCCCGGCCATTCCCATGATTGCGCTGTCGACAAGATACCACGCCCAGTGACGCCGCACACCCAAACACCCCCGGCCCGACTGCCATTCGCAGCCCGCCACGTCTTTGCTCGGGATGCCCCTTTGCCGCGGCCGCCACCGACTCCTAGGTCAACGCTTCCCCATGCGCCCGCACCGCATCCGACACATCGCCCGCCATATAGAGGGAGCCGAAGGCGCAGATCACGTCACCGGGGCCCGCCGCCGCAAACGCCGCTTCCACTGCGGCAGGGATGGTGGCGCACGGGGTGACTTCGATATCCTGGGGCACCCGCCCGGCACACCCACCCCCGGTCAACGGTCCCGCCCCAATCGCCGCCTGCATCGCCCCCTCGGGCGGCTGCGCCGCCTTTGCGCGCCTCCCCTCGATGAAATGCGCCAGTTCTTGGGCCGGCAGCGCCCTGGGGCTGTCCGGCGTGACCGTGAAAATGCGTTTCGCCAATGGCAATATGGCGTCCGCCATCGCCCCGTAATCCTTGTCCGCCATCACCCCGAATATGAAGATCGCCTGCCTGCCGGGAAAATGCCGGCGCAGGCTGTCCGCCACCATCTGTGCCCCCTGGGGGTTGTGCCCCCCGTCAAGGATGAATGTGGGGTTCCCCTGCCGCACCACCTCGAACCTGGCAGGCCAGCGCACTTCTTCCAGCCCTTTGCGTATGGCCGCTTCCGATATCTCCCAGCCCAACCCCTGCAGCGCTTTCACCGCCGTCAGCGCAGTGGCCGCATTGTAGGGCTGGTAGTCTCCCGGCAGCGACAGACGCAAATCTTCCAGCCCATCGAAATCAAAGGTGAACCCCATAGGAGAAGCACCATTCACCGCCAGTTTGGAAAAATCCACGCAGGTCAGGGATGCCCCCCTCTCCCGGCAGATTTCCCTTACCATGCGAAGCGCTGCATCGGCCCCGTCAACTTCCCTTTCCTCCACCGCGCTTTCGCCAATGCGGCAGATTTCCCTTGCCATGCGAAGCGCTGCATCGGCCCCGTCAACTTCCCTTTCCTTCACCGCGCTTTCGCCAATGCGGTTTCCGTCTTTCAAGCGACTTTCAATCAGCCCACCGCACCCGTCAGGCAATGTTTCAGCCGTACCCTTGGCCACGCCCTTTGGTGCGCGCCCCATCGCCCGGCCCTGCGGATCCCCAGGTGGATACAGCACCACCTGCCCCCCGGGCTTCACGATCCCCGCTTTCTCAGCGGCGATTTTCGCCAATGTGTTCCCCAGTTCCCCAGTGTGGTCCATCCCCAGGGCAGTTATGACCGCCACCTCCGGCACAGGTATCACATTGGTGGCATCCAGTCGCCCCCCCAAGCCCACTTCCATCACCACGATGTCGCAACGGACCCTGGCAAAATGTGCCAATGCCAACGCCGTGAGCAGCTCGAACTCTGTGGGGTGGTCTCCAATCGGCCCCCATACCTTCCAATCATGTCCGGCCGTGCCCCGGGTTGCCTGGTCCGCCTCGTCCGCCATGGGCACCCCAGCCTCTTTGTCCGCAACCTTTGTGCCGCCTGGCCCCTGCCCATGCAGCGGCACCGTTTCGCCCCATGTCCCTCCTGCACTTGCCCCCGCACCTTTCTGTGCACACTCCCCTGCACCTGTCTGTGCACACTCCCCTGCACCTTTCTGTGCACACTCCCCCGCACCTTTCTGTGCACACTCCCCTGCACCTGTCCCCACCCCTTCCACCGCATCCCTCACCGCCTCGGCCGCCGCGGCGAAATCCGCATCCGATATCTCCAGCCCATCCACCTGTATGCGCTCATTGTACCTTTTGAGGTGTGGGGAGGTGTACAGCCCTGTCCGGTACCCAGCCTGCGTCATGATGGAACTGACCATGGCCGCGACGCTGCCTTTGCCGTTGGTCCCCGCTATGTGCACGAACCGCAGCCCATCCTGCGGGTTCCCCATCCGCCCCAAAAGCTCCTCCATCCGCTGCAAACCCAGCCTGCTCCCCCGCCAGTCCCTATGGGTCAGATACCCTATAGCTTCCGTATAATCCATAATTTCACCTCGCACAGCTTATCGTTTCATCATCAACCAGGGGCTCCGCCCTTGAAGCGGCAGGCCACCGTCTTCACCTCCGCGCAGCTTCTCGCTTTATCATCTCTCGCCCACATATTATCACAAAGCGACAGCGATTGCCACCGAAAACGGGGTATGGTGTTGGCTTTTCAGCGGAATTGCCACATCATTTCAAAGCATTTGCGAAACGCAAGTGGTTTTTGTTGACATGGCAGGGGGTGTTATGTATGATGTGATGGAAGCCGGAGGACGAGTATATGCATTTCTGATGATTCAGGAGCTGCTGATTCAGTATATTTGGGTTGTCTTAAAGGAACGGCTGGAATACTGGGAGAGCCAGAAAAAAGGCCGCCCCGGATTTCGCCGGAGACAGCCCTTCCTCGCATAATATGTGCGCCCTGCGCCCAAACCTACTTTATCAGCGCCACGGCCATCATCACGCCCGAAAACACGATGCACACCATGGACACCAGCTTGATCAGGATGTTTATGGCCGGCCCGGATGTGTCCTTGAAGGGGTCACCCACGGTGTCGCCCACCACGGCCGCCATATGCGGGTCTGAATGTTTGCCCCCATGGTTGCCCGCCTCGATGTACTTTTTCGCATTGTCCCATGCGCCGCCGCAGTTGGACATCATCACCGCCAGTATGAAGCCCGAAACCGTGGAACCGGCCAGCAACCCCACCACCCCGTTGATGCCCAGGAAGAACCCGGTGAGTATCGGCACGATGATGGCGCAAAGCGCCGGCAGGACCATCTCTCTCTGGGCCGACTTCGTGCAGATGTCGATGCAGCGGGAATAGTCAGGCTCCGCTTTCCCCTCCATGATGCCTGCGATCTCCTTGAACTGACGGCGCACTTCCAGGACCACGCTCTGGGCGGCCCGGCCCACCGCGTTCATGGTGAAGGAGGAGAACAGGTACGGCAGCATGGCGCCGATGAACAGCCCCACCAGCACCACCGGGTTCGTGATGGTCAGATCAAACACGAAGCCCGGATCCTTGATGTGGATCTCGTCGATGAAGGCGGAGATCAAGGCCAGCGCCGTCAATGCGGCGCTGCCTATGGCAAACCCCTTGCCTGTGGCCGCGGTGGTGTTGCCCAGGGAATCCAGCGCGTCCGTGCGTTTGCGCACCTCCTCGCCCAGCCCGCTCATCTCCGCGATGCCGCCCGCATTGTCCGCCACGGGCCCGTAGGCGTCAGTGGCCAATGTGATGCCCAGTGTGGAGAGCATGCCCACCGCAGACAGGCCGATACCGAAAAGGCCTTGGTTGGCGGCCTGTGAACCGAAGGCCGAGCCGATGGCGCCCGCACCGCCCGCGGCCATGAAACTCACCATGACAGACACGCCCACCACCACCACGGGGATGACCGTGGACTGCATGCCCAGTGCGATGCCGCCGATGATGATGGTGGCCGGACCCGTCAGGGATGTTTCGGCCAGCTTCTGGGTGGGCTTGTACGTGTCAGACGTGTAATACTCCGTGAAATACCCGATGAGCACGCCCGCAGCCAGGCCGGACAATATCGCTACGTAGTACCCGTACCCGCCCAGACCGGGTTTCACTATGAGCAGGTATGTCAGCGGCAGCCCCGCCAATGCGCTCAGGGCCGCGGCCGCCCATGTCCCCCTGCGCAGCGCCGCCAGCAAAGTCTTCTGGGATGCGTCTTCCTTGCAGGAGACCAGGAACGTGCAGATGAGGGACACCACTATGCCCACCGCCGCCATCAGCAGCGGCAGCGCCACCCCATAGAACCCGAACCCCGCCGAGACCGCCAGCGCCGCGGTGGCTATGACCGAACCCACGTATGACTCGTACAGGTCCGCGCCCATTCCGGCCACGTCCCCTACATTGTCTCCCACGTTGTCGGCGATGACAGCCGGGTTGCGGGGGTCGTCTTCGGGGATACCCTGCTCGTTCTTGCCCACCAGGTCAGCGCCCACGTCGGCGGCCTTCGTGTAAATGCCGCCGCCCACACGGGCGAACAGCGCCATGGACGACGCACCCATGCCGAATGTGAGCATGGTGGATGTGATGAACTCGATCTGCATTTGCTCCAAAGCCACCGCGTTCATGCCCTCGTAAACCATGTTCTTGAGCTGGGCCACGAAAGGCAGCGGCACCGCCTTCAGGATGAAAAACCATATGGACAGATCCAAAAGTCCCAGCCCCACCACGGTGAACCCCATGACCGACCCGGAGGCAAAAGCGACTTTCAGCCCGCTGTTGAGGCTTCCGGACGCCGCTTGCGCCGTCCTGGCATTGGACGACGTGGCGATGCTCATGCCCACGAACCCGGCGAGACCGGAGAAAAACCCGCCGCTAAGGAATGCAAAAGGCGTAAACGGCGGCAAATACCCCGCAAATGCCATGATGGCCAATATGACGGTCACCACCGCAAAGAATATCCCCACGCCCCGGTACTGCCGCTGCAGGTAAGCCCTGGCGCCCACCCGTATGATCTTCGCCAACTTGACCATGCGTTCGGAGCCCTCCGAGAACTTCAGTATCCGCCTGGCCTGCCATGCGGCAAAAGCCAGGGCGATCACAGAGCAAACCGGTACCAAGTAAAACAGTGCTTCCAACTCTTTCATACCTCCACCTCCAATATAAAACGTACTGTAACCAGGGCATTTCCCGCATTATCTTTGGTGTCCCCCGGGCATTTCCCGCATTATCTTTGGTATCCCCCGCCGGGGCATTGGACAATATTGTGGCACATATTTACAAATTTGTCAATGGAATAAAATGGGAAATTTGTTAATTTTCCCTACAAAAATCCGAAAAAAGCCCGAATTTTCCCATGTGTTATGTGCATGATACCATGTCAAAAAAACAACAATGCAGCAACATGCACAATGACGCAAAAATCGCAAACGTTTCTGCATGTTTTTGCGGTTTCTCGCCACTGCCGCACAACATTCTATGTTTTGAGTACTGACAAACCCGCACCGGCGTGGTATAGTGTGTGGCACAGGGGCCGCCAATCGTCATTTTTGTACAGTCCCACCCCGCCTTTTTCAATCGTTTTGTGCATGGCTTTTTTTCGGGTGATGCTGTATACTATATGGGACGTCACATTTTGCCCGGCCTTTACCTGCGAGCTTCCTTGCGCCGGCACGGTTCGTCTGCAAGGTAAGCGCTATCTTGAAGATGGACGGTGACGACCTGCGAGCTTCCTTGCGCCGGCCTGGCCCGCCTGCAAGGTGAGTGCTATCTTGACGATAGACGGTGACGACCCGCGTATCTCCTTGCGCCGCCACGGTCCGCCTGCAAGGGTTTGCGAAGTTTCATACGACAGTGTGGGAAAGGCTTGGGAGTCATCATGGACACTGGGAAAACCGAAAACCCCATAGTGTCGCAAAAAGCGGCGCTGCGCCGGGAGATCAAGGCGCGCATCAGGGATTTGGACCCGTCCTACGTGAAGAGATCCGATATGGCCATCGCGGACCGCCTTTTGGCGATGGACGCCTACCGGGACGCCGCATCCGTGTTTTGCTTCGTGGGGACCAAAAGCGAGGTGGACACCTTGCCCATCATCCGTAGGGCGCTGTCGGATGGGAAGACCCTGTCCGTCCCCCTGTGCAAAGGGGAGAGGGCGCCTGGCAAACCCGGCGTCATGGAAGCCCGGATCATCAATTCCCTGGATGACTTGAAAGACTCCGGGATGTATGGTATCATCGAGCCTTACGGGCATTGCGCCGCCATCGCCCCCGCAGACATAGACCTCGCCGTGACGCCGTGTCTGGCCTGTGGCCGGGACTGCCTGCGCCTGGGCAAAGGCGGCGGCTACTACGACCTGTTTTTGGGTGAAATGCGCCGCTGGCGCCGCGCAGCACTCAGCACTGACCCAGGCCCGGTGCCCTCACCCGGCGCCGACCTAGGCCCGGCGCCCTCACCCGGCGCCAAGGCAGGCCCGGCGCGGTCTCCCGGCACCGACGTAGGCCCGGCGCCCTCACCCGGCGCTGACCCAGGCCCGGCGCCCTCACCCGGCGCAGGCACCCCGGACGATGGGGCGCCGCGCTTCCCCCTCGCAGTCGCGCTCTGCAGGGAGGCCCTGCTGTGCGACTCCATCCCCCTGGAACCCTGGGACCTCCCCATGGACTGCGTCGTGACGGAGGACGCCATATACACCCGCCGCCCCGACAGGATGCGCCGCGTGTGACAGGGCCCAGACTGCGCCCCTCCGGGATATCGGGTGCCGCGAATCCTTACACGCAACGCCCGGCGCATTGTAGGGGCGCATTCCTGCAGGGCCTCGCCCGTCGGGGTGCCGTCGCGCAACACCGCGCACCATAGGGGCGCATTGCACAGTACAGTTGTTTGTGAAGTTGCATATGGCCATGCCGGATCTCCCTGCGGCCCGGCATCCCCACAGCATAAAGAAAGGAAACCACCACCATGTCCTACCTCTCCGACATCGAAATCGCCCAAGCCACACCCATGAAGCACATCCGCGACATCGCCCGTGTGGCGGGGGTGGACGACCGGTATCTGGAACAATACGGCAACTACAAGGCCAAGATCGACTACAAACTGCTGGACGAACTGGACGGCCGGCCGGACGGCAAGCTGGTGCTGGTCACCGCCATCACGCCCACCCCCGCCGGCGAGGGGAAGACCACCACCACGGTAGGCCTCTGTGACGCCCTGCGCAAGATAGGGAAGAATTCCGTGGTCGCGCTGCGCGAACCCTCCCTGGGCCCGGTGTTCGGCGTCAAGGGCGGCGCGGCGGGAGGCGGCTACGCCCAGGTGGTCCCCATGGAGGACATCAACCTGCATTTCACCGGCGACTTCCACGCCATCGGGGCCGCCAACAACCTCCTGGCCGCCATGCTGGACAACCACATCTACCAGGGCAATGCATTGGGCATCGACGTGCGCCGCATCACATGGAAACGGGCGGTGGACATGAACGACCGCCAGCTGCGCTTCATAGCCGACGGCCTGGGCGGGCGTGTCAATGGCGTCCCCAGGGAAGACGGTTTTGACATCACCGTGGCCAGCGAGATCATGGCGGTGCTGTGCCTGTCAAGGGATATCACAGACCTGAAAGAACGCTGCGCGCGCATCATCGTGGGCTACACCCATGACGAGTCGCCCGTCACCGCCGGGCAGCTGCGCGCCCAGGGCGCCATGGCCGCGCTCCTGAAGGACGCGCTCAAACCCAACCTGGTCCAGACACTGGAGGGCACGCCTGCGTTCATCCACGGCGGGCCTTTCGCCAACATCGCCCACGGGTGCAACTCCATCATAGCCACCCGCATGGCCCTGAAACTGGGCGATTACGCCGTCACCGAGGCTGGGTTCGGCGCCGACCTGGGGGCGGAGAAATTCCTCGACATCAAGTGCCGCATGGCCGGGCTTAGCCCGTCGGCGGTGGTCATCGTGGCCACGGTCCGGGCGCTGAAGCACCATGGCGGCGTGGCAAAATCCGACCTAGGGGGCGAAAACCTCGAAGCCCTGTCCCGGGGCCTCCCCAACCTCCTCCGGCACGTGGAGAACATCACCCAGGTCTTCGGCTTGCCGGCTGTGGTGGCCATCAACCGCTTCCCCACCGACACCGAGGCGGAGCTGGGGCTCATTGAAAACAAGTGCAGGGAGCTGGGGGTCAATGTGGCCCTCTCCGAAGTATGGGGCAAAGGCGGTGATGGCGGCGTGGAACTGGCCCGGGAAGTGGTGCGGCTGTGCGACACCCCCTCGGAACTGACCCATGCCTACCCCCTCGACGCCCCCATCACGGACAAACTCGCCGACATCTGCCGCAAAGTCTACCATGCCGACAGCGTGGAGCTGACCCCCGCCGCCAAGAAACAGGCCGAGCAACTCACGGCCCTGGGCTTTGGGGGCTGCCCCATCTGCATGGCCAAGACCCAGTACAGCTTCTCCGACGACCAGAACCTCCTGGGGGCCCCAAATGGGTTCAAAGTCACCGTGCGCAACCTGAAAGTCAGCGCAGGCGCGGGGTTTATCGTGGCACTCACCGGCGACATCATGACCATGCCGGGCCTGCCCAAAGTCCCCAGCGCGGAAAAGATCGACGTGGACGGGGACGGGAAGATCTCCGGGCTGTTCTAGGCCAAGCCGGGCCTCCGGGGTTACAGGCCCCCGGCCAGCCGATGGACCGTCTGGTCGGCCTGAGCCCGCCCCATCACCGGGGTGACCTGTTACCATCCAGACACCAACAGGCATCCCTGAAAAGGAAGAACTCATGAAATACACCGAACTGACCTGCTCCGATTTCCTCTGCGCCCTTGCATCCCGGGAACCCGTGCCGGGGGGCGGGGGGGCATCAGCCCTGGTGGGCGCCGTCGGCATCGCCCTGGGCAACATGGTGGGCAGCCTCACATTGGGCAAAAAGAAATATGCCGACGTCCAGGCAGACATCATCGCACTGGATGAAAGGGCTGCAAAACTGCGGGAAGAACTGCTGGCGCTGGTGCAAAGGGATGCGGAGGCCTTCGAGCCCCTTTCCCGTGCCTACGGCCTTCCTTCCGGCACCGACGACGAAAAGGCCCACAAGGCAGCCGTCATGGAAGCGGCCTTGCAAACCGCATGTGGCGCGCCTTTGGAAATCATGCGCCTGTGCTGCGAGGCCATCGACCTGGTGGAAGCCTACGCCGCAAAGGGCTCTGCGCTGGCCGTATCCGATGCGGGCTGCGGCGCGCTGTGCCTGGGGGCGGCATTGCAGGCGGCCGGCCTCAACGTGTCCATCAACACCAAATCCATGGCCGACAGGGCCTATGCGGGGCGCATTGACGCCGAAGCGGGCGCCATGCTGGATGCGTATGTGCCCAAAGCCGACAGGATCTACCGGCGGGTATCGGCACGGTTCGAAGCATGACGTCAGAACCCTTGCGAAGTGGAGGTTATGATGGCAACGATTCTCATGGGCGCCCCGGTGGCGGATGCGCTCAACGCAAATCTCTCGGAACGTGTGGCTGCGCTTAATGCAAAGGGCGTCACCCCCACCCTTGCCATCCTGCGTGTCGGGGAACGCCCCGACGACATCGCCTACGAAAAGGGCGCCATGAAACGATGCGAGAAAGTTGGCCTGGCGGTGCGCAATGTCCTGCTGGGCGCCGACACAACCCAAGAGACGCTGATCGCCCGGATCAGGGATCTGAACTCGGACCCCGCTGTCCACGGCGTCTTGATGTTCCGCCCCCTGCCGGGGCACCTGGACGAACCTGCGGCATGCGAGGCCCTATCCCCGTCCAAGGATGTGGACGGCATCACCCAAGGATCCCTGGCTGGTGTATTTTCCGGCACGAACATAGGCTACCCCCCATGCACCCCACAAGCGTGCATGGAGATACTGGATTATTATGGCATCGACGTAAAGGGTGCCCGGGCCGCAGTCATCGGGCGCAGCCTGGTGGTGGGCAAGCCCGCCGCCATGATGCTCCTTTCCCGCCACGCCACCGTGACCATCTGCCACACCCGCACCATGGACATGCCATCTGTGGTCAGGGAAGCGAAGGTCGTCATCGCCGCGGCAGGGAAAGCCGGTGTGGTGGGGCCCGGATACTTTGCCCCCGGCCAGATCGTTCTGGACGTGGGGATCAACATGGGCGCGGACGGGAAGCTGACAGGGGATGTGGATTTTGCCTGTGCGCAGCCCATCGTGGAAGCCATCACACCCGTGCCCGGCGGCGTTGGCACAGTCACCACCTCCGTGCTGGTAAAACACACCGTGGAGGCGGCCGAGCGATCCCAGGCTGCCCCCTGACCCCGACGAAGCCATTGCACCACCAACTAAACTATGTGTGTCCGACATAAGTCCCAGCTTCGCACAAGGTTTAGTCGGCGGAGCAATCCCGCGCCATTGCGACAAGCCCCACGGCGTCATTGCGAGAAACGCAGTCACACATGTTGCGAGCGAAGCGTGGCAGGACGAAGCAATCCACAAAATAGAGGCCCCCCCGGAGGAACACACCCCATGAACTTGCTCACCCCCGCAGAAATCACCCAGGCATACATCGAGGCAGGCGCGAAAAAATGCGCCCGCCCCACAGGGAAGCTGCTCTTTCTCGCCGTCATGGCAGGGCTGCTCATCGCTTTCGGGGGCGCGGTGACCAACACCGCATCCCACACCGTCACCAACGTGGGCGCCGCCAGGACCGTCAGCGGCCTGCTCTTCCCCTTCGGCCTGGGGATGGTCGTGCTCCTGGGCGCGGAACTCTTCACCGGGAACTGCATGATCCCCATCTCGGTGCTGGAAAAAAGGGCCACCTGGGCCGGGATGGTGCGCAACTGGGTATTGGTTTACATAGGAAACTTCATCGGCGCCGCGTTCTTGGCCGCCGGGTGCGCCTTCTTCGGGCAGCTGGAGTATTCGTCCGGCGCCCTGGCTGTCTACACCATCAAAGTGGCGGCTGCCAAATGCACCCTGCCTTTCGCAGGCGGCGTCGTGCTGGGGTTCTTCTGCAATGTGCTGGTCTGCATGGGCGTGCTGTGCAGCCTTTCGGCCAAAGATACCACAGGGCGCATCCTTGGGGCGTACATCCCGGTGGCGTTCTTCGTCATCTGCGGTTTCGAGCACTGCGTGGCGAACATGTACTACGTCCCTGCGGGGATCTTCGCCTTGCAGGTGCCCAGGTATGCGCAGCTGTCGGCCGAAGCGGGCATAAACACCGCCGCCCTCACCTGGCCCGCATTCATCATCCGCAACCTGCTCCCCGTCACCATCGGCAACATCCTGGGGGGCGCCTGCGTAGGCCTCACCATGCGCTATGCACACCTGGAAAAGCGCAGCTAGTGCAACGCCGCGCCCTGTTCATCCGCCCATGCCACTTCTTTCGTCACTATTTGTGCGTATACGCGCATGGGAGGTTACTTGGCCGGATAAACCTCGCGCCAAGTGAGACGACCGGCGGCAGGCCGAAATTTGCTTGCACCATGTTACGACATGTGATATAGTCTTCGAAAAGTTGTCAGAGCAGGGAGGGGTTATTCTTATGTCATCCGCAGAAAACAAAGCAGTCCGGACCGAAGCAACCGCTTCCGGCGATGTCGCATCCCACATCGAACCCGCCACCTGCAAGGAGCCCTCACACCGCACCGAGCCTGTGCCAACAGACGAACCCGCCACCCGCAAGGCGGACTCCAACCGCCTTAAGAAAATCATCACCGTGGCGCTCCTGGTGTGCATCGAGATCATCCTCACCCGTTTTTGCTCCATCAACACCACCTTCGTCCGGTTCGGCTTCGGGTTCATCCCCGTCGCCGTGACGGGGATGCTCTTCGGCCCGCTCTGGGCCGGTGGGGCCGCCGCCATGGGCGACTTCCTGGGAGCCATCCTGTTCCCCACGGGACCATATTTCCCGGGGTTTACACTCACCGCATTCATCACCGGGGCGATCTATGGGCTGTTCCTCTATGGATATGACGTCAAGCGAAGCTCATACGGCCATGTGCTTCGGGGCTTCCCCCTCACCCTGCGCACGGTCATCGCCGTGCTCCTGGTGACCATCCTGTGCGACCTGTGCCTGAACACCGTCTGGCTTTCCATACTCTACCAGAAAGCCTACATGGCCTACCTCTTCAGCCGGGTGCTCAAGACCATCATCATGACCCCGGTGCAGATCATCCTCCTGCGCCTGATACAGTCCCGGGTGCATCTCATCCCCCATCGCATTGACCGAAAGGCAAATCTGTGGTAAGATTCGCACATAGCGCATCGGCGACGGCTTCGTTTTTTGATACGCGCCTCATGGACGTGCCGGGGCCATCCTGATACGCAACAAGCCATTTCGGAAAACTGTATACGAGGAGGTTCTTCCCATGACGGTAAAGGAACTGATGGAAACGGGGCGTTTTGGCGTCGTGAACGAGGGCGCGCACCCGGATGCGCCCATCGGCGGCCTGTTTTGCTGCGATTTGCTCAGCGTCGCCATGTCCAAGGCCCCCGCCGGGGCCGCCTGGGTGACGGTGATGGGCAACATGAACACTTTGGCGGTGGCGTCCCTGACGGAAGTGGCGTGCGTCATCCTGGCCGAGGGCGCCGCATTGGACGCCCAGGCGCGCGAAAAGGCCGGGGAGCAGGGCATCCCGGTGCTGTCCACCGAAGAGCCGATTTTCGATGCGGCGCTATGGGTGCACACCGCGATACAATAAGCCGCCGGGGCGATGCACCGTCAGCGCCAAGCGCAGCTTTGGCAGATTCACATCCGGCGCCCCGGCATGCGCCAAGCACTTGACCATAGCCGCAACTTGCGTCATGGGGCGGCTTTTGCCGCCCATCGGAGGCGCCTATGCCCGAACTCACCTATGACCTGCACATCCATTCCTGCCTGTCCCCCTGCGGCGACGGGGACATGACGCCTTACAACATCGCCGCCATGTCTGCGCTGAAGGGGTTGGACGTGATAGCCCTCACCGACCACAACTCGGCGAAGAACTGCCCCGCACTGCTGGAAGCCGCGCAGGGCTTGGGCGTGATGGCGTTGCCCGGCCTGGAGGTCTGCACCGCCGAGGAAGTCCATGCGGTCTGCCTGTTTGCGCAGCTGGATGCTGCCATGGCGTTCGACGCATTCATCTACGACAGGCTGATCAAAATCCCCAACAAACCCGAGGTGTTCGGCGCCCAGCTCATCTGCCGGGCGGACGACACGGTGGTGGGGGAAGAACCGCACCTCCTGATCAATGCCGCCGAGGTGCCCTTTGACGAGCTCTGGGACCTGGCGCTCTCCTACGGCGGCGTCATGTTCCCGGCCCACATCGAACGCACCAGCAACAGCCTGCTGTCAAACCTAGGTTTTATCCCGCCGGCCAGCAAATTCCGGACCGCGGAGCTCAAAGACATCCATGCGCTGCACACGCTCATGGCCGCCCACCCCTATCTGCAGGGTTGCCACATCATCAGCAACTCCGACGCCCACTATCTGGAGCACATCCGCGAACCCGGCCTGACCATCCCCGCAAAAGATCGCACACCCGAGGCGGTGATCGCATGGCTAAGGGGGGAGTACTAAAAATGTAAGAAGCAAAATGCGGTTTCCTCTTCCCAATTCGGTGGATTTCGTGTACAATGTATCCATTATGGATGTTTTGACCAGAGCCCCCCAATCATGGAACGGAGGGGACACTGTACAATGTATCCATTATGGATGTTTTGGCATAACCTTGAAAGGGGGTACCCATTGTTCATTCATTACGAAAAGAACAACCGGGCGTGGGTCAGGCTTGCGCTGGCGCTGCCCGTTGTCATGATTGCCATGAGCCTCTTTGTCATGTCGGCATGTGCCGGCGTGGTGACCACCAACAAGCCTTCCCAGGAAACCGGGCCCGGCCTGGGCGCTGCGCAAGGCATCTCCCCCTCCTCCGGGGTTGATGGCGCGGCCGCTCAGGGCACACCGGCCGCGGCAGGTCCACAGCAAACCGGGCCCGAAGCAGACGGGCCCCATGTCCAGGTCTTCACCGGCCAGGCCGGCGCGCCCGGCGCCACGGAGGGGGATGCCTACACCGTCATCAACCCCGCCACGGGAGAACAGGCCCCGGCCCAGACGGCCGAGGAAGCCGCGGCGGCCGCAGCGGCACAAGCGCAGGCAACGGCGGAAGCGCAGGCAGCCGCACAAGCGCAGGCAGCGGCGGAAGCACAGGCAGCGGCGGAAGCACAGGCAGCCGCACAGGCGCAGGCAGCAGCCGAGGCCGAAGCGGCAGCAGCACAGGCGGCCGCCGATGCTGCGGCAGCGCAGCAGGCCGCCACACTCGCCGGCCGCACCATTGACCCTACCAAACCCATGATCGCCCTGACATTCGACGACGGCCCATTGGACGTGGTGGACAACCGTATCCTTGACTGCCTGGCCGCATATGGCGGCAAAGCCACATTTTACGTCATGGGCATCCGCAGTTCCAAGTATTCCGCGGTCCTGCAGAGGATCGCCTCCGAAGGCCATGAACTGGGCAACCACACATGGGACCACCAGTGGCTGGACCTGCTGGGTACCGCAGCCATCCGTTCGGAAATCGACAGGGGCTACGAAGCCATCACCACATACTCAGGGGGCACCCCGCCAAAGACCGTGCGCCTGCCCGGGGGCAGGACCAATGCCACAGTGCGGGCGGCTGTCCAGGAACCCATAGTGCTGTGGTCCATCGACACCAGGGACTGGGAGACCAAAAACGCCGACAAGACCGTGGCCGCCGTCATCGGCAAGGTCAAGGACGGCGACATCGTGCTGATGCATTCGCTGTACAGCGCCACGGCATCCGCCGCAGAGCGCATCATCCCGCAGTTGGTGGCGGAGGGATACCAACTGGTGACCGTGAGCGAGATGGCGGCGTACAGGGGGGGCATGACGGCCGGCGGGCTGTACCGCAGGTTCCCACCCCAGTGACCCCCATGGCATGGGGGCCGTCGATAGCGAACCGGCACCCAGGATGCCCCATGAAACGGCATCGGCGCCACCCACATTGATACCGTAACACAAGAAAACATCAGGAGCCGGACACATGATAGCGATAGTGGACTACGATGCAGGGAACCTGCGCAGCGTCGAAAAGGCATTTGACCACCTGGGGGCGGATACCGTCGTCACACGGGAGCCCCGCGTCATACTGGGCGCAGACAAAGTAGTCCTGCCCGGGGTCGGCGCATTTGGCGACGCCATGGGCAAGCTCTCTGATTTCGGGCTGGTGGACGTGCTGCATCAGGTCGTGGCGGATGGCATCCCCCTGCTGGGCATCTGCGTAGGCCTGCAGGTAATGTTTGAGTCCAGCGAGGAGAGTCCCGGCGTGGCGGGGCTGGGCATCCTGCGCGGCCACATCCTGCGGCTCCCCCCCAAAGAGAATCACAAGATCCCCCATATGGGCTGGAACAACCTGGACATCGCACCCGGCAAACGCCTGCTGCGGGGCATCAGGCCCGGCCCTTATGTTTATTTCGTGCATTCATACTACCCCAAGGCAGACGACCCCGGCATCGTGGCCGCCACCGCACAGTACACCGCCACCATCGATGCGGCGGTGGAGATGGGCGGGGTGTTCGCCACCCAGTTCCACCCGGAAAAAAGCGGGGAAGTGGGGCTGGAGATACTGAGAAATTTCCTCGAACTTGACGCATAGCCTGTCCGGCCACCTGCCTGCCAGGCGTCTTCCTGCAAAGCACCGGCTGCAAGGCCCCGGCCGCCACACAGTCAGCCGGATGTGCGGCCAAGCCGCCGGATATCGCTTGGCCGGCAGACCTTGCACAAAGTTGAGGCTAATGTCGAGCGCGCATTGTTTGGTGGGTGGGGCCATGCATGGACTATCGGAGAAATCGGAGCGCATATGCTGACAAAACGGATCATCCCCTGCCTGGACGTAAACGCCGGGAGGGTGGTAAAAGGCGTGAATTTCGTGAACCTGCGGGATGCGGGCGACCCGGTGGAGATCGGCGCGGCATACGACCGGGAGGGCGCAGATGAGTTGGTGTTCTTGGACATAACCGCCTCAAGCGACGCCCGGGACACCGTGGTGGAGATGGCCGCACGGGTGGCGGAGACCGTCTTCATCCCCTTCACCGTGGGGGGCGGCATCCGCACCGTGGATGATTTCCGCCGCATCCTGAGGGCGGGCGCCGACAAGATCTCCATCAATTCCGCCGCCATCGAACGTCCGGAACTCATCAGCGAGGCCGCAGACAAGTTTGGCTGCCAATGCGTGGTGGTGGCCGTGGATGCCAGGCGCCGCCCGGACGGATCGGGCTGGAACGTCTTCAAATACGGCGGGCGGGTAGACACGGGGCTGGACTGCATCGAGTGGGTGGCGAAAGCCCATAGCCTGGGCGCAGGGGAGATCCTGCTCACCAGCATGGACTGTGACGGCACCAAGGCCGGCTATGACAACGAGCTCACGGCCCTGGTGGCGGAAACCGTGTCCATCCCCGTGATCGCATCGGGGGGTGCGGGCACGCTCAACCATTTCGCCCAGGCCCTGACCGTGGGGAAAGCCGATGCCGCGCTGGCCGCATCCCTCTTCCACTACAAGGAGCTGGAAATAAGCGTATTGAAAGGATATCTGCGCGACCGCGGGATCCCTGTGAGGATGTAAAGGATGGCCGCCATAGCCAATGACTGGCTGGTGCCCCTGGGCGCCGAGTTCAAAAAGCCATATTACCGGAAACTGTACGAGAGCGTGAAGCGCGCCTACCAGACCGGGCAGGTCTTCCCCCCGGCGGACGACATTTTCAACGCCTTTTCCCTGACGGACCTGCACAGTGTCAAGGCGGTGATACTGGGCCAGGACCCATACCACGACGTGGGGCAGGCGCATGGGCTGTGCTTCTCGGTCCGCAAGGGGGTGCGCATCCCCCCGTCGCTTGTTAATATTTACCAGGAGCTGCGGGACGACGTAGGCTGCCCCATCCCCACACACGGCGACCTGACCTCATGGGCGAGGCAGGGCGTCCTCCTGCTCAACACCGTGCTGACTGTGCAGGCCCACCAGGCCAACTCACACCGGGACATCGGCTGGGAAGAGTTCACCGACGCGGCCATCCGGGCGCTTAACGCCCAGGACCGCCCCATCGTGTTCATCCTCTGGGGCGCCCCCGCCGGGCGCAAAAGACGGATGCTGGACAACCCCCTCCACCTGGTGCTGGAGGCGCCGCACCCCAGCCCATTGTCCGCATACCGGGGGTTTTTCGGCAGCAAGCCGTTTTCACGGACCAATGAATTCCTGGCCGCCCACGGGGTGGAACCCATCGACTGGGCGATCACATGACAGGGCGCCGCCTATGGCGGTTGCGGGCGGGCGCCACTACATGCACGGGTTATACCCGCGAACGGAAACATTTGCAGTGGCTGCGCGAGGATATTCGCCGCCACGCAAGGCGGCGCCGCCTGACGGGATTTCGACACGGGAATACTTGACCACACAGTGGTTTGCGATGGAAAGGGGATCGATATGCTGGAATTTATCAAAGTCATCATCCTGGGGATTATCGAGGGCGTCACGGAATGGCTGCCCATCAGCAGCACCGGGCATATGATCCTGATCGACACCCTCATCCCCCTGAAAGTATCCTCCGACTTCCGCAGCCTGTTTTTGGTCGTGATCCAGTTGGGCGCCATGATCGCCGTGGTGGTCCTGTACTTCCAACGCCTCAACCCATTTTCTTCCAGGAAAAAGCCCGCCGCGCGCAAAGCCACCCTGCTGCTCTGGGCAAAGATCGCCATCGCCTGTGTCCCTGCGGCGCTGCTGGGGTTTTTGTTCAATGACTGGATCGACGCCCACTTTTTCAACGCCTACGTGGTGGCGGCCGCATTGATCATATACGGCATCGCCTTCATCGTCATTGAGAGGCGCAACCGCTTCGTGAAGGCCACCATCGAGAAAGTGCAGGACATTTCATATCTCACCGCACTGTATATCGGCATGATCCAGGTGCTGTCACTGGTGCCCGGCACTTCCCGTTCCGGTGCGACCATACTCGGCGCCATCTTGCTGGGCTGCTCCAGGGGCGTGGCCGCGGAGTTCTCCTTTTTCCTCGGCATCCCCGTGATCTTCGGCGCCAGCCTGCTCAAGATCGTAAAAATCAACTTCGACATCGCCCCCCACGAAATCTTCTACCTCATCTTCGGCATGGTGGTGGCGTTCTTCATGTCCGCCTATTCCATCAAGTATTTCCTGGGCTACATCAAGAAGCACGACTACACGGCCTTCGGGTACTACAGGATCGTACTGGGCGTCATCGTCCTCATCCTCATGGCCATCATGGCGCTGATTGGATAACGGGGTGGAAAAGCACCCACCCCTGGGTGGAAAAGCACCCCTCACCGCCAAACTATAAAGCGAAACACCGCCAAACTACAAAGTCGATCATTGCCCTGGCCACAGCCGCCGACTATCTGGAAGCGATCGCCAACGAAGACATCTCGAAAGCAGATGGCATTGAGAAAGACCCCCGCCGCGTAAAGGCGTTGTTGCGTTCCATCTCACGCAACATTTCCGGTGTGGCAAAGATCGCCACATTGGTCAATGACCTCTCCACCAACGACGAGACGCTCTCCCATGTGACAGTGGACTGCTACTTAAAAGCCCTGGAAAAGATCTTCGTGTTGGAAGACCTGCCGGCCTGGAGCGCCAAGCTCCGTTCCAAGACCGCACTCAGAACCACCGCCAAGAGGCACTTCACCGACCCGTCCATCGCCGCCGCGGCCTTGCAGGCGACCCCCAAAAGGCTGCTAACCGATTTCAACACCTTCGGGCTGCTGTTCGAGTCCCTGTGTATCAGGGATCTGCGCATATATGCCGAAAGCCTGGGCGGGCACGTTTGCCACTACCGGGACAAAAGCGGCCTGGAAATCGATGCCATCATCCAACTGCCCGATGGCCGCTGGGGCGGGGCCGAGGTCAAAATGGGGGCGGGTGAATTGGATAAAGCATGCCAGCATTTGCTCAAACTTGCGCAGGTGGTTGACACAGACAAGATGAACAAACCCTCATTTATGATGGTATTGACAGGAACAGAGTACGCATTTCAGATGAAAAACGGCATCTGGGTCGTACCACTGGGCTGCCTGAAGAATTGAACCAGGGGCGCATGGCATAACCGCCACACGCCCCTGAATTACTTTTCCGTCACCCCGCGCCTCAGTTTCATGGCCGTCGGTGACGGGCGCTGATCAAAACAGCGGCAAGCAACCCAGTCACCCCGCGTTCCACTCCTTCACGTGGGCGATGTCGTTGCCCATGGAGCAGTGCGCCTGGGGGTCGCACACGATGTCGATGACGTAGGGTTTCTCCGCTTTCATGGCCCGGTCGAATGCGCCGGCGATGTCCTCGGGTTTGAACACCCGCTCCGCCTCGCATGCGAACCCTTTCGCCACCTGCACATAGTCTACGTCGCCCTGGTTTTCCGGCATCGCCACGCCGTACTCGTAGTTGTAGGCGAACTTCTGGTTCTGGCGGATCAGCCCCAGGTAGGCATTGTTCACGATGACCACGATGAGGGGTATCTTGTTGGTGGCGGCGGTGGCCAGTTCCTGGGCATGGAACGTGAAGCCGAAATCGCCCATGACGCACACACACTTGTCGCGCTTTTGGTCCGCCACCATGGCCCCGATGGCCCCGGGGATGTCCCAGCCCAGGCAGCCGGCGCCCCCGGAGGGGAAGTACTTGCGCGCCTGTGCGATCTCCTGGAGCTGCCCGGACCAGATCTGGGTGATGCCGCATCCTGTGGTGAACATGGTGCCAGGCCCGAAAGCGCGGTTCATCTCCCCGAAGACCCTGTGGGGGTTGATAGGCACGGCGTCGTGGTCCACTTTCCTCGCCAGCGCAGCCCGACCCGACGGGATCTGCGCCACCCGGGCGGATGCCGACCGTTTGCCCGAAGCCTTCGCCGCCGCCAGCAGTTGCACCAGCGCATCCTTGGCATCGGCCACGATCCCTAAGTCCGGCGCAAATATCTTCCCGATCTCGCTGCGCTCCACGTTGATGTGGATGAACCTGCGGCCGCCCCTGTATACGTCGATGGCCCCGGTATGCCGGTCAGTGAAGCGGTTCCCCACCGCCAGCACCACATCCGACTCCAGGAATGCCTTGTTCCCAGCGGGGGAACCGCACTGGATACCCGGCATCCCGGCATGGAGCGGGTGGTCAAAGGGGATGGCGCCTTTGGCCATATAGGTGGTGCACACGGGGATATTCAGCGTTTCGGCCAATGCGATGAGTTCTTTCTCGGCGTGTGCCAGCACCACGCCGCCCCCCATGAGTATCAGCGGGTTTTCCCCGGAAAGTAGCAGGTCCAGCGCCGCATGTATGGCCGCAGGGGACGCTGTGGGGTTCGCGCACAGCGCTGCGGGCGGATTCCCCACGCCCACCGGCACGTATGCCTCCGGGTCGAAGTCCACTTCCACTTTCTGCATGTCCAGGGGCAGGTCGATGAGCACGGCGCCTGGTTTGCCGGTGAGCGCCAGCCGGAACGCCTCGATGAATTCATCCAGCGCGGTCTTCGGGTTCGTCAGGCAGACCGCATGCTTCACCACAGGCTTCGCGATGGCCGCCATGTCCACGCACTGGAATGCGTCCTTGCCCAGCTGGGCCCTCACCGCCTGCCCGGTGATGGCGATCACCGGTATGCTGTCGATGTTTGCGGTGTAGAGGCCTGTGACGAAGTTCGTGGCGCCGGGCCCCGAGGTGCATATGGCCAGCGCAGGCCGGCCGCTGGCGCGGTAAAACCCGTCCGCAGCATGGACACAGCACTCCTCGTGGCGCATGGTGATGTGGTGGATTTGGTCCTTCACGTCTTTCAGCGCGTCGTAGAACGCATTGCACCCCGCCCCCGGGATGCCAAAGGCATCCGTGACGCCCTCTTTCAGGCAGACTTGCACGATGGCTTCCGACAGATTCATACTATCCTCTCCTTCCTGAGCCGCTCCATGATCACACCATGGATCTTGCTATGCAAACGTCATTGGGAACCGCGAAATGCGGCGAAACAATCCACTTCCATGGATCTTGCTGTTCACACGTCACCGCCATCCGCCTCCACGGATGTCACCCATGCACACATCATCGCGATCCGCCATAGGCACTACGGCAATCCGTCGCAGCGTTTCATTATGCGAAATCGTCTTTCGAATGATAAAATGATTATACCACATGCAATCAAAACTCGCAATCCCCCCAGGCGATTTTTCTTGCATTTCATTTCAAATACTGGTATCATGGTTTTGTTATTTGAAATATGTGACACATTGCACCGTTGGTATGCAGCGACAGGAGGTCCCCCATGCCGCACACAGACGCCGCCGGCAACCAGTCCTCGGACAAACTGCTCAAACTCATAGAATACCTGGCCACACAGGGCGAGCCCCTGCGGCTCATAGACATCGCGAAAGCACTGGGGATGCACTCCAGCACCGCATTGCGTTTCCTGACCACCCTCGCTCGCAGCGGTTATGTCGCCCAGGACACCGCCACGTCGAAGTATTACCTCACATACAAACTGTGCGCCCTGGGCCTGCAGGTACGAAACCACCGCCAGCTCCCCACCACAGCCGCCCCATACATAGAGGAAATCGCACGCACCGTGGGCGAGACTGCATGCCTCGCCATCAGCCAGAACGACCAGGTGGTCTACATCGACGTGGCGGTGGCCCCGGGGCAGATCGTGAAAGCCATGCAGCGCATCGGCAACATCGCGCCCATGCACTGCACCGGCATCGGCAAAGTCCTCCTGTCGCGCCAGACCGACGATGAGGTGCTTGACTTCGCCGCCCGCGCGGGCCTGCCCAGATTCACAGACAAGACCATCACCACATCCTGGGGGCTTAAACAGGAACTGGACACGGTGCGGGGGCAAGGCTATGCCATAGACGACGAGGAATGTGAGCTGGGCTCGCGTTGCATCGCGCTGCCCATATTCGACTACTCAGGGAAAGCCATAGCCGGGTTTTCCGTCACCGGACCGTCCCTGCGCATAAATGACGCCTTCATGAAAAAATGGCTCCCCTACCTGCGGGGCATGTCCACCGAACTCTCCCGCCTCATGGGCCACGAACCCGCCTGATCCTGCTGCAAAGCAACAAAAAGGGGCTGGGTTTCCAAAACCCAACCCCCGAACCCAGTTCCGGGCAAGATGCGATAACACAGCCGCCGGGGCGGCGTAGCTATTACTTGTCGTCCTGGAACCTGAAGTTCGCATACGCACTGATGCCATGCTCGTGGAGGTCCAGCCCGTCGATTTCCACGTTCTGGGGCACCCGCAGGCCCACAGTCTCCTTGATGATGAAAAACAGCACCAATGCCGCCAGCAGCGCATACGCCAGCACGGCGAACACACCCACCGCCTGGATGGCCAGGAACTTGATGCGGCTTAGGCCCATCTCGGCCAGCGCGCTGTTCTTGGCAAAAACCGCCGTGAGGATCGTGCCCAAGAACCCGCACACCCCATGGACCGTGATGGCGCCCGCCGGGTCGTCCACTTTCAGCACCCTGTCGATGAATTCCAGCGCAAACACCACCACCACGCCGCTTATGGCGCCGATGGCCAGTGCGCCGTAATCGCCCACCACGTCACAGCCCGCGGTGATGGCCACCAGGCCGGCCAGGACGCCATTGAACGTCATGGGCACGTCCGGCTTGCCATACCGCACCCAGGAGATGAGCAGCGACACCAGCGCCGCGGCCGCGGCCGCCAGGTTCGTGGTGACGGCGATGTCGCCCAGGTTCGTGGTGACGGCCGTGGTGGAGCCGCAGTTGAACCCGAACCAGCAAAACCACAGTATGAAGACGCCCAGCGCGGTCAGTGGCAGGTTGTGCCCCGGGATCGCCCGGGGCTTCCCTTCCCGGCTGTATTTGCCATAGCGCGCGCCCAGCATGGCCGCCCCCACCAGGGCACAGGCGCCACCCACCATGTGCACCGCCGAGGATCCCGCAAAGTCATGGTACCCCAGGGCGCCCAGCCACCCGTCGCCCCATACCCAGTTGCCGGTGATGGGGTAGATGAAGATGGAAATCCCCGCGCTATAGATGAGGTAAGCGGCGAATTTCGTCCGCTCCGCCATGGCCCCGGAGACGATGGTGGCCGCCGTGGCGCAAAACACCGTGTGGAAGATCAAAAACACGTGGATCGGCAGGCCCCGGAACAGGCCGTTCGCGTCAGCCAGGGATGTCGGGGAGAAGAAACCCTTGACCCCCAGGATGCCGCCCGCGCTTCCGCCGAACATGAAAGCGAACCCGATCAGGAAAAAACAGATGCTGCCGATGACATAATCCATCAGGTTCTTCATGATGATGTTGCCGGCGTTTTTCGCCCTGGTGAGGCCGGTCTCCACCGCCGCGAACCCCGCCTGCATGAAGAAAACCAAAACGGCGCCGATCAGGGTCCACAAAGTGTTCAGAAGCAGTGTCGCCGCCTCCGCTTCACCGAACCCGGACGCCAAAAGTTCAGGCAAACCCATCGCAAACCTCCATTTGTGAAACCCACAGCCCACCTGCCGGACGCAGGCGGCCTAAACCCCGAAACCCGCGCCGCCCCACATCAGAGCCCGGCAGGCGGTCCCCATTTGCATATTGTCCCCGGCTCACCCGATAGCCTTGAGCGCATCCAGCTCCCTGGCCGCCAGCAACACGCTTTTCTTCTTGCTGCCTTTCATGATGTCGTTCAGGCTGTCCAGGAAAATGTCATTCTGCTCCTCTTTGCCCAGGCTGACCCTGCTCTTGTCGAAAGCCGAGATGAGGATCTTGTACTCCGCCAACTGCGCCCTCAGTTCCGCGGGCGGGATGTGCGCGTCGAAATAAACGAAGCTGGTCTGGCTGGGCGTGACGATGCATCCCAGTTTTTCCAGTTCCCTGGACACATAGGCCCGGTTGCGTGCATTGCGCACCTTGACGCCCTCGATGAACGCCTGGTCCTTCATGGCGGCGGTGGCGGCATATTCGCCCAGCCGGCTTAGGTTCCACCCGTGGGTGGACTTGAGCAGATGGTCGGCGATGGCCTCCGGCATGATGCCGTATCCCACCCGGACGCCGGCCAGCCCGTAGATTTTGGAAAATGTTTTCAATATGATGAGTGGCTTGTCATACCCCTCCCGAAGCATGTGGACCACGCTGGTGCAGTCCGGGGCTTCGGCGTACTCCATGTATGCCTCGTCGATGATGGTCAGCACATGGTCCGGGACCTTGCGTATGAACGCTTCCAACTTCTCGGCGGGCACATATGTGCCGGTGGGGTTGTTGGGGTTGCACACCACCACCATCTTGGTCTTGTCCGTGATCTTCTCCAGCATCGCATCCAGGTCGTAGCAGTTGTTTTCGTCCAGGGGCGGTGTGATGCAGACGGCGCCGTAGTCGTAGGCCACTTCCTTGAACGCCTCATATGTAGGCATGCAGAACACCACCTCGTCGCCGGGGTTGAGGAACACGGTCCCTATCATGTCGATGACCGCGGACGAACCCGAGGCGGTCACCAGCTGCATGGGGGAGACGTCAAAATGCTCGGCGATGGCCTGTTTCAGCTGCACCGCGAACCAGTCCTGGTAATGGTTCCCCTCGCCCGCCGACTCCACCAATGCCTGCATGGCGTAGGGCGACATGCCGTACTGGCTCTCATTGAAGCACATACGGATCACGTCCCTGGGCGTGGAGCTGGATTTGCTGCGCGCCTCCCTCTTGCTGGGGGGCTTGGTCTGCATGGGGAAACTCAACATATCTATTACATTCATGATACACCTCCTGAAATCCTTGTCTTTAAGTCACATTTCTAAATATTGACTCCCATTTCCACATTTCTTCCAAATCGCGCTTATCTTTTATTCAATGGCGCCCACTGGGGAGCTTGCACCCGCCCCGGACGGCCTCCCTTAGTTTATGACCGACACCGGTTTGCCGTCCAGGTAGGCGCGGAAGTTGTCAATGGCCATGGAACACGCCCGCAGCCGGGATTCCCGGGTGAGCCAGGCGATGTGTTCTGTCACCAGCACATTGTCAAAGGCGAATATGGGGTGGTTCGGCAAAAAGGGCTCGTCCCGGAGCACGTCCAGGCCCGCCCCGTACACCTTGCCGGAGCGCAGCGCCGCCACCAGCGCGTCCTCGTCGATGAGCCCGCCCCGGGCGGTGTTGATGAGTATAACTCCCTCTTTCATCTTGTCAAATGCGGCACCGTCCAGCATCTTGTCCGTGCCCGGGTTGTGTGGGGCATGTACGGAGATCACGTCGCTGCGCGAAAGGAGCTCGTCCAGGCCCACCTGCTCGATGAAATCATACTCCGGCCCCGTGCGCTTGGTGCGGCTGTATGAGACCACTTTCATCCCGAACCCCGCCGCCATCCTCGCGAAAGCCAGGCCGATGGCCCCGATCCCGATGACGCCCGCGGTCTTCCCGTAGAGCTCGATCTGGGGCGTCAGGAGGACACCGTAGCGCTCCTGGTTCCCCCGGTTGGTCCAGTCCGTCTTTTTCGCCTTGTCCGAATGCCATGTCACGTGGTGGCACACCTCCATGAGCAACGCCCAGGCGTATTCGGCGATGGTCTGGCCGCCGTAGACGGTGTTGGTGATGGTCAGCCCCAACCGCCGGGTCATGGCCGCATCAAAAGGCTCGAAACCATGCCCCAGCATGGCGATGTAGCGGAGTTTCGGGTGCTGTTTCAGGAACTCTTCATTGATGATCCTGGGAGATATCCATACGCCGAAAGCCGCTTCGGCATCGCCGATATATGAATGGAGTTGGTCCAGGTCCGGGTACCCCCCGGGCTTTTCTATGACCAGCTCGTCCACTTCAGGAAATCCGTCAAGCCTGTGCCAGACCGCGGAGATCTCCTCTGCCGTCAGGTTCGGCTGCATGACGCTTTCCTGTATTACCACAGTCTTCATATGGAACAAACCGTCCTTTCTTTTGTTTTTCCAATCTGATCAACCCAACCATCTGATCAAACCAAATGCCCACATGTGCCCACATGGGCTTTCGCCAACCTATCGGACATCCGCCAGCCCATCGGGCATTCACTGACCTGTCCGGCCACCGCTCCATGCAAAAAACCCCATCGTGCCAACGGTGGCACACGGGGCGGGTCTAAGATCGGTTTGGCAATGAAATCGGATTCAAAAAAGTAATCAAACGATATTGGCGTTCATTATAACGGGGATACATGAGGTTGTCAATGAAAACTCAAAAAAAATACGAAAAACGTGACAATTACCACAAAATCCCCGACATTTCTGATTAACTTTGGCGAGTTTGTCGGTTGATTTTGTTTTCCGTTTATGATACAAATATGGGCATGAAATGCGCTACGGTAGCCATACCATGGCGCATTTTTCGTTTTCAGGGCAAGGATGTACACTGGCCCGATGGCCGGACGGCGGTGGGTTTGCGGCGGTTTGGCAAGAAATCGGATGAATGTCATACGGAAAACAAAAACAGATAACCAGACGATCAGCACAACGTTATAAAGGCAACCGGCGATGGCGCCCACCCCCATGGGGGAGGCGTCTTTTCTTATCACGATAGGAGGTGATGGGGATTGTTGCGATATGTACTCAAGCGCTTGGGCGTGGGCTTGCTCACCCTCCTGGTGCTGACGACCATCACGTTTTTCATGACCAAGGCCATGCCGGGCAGCCCCCTGCAGTCGAAAAATGTGACGGGTGCACTGCTGGAAAAAATGGAAGAGAAGTACGGGCTGAACAAACCTGTCATCCAGCAGTATGCCACCTATCTGGTGAACATCCTTTCTGGCGATCTGGGCATTTCCTATAAGAAACCCAGCACCACCGTGTCGGATCTCATCCGCAAGACATTCGGCCCCACACTCAGGCTGGGGCTGGTAACATTGGCACTGACGCTGGTGTTGGGCGTGATAGCGGGCATCGCCATGGCCAGGGCCAAGAGCAATTTCGTCAAGGGGCTGTGGCTGTCTGGCCTCACGTTGGGCGTCAGCGTGCCGAACTTCATCGTGGCGCTGCTGCTGCTGGTGATATTCGGCGTGCAGCTGCGGTTCTTCCCCATACTGGGGCTTTCCACGCCGATGCACTACGTGCTGCCCGCATTGGCCCAGGGGTTTTACCCCATATCCGCCGTGGCCAGGCTCACGCAGACAAGTTATGAAGACGTGATGAAACAGGACTATGTCACTTTTGCCAAAGCCAAAGGCATCCACCCGTTCACGGTGATGATCCGCCATGTGCTGCGCAATGCCTTGCTCCCCGTGATCACATACATGGGCCCCACGGTGGCGTTCCTGCTCACCGGCAGTGTCGTAATAGAAAACCTCTATACGATACCGGGCATGGGCAGGGAATTCGTTTACGCCATCTCCAACCACGACTACACGGTGGTGATGGGGATGACGATATTCATGGGGGCGCTCATCATCGTGTGCACCATCACCGCGGACCTGCTCTGCGCGCTGGTGGATCCCCGGATGCGCAAGACGCTGTGAATTGCCGCAGTTGCGTTGGCGCAATGCGCCGGCCCGGGGCCATAGGTTGACACCGGCGGCTTCATCCTGTCGCATCACATGCCCGGCGCATACCGCCGGCTGCGTAGCGCCGGCCCGGCACCGCAGCCGGAAACGCAGGTTTCCCAGGAGATAGTACCAGGAGATAGTACCATGACAGAGACAGAGCTTACCCGGAAGCTGCTTCCGGAGGAAAAAAACGACGAATTCATAGCCATCGAAAGCGAGACGTTCCTACAGGCGGCCTGGCGCAAATTCCGCGGCAACAAAAGGGCCCTCATCGGCATGGTGGTGCTCATCTTCGTGGTGCTGGCGGCCCTCTTCGGCCCGTTTCTGTGCCCCTTTTCATACGAGACCCAGCTGCCTGAGAAAAACGCACCCATGAGCCTGCTGCATTTCTTCGGGACGGACAAATTCGGGCGCGACATCTTCGTCCGCATCCTGTACGGGGCGCGCATCAGCCTTTCGGTGGGGTTCGTGGCGGCCATCATCAACCTGATCTTCGGCACACTCTACGGCGGCATCGCCGGTTATGTGGGCGGCAAGCTGGACATCCTCATGATGCGCCTGGTGGACATCATCTACTCGGTGCCCCCCACCCTCTATGTGGTGCTGATCATGCTAATGTTCGGGCCCAGCGTCACCTCGGTGATGATAGGCATCTCCATATCCAGCTGGATGGGCATGGCCCAGATCGTGCGGTCCAATGTGATGAGCCTGAAAGAGCAGGAATTCACCATGGCGGCCTTCGTGCTGGGCGCAGGCGACTCCAGGATCCTGATCAAGCACCTGCTGGTAAACACCATGGGCCCTATCATCGTGACCGTGACACTGATGGTGCCCCAGGCCATCTTCACCGAGGCATGGCTGAGTTTCCTGGGCGTGGGCATCTCGGCGCCCATGGCCAGCTGGGGGACGTTGGCCCAGGATGCGCGCAGCCTCATCGAGGTCTACCCCATGCAGACGGTATTCCCGATGCTGGCCATATGCATCACTATCTTCGCATTCAACTTCGTGGGGGAGGGGTTGGGGACGGCCCTGGACCCGAAGCAGAAACACTAAGTTCCGGATGAACCAATACATTTAGCAAGGGGATACCAATTATGAGTTTGCTGGAAGTTCGAAATCTCACGACTTCATTCAAAACAGACCAAGGCATCGTCACCGCTGTCAGGGGCGTGGACTACCGCGTGGAAAAAGGCGAGATCCTGGGGATTGTGGGGGAATCCGGCTCCGGGAAGAGTGTGGGCATGTTTTCGCTCATGGGGCTGTTGGCGGACAACGGATCCGTGACCGATGGCACGATCACATTCGACGGGGAGGACATCACCCCACCCCGGGGCACAGACCGCAAAGGCCGCAGCGCATATGAGAAAAAGATGCGCGCCATCCGGGGCAACAAGATAGGGATGATTTTCCAGGACCCCATGTCATACCTAAACCCCATACTCACCATAGAGCGGCAGCTGACGGAAGGCATACGGTGCCACCTCAAGTACGACAAGAAAAAGGCGCGGGAATATGCCATCGAGCTGATGGGCATGGTGGGCATCCCCAACCCCAAAACCCGGCTGCGCCAGTACCCGTTCGAGTTTTCAGGCGGGATGCGCCAGAGGATCATCATCGCGGCGGCGCTGGCGTGCAACCCCAAACTCATCATCGCCGACGAACCCACCACCGCATTGGACGTGACAGTCCAGGCGCAGATCCTGGAGCTGATACAGAAACTCATCAAAAACACCGAGGCAGGCGTGATCATCATCACCCATGACCTGGGTGTTGTGGCGTCCCTCTGCGACCGCATCAGCATCATGTACGGCGGACGCATCATGGAGGAGGGCACGGCTGACGAGATATTCTACGACCCCAAGCACCCCTACACCAAGGGTCTGCTTGGCAGCATCGCCCGGGAGACGGGCGATGAGAAGGAACCCCTCAAACCCATCCCCGGCACGCCACCGGACCTGCTCAAAATGAAAGACGGCTGCCCCTTCGCCCCCAGGTGCGAGGAGGCCATGGTGGTCTGCGTGGACCACAATCCCGGCAACACGGAGTTTTCCGGAACACACCGCTGCTCCTGCTGGCTACACTGCATGGAGAAAGTCAGCACGGTGGCCGCACCGGGCGACGGGGCCGATGACGCCGCGGGCGGCGTCGGCGCGCCCCCCCCAAAAGGCGGCGGCACCGGCGGCCGGACGGACGACAAACATGAAAGATTGGTAGAAACAGGCGGCGGCAAGGCCGCCCGGCCACACCAAGCCGGCGACGCCCAGGCAGGCGTGGGCGATGATGCAGGGCCCGGCCCGGAAAAGGGAGGGCCCGCCGTAGGGCGCAGCGAACAGCCCGTGGAGGCGGCGGCGGAAAAAGAACCCCGCCACAACAAAGGCCACCACGCCGCATTTGCAGGGCTTTCAAAGATCTTCGGAAAGGGGGTGGCAGCCCATGTCTGACATGCAAACCCAAACCGGCGAACCCCTCCTGCGCATCGAGGGGCTGACCAAGTTTTTCCCCGTATCAGGGGGCAAACGCCTCTTTGCCGTAAACAAAGTGACCCTGGAAGTGGGCAAAGGCGAGACCTTGGGGATCGTGGGCGAATCCGGCTGCGGCAAATCCAGCATGGGGCGAACCATCCTGAAGGTATATGAGCCCAACGAGGGCAAAATCGTCTTTGACGGCAAAGACATCACCAAACTCTCCCGGAAGAAGATGCTGCCTTACCGCAAACGGATGCAGATGATTTTCCAGGACCCCTACGCATCCCTGAACCCGCGGCTCACGGTGGGCGACATCATCGAAGAGCCCATGACCATCCACAAGATCGGCACGCCTGCCAGCCGCAAGGCGAAAGTGCAGGAGCTCATAGGCGTGGTGGGGCTCAAACCGGACCACATCCGCCGCTTCCCCCACGAGTTTTCCGGGGGGCAGCGCCAGCGCATCGGCATCGCCAGGACATTGGCCCTGGAACCCGACTTCATCGTGTGCGACGAGCCCATCTCCGCATTGGACGTGTCCATCCAGGCACAGGTCATCAACCTCCTGGAGCGCATACAGAAAGAGCGGGGCCTAAGCTACCTGTTCATCGCCCACGACCTGGAGATGGTGCACCACATCAGCCACAAGATCGGCGTGATGTACCTGGGGCACCTGGTGGAATACGGCGACGCAGACGAGATATACAAACGGCCTAAGCACCCATACACCCAGGCGCTGATCTCCGCCTCCCCGGTGGCCGACCCCAAATCGGCCAGGGAGAAGCACCGGATCATCCTGGAGGGCGAGGTGCCCAGCCCCTTAGACCCGCCGCCGGGATGCCCGTTTTCCGGCCGCTGCCCACACGTCCGGGACGAATGCAGGCAGATCCTGCCTGACATGTACGATTACGCAGGGAGGAAGGTCGCATGCCTGCAGTACTCGCCCAAGGCACAGGGGATAACCCTGCAGTAGGGCCGGGCCATCAAGGGTATCACCGGCATCACCAAAACCATCGGCAACAGGTAGGCGACAGAGCCCCGGGAACCCACCCCCCTTGGCGGGGAGGGCCGACAGTTTCACCTCGAGGCAAGCGAAAGCGAACCTACGCGACATATGTGCGAAAGGCCCACAGGGCCCGCAAAGGAGGAGACTTATGAAAATCAAGAGAGACAATGTGAAACGATGGGCCGCGCTGGGCCTGGCGCTGGCCACTGCGGTTGCCGCACTGGCCGCTTGCGGCGGATCCGGCACCAAAACAGCCGACACCACAGCGGCAGCGGCAGCCGGCGGCGAGACCACGGCGGCGGCAGCGGCAGCGGAGAAACCCACGGTGATCTTCGCAAGCCAGCCCGAAAACGGCGAGTATGACCCCTCAGGGGCCACCGCCTATGTGTATTTCGACTACCAGACCAACTGCCTGGAAGGCCTCATCGACTACAATGAGCAGGGCGGTTACGAGCCCGCCGCCGCCGAAAGCTGGGAAGCCAACGATGACGGCACCGTCTGGACGTTCCACCTGCGTGAAGACGGCTACTGGTCTGACGGCTCCAAAGTCACCAGCGCGGACTTCCTCAATACCATAAAACGCGCGCTGGACCCGGCCAAAGGTTCCTGGTACGTGGACGGGCTGTTCGTCATCAAGGGCACCGAAGACGCATTCAATGAGACCGCCAGCGTGGACGACATCGGCGTGGAATGCCCTGACGACTACACCTTGGTATTCCACCTCAACGCGCCTTGCGCCTATTTCCTGGACTACCTGCGCCTGCCCACCTACATGCCCTCCAACGTGAAATACGCTTCCAACGAGAACGTGGGTTGGGATCAGGACCCCGCACAGAACCTGGGCAACGGCCCCTACCACATGGCCGCCCATGAGCCAGGCGAATCCATCACCTACACCCTGAACCCCTACTACAGGAAACAGCCGGCCTTTGGAACCATCGTCCTGAAATTCATGGCAGACGAGCAGGCCATGGTCAGCGCCTACAAGACCGGCGAAGTGGACGTGTACGGCAATGCGCCCTACTATATCCTGGAGCAATATGCCGGCAAACCCGACCTGGACGAGTCGCCTGTGATGGTCACCAACTACGTGCTGTTCAATATCAACCAGGCGCCCTTTGACGACGTGCGCGTGAGGGAAGCATTCTCCCTGGCCGTCAGCAGGCAGGGCATCATCGACGTCATCGGGTCCAACCACACCACGGACACCAGCTTCATCCCGGCTACCTTCCCCAGCAAGGCCAACACAGGCAAGACCTGGGGCGACCTGGCCGGCATCCTGTTGGAAGAGAATGCGGCGAAAGCCCAGCAGCTCCTGGCTGATGCGGGTTATCCCGGCGGCGCGGGGCTTCCTGAACTGACCTACACATACCCATCCATGGGCAACGAGGCCGACGTGGCGCAGACCCTGCAGCAACAGTGGAAAGAAGTCTTGGGCGCGGACGTGAAGCTCAACGCCATGGAATATGAAGTGTACGTGGACGAGCGCCGCGCCGGAAAACTCCAGTTCGCGCGCATGCAATGGACTGGGGACTTCCTGGATCCCGCCACATGGCTGGACATGTACCGCACGGGCAACGCGCAAAACGACGTGGACTGGAGCAACTCTGAGTATGACAGCATCATGACGGCTTCCATGTCCGAGATGGACCCCGCCAAACGCGAAGAGATGCTTTTGGAGGCAGAGAGGATCCTGGTCACCGAAGACCACATCATCTGCCCGCTGTTCAACAGCAGCTATATCTACCTGATTAACCCGAAACTCACCGGCCACTGGAACCACCCGCTGGGTGGCAAGATCTGGAAAGATGCGGTGGTGGTGCAGTAAGAAACATTGTGCCGTAGGAAACATTGTACCGTAGGAAACATTGTACCGTAGGAAACATTGTACCGTAGGAAACATTGTACCGTAGGAAACATTGTACCGCAGGAAACATTGTGCCGCAGGAAACATTGTGCCGCACAACGACACAAACTTCTGCCGTCGGGGCGGTCGCAAACCGCAAGGCAAACCCGCCCCGGCGGCCCCTACGAAGATCAGCGCGCACCCCGGTTACGCATATCTGCGCATGTCGGGGTGCTATCATAAAACGTATCGTATGCACAGGAAGGCGAGCGCATGGGCGCCACTAACACACCAAAACTGGAAATAGAGAAACAATTCGGCAAATACGTATGGGCTTCCATGATCACCATGGTGATCCAGGGGATCTATAGCATCGTGGACGGCCTGTTCCTTAGCAACCTTATCGGCGACAAAGGCCTCTCCGCCATCGGCGTGGCGTGGCCGATCATGTCATTCGTGGTCGCGCTGGGGACGGGCATCGGCTGCGGCGGCGCTGTCATCATGTCCATGCGCCAGGGTGCGGGCGACTGGGACGCCTCCAACAAGGCGCGCGCCAACACCCTCATCGCACTGGGCATAGCCGGCGTGGGCGCCACGGTGTTGTTTAACATCATTCTGACACCTGCGCTGCACGCCATGGGCGTGTACGGGGAGCTTTACGACCTGGCCATGAAGTACGCCCGCCTGATGGTCATGGGCTGCGCCGTCCAGATATTCTCCGCCGGCCTCCCCCCCATCCTGCGAAACGACAAGCGCACCACGGCCGCCATGACCATCATGGTCTGCAGCATGGGCATCCACATGGTGATCCTCTTTGTCCTGCTCTATGGGTTCGGCGCCACCACCGAGGCCTCCGGCGTAGCCTCATTGGCGGCACAGGCATTCACCATCACCTGCTGCCTCTCCATACTCTTCGGCAACAAGAAAAACCCCATCCGCCGGGAACATTTCGAGATGGATTGGTCGATACTGGCGCGCATCGCCAAAAACGCGGTCTCGCCTTTCGGCATCTCGCTGACGCCCTCACTGCTGATCCTCTACCACAACGTGCAATGCATCAAGTACGGCGGCGACATCGGGATAGCGGTTTATTCGGTCATCACCTCCACGGTGGGTTCCTGGCGCCTGCTGCTCATCGGCGTGGCGGAGGGCATACAGCCGCTGGCCAGCTTCGCATACGGCGCCAACGCCTATGACGCCATGAAGCGCATACGCAACAAAGCCTTGGTGACGGCGATTTCGGTGAGCGTTTTCCTGTTCCTGTTTACGCTGGCCACCACCCGGTTCTACCCCGGCATGTTTGGCTTCAGCGGGGAACTGGCGGCGGCCATCATCCCTGCGGTGATGCTCACCAGCGTCCAGCTGGCTTTCACCGGCGTGGTCAGGGTGAGCAACTCCTTCTTCTATGCGGTAGGGAAGTATAAATACTCGCTGTTCATGATCTATTTCGACCCATTGGTCATGACGCCGATACTGCTGGCGGTGCTGCCCAGGCTCTTCGGCATGACCGGCATCTGGATCTGTGCCCCCGTGGCGCAGCTGATCCTCAATATAATCGCATTCTTCATGTACGCCGCCCACGACAGGGAGATCACCCGCCTGCGGGATGCGGCGGCCGGATCCGCAGCGGCGCCACCCGACGTATCCGAAGGCGCCTGTGCCTGACCCCGCAACGCAAGGGCAGACCGATTTTTCACAGCAGCCATAACATGCCGTTTAAAACCCACATGCCATCGCAAAGTGTGTATCGATACTCCGGAAAGGAGGCGCAGGATATGAAACAGATCAGCGTCATCATAAACCCGTCCCGGCTGGAAGACCTAAAAAACCGGATCAACCGGTATTGGATCGAGGAAGTGGACCCAAAAGGTGTCTCCATCACCGGCATCATGGGATACGGCAACCAGAAAGGCCATGTCCGTGTCTACCGCGGCATCGTCAGCACCTCCACGGTGCTGCCCAAAACCCTGGTCGAAGTGGTCGTCCCTGACTCCGAAGTGGAGCGCATGATCGAGATCGTCACCGATGCCTGCCGCACAGGCGAGATCGGCGACGGCAAGATCTTCGTCCAGGACGTGGTAGACGCAGTGCGCATCCGCACCGGCGAGCGGGGCGACGGGGCGCTCTAGGCCATCATCATTTATCCAGAGAGCAATTGCACATTCTCTCCCCATGTGATAAACTATACCCGAGAGCACGACGAAATGACACTTCCCGTCAGCAACGAGGGCGGCGGGCGAGTGTCTTTGCCGCTGCATATGGGGCAGTGGGACTGGGGGCAGCATGGAAAACCGCGAACACATAAAACTGATAGAAGAGATATCGCTCAATGCCTGGCCGTCGCACAAAATCGAGCTTTACGACGGCTGGCTCATACGTTTCTCCCACAACTACACCCACAGGACCAACAGCGTGGAGCAGGTGGGTGTTTCCGGCATCCCTGTGGAGGAGAAGATCCATTACTGCGAGCAGATGTACGCCAACTACCACACCCCCACGCATTTCAAGATCAGCCCGCTGCTGGACCCGGATTTTGATGCGCTGCTGGCCTCCAAAGGCTACGAAACCCAGCACGAAACGGTGGTCATGACCATGCCCATGACGGATTACAGGAGGCTGGAGCCTACATACGTGGAGTACGAATATTACGAGCGCAACTCCGGCCTGCCATCCTCCGTTTTCTACGAAGGCGGCGCGGTGGTGCAGATGCGCGACCGCATATATGACGAGTGGATTGCGTCCGTGTTTCGGTTCAATGGCACCACGAACCCCACCCTCCTGCGCATCGTGCCCTCCATGTTCCGCGCCATCCCCAAGGAAACCCTGGTGGCCTACATAGAGGGGGATACCGGCATCCTGGGCCTGGGCCTGGGCATACTGGACCGGGGGCATATCGGGCTTTACGCCATCAACGTCCACCCCAACTTCCGGCGCAAGGGCTACGCACGCGCCATCTGCCATGCCATCCTGGGCGAAGCCGCGAAAAAGGGCGCGCACCACGCCTACCTCCAGGTGGTAAAGGAAAACCACAAAGCCAAGGAGCTCTACAGGTCCCTGGGGATGGCGGACGACTATACATGCTCTTTCCGGTCAAAGGTCGTAAACAAATGAGTTGCCGCCCAGTGAGGACGCCCTATGTGCAAACGCAATGACCTCATCTTGATCGCCCTCTTGCTGGGCCTTGCGGCAGCCCTGTGTTTTGCGGTGCGCCCGTCGGGCGTCCCAGGCGACGCCCTTTCCCCCTACGTCCTCGTCACGGTGGACGGGGAGGAGTACGCCCGCTACAGCCTGGGCATCGACCAAGAACACATCATCACAGGCACAGGCGGCGGTACCAACAGGCTCATCATCCGGGGCGGCATGGCCTACGTCGAGGAAGCGACCTGCCCCGACAAAATCTGCATCCACCAAGGGAAAATCCACGAACCCGGCGAGCTCATCGTCTGCCTCCCGAACAGGGTGGTGGTATCCATAACCGAGAAGTGACAAAATGCATGCCGTCCAGGTGGCTCACACTTGCACCAAAGGCCATCTGTGTTTCTCTTGCAATGCCCCGCTTGCTATGCCGGCCTTGCTGCAGTGTGCCCCCCGGCCTCGATGGTGGCTACGACCCGGCGGATGTGCTCCTCGCAGATTTCCAGCGTCTGCGCCTCCACCATGACCCGGATCAGTGGTTCCGTGCCGGAACGGCGCAGCAGGATGCGCCCCGCATCCCCCAGTTCCCCCTGGGAAGCGGCGACCGCCGCCTGCACCGCCCCATCGTCCATCACCGCCTGTTTGTCCCGTACGGAAATGTTGCGCAGCACCTGGGGGAAGATCTCCAGTTCCGACACCAGTTTCCCCAGGGTCTGCTTCTTTTCCAGGATCACTTCCATGAGCTTCAGGGATGTCAGGATGCCGTCCCCGGTGTTGGCGTGCTTGCTGAAGATGATATGCCCGGACTGCTCGCCCCCCAGGCAGTTGCCATTCATCTGCATGTTCTCGTATACGAATTTGTCCCCCACGTCAGTCTTTTCGTAGGAGATCCCCTCCCGGTCGAACGCCTTATAAAGCCCCAGGTTGGACATGATGGTGGTCACCACCGTCTGGTTGTAGAGCGAACCCTGCTCTTTCATGTATTTCCCGCAGACGTACAGGATCCCGTCGCCGTCCACCACATGGCCCGCCTCGTCCACCGCCAGGCAGCGGTCCGCATCCCCGTCATAGGCGAACCCCACGTCGCAGCCCTCCCGCAGCACCAGTTCCCGCAGCGCTTCGATATGGGTGGACCCGCAGCCTAGGTTGATGTTCAGCCCGTCCGGCTGGTTGTGGATCACATGGGTGACCGCCCCCAGGGCGTCGAACACATTCTTCGCGATGGAGGATGCGCTGCCGTTGGCGCAGTCCAGGGCCACCTTCATGCCTTTGAATGACCGTGTGGCCAGGGAGATCAGGTAGCCGATGTAGCGGTTGCGCCCTGCGGCGAAGTCCACCGTCCGCCCGATGGCGTCACGCCGCGCCAGGGGCAGCTTGCCCGGCTCGCCGTCCAGGTAGCGCTCCAGCGCCTCGATGACCCCATTGCCCATCTTTTCGCCATTGCCGTTGATGAGCTTGAGGCCATTGTCGTAGTAAGGGTTGTGGCTGGCGGAAATCATGATGCCGCAGTCAAATTCCTCCGTACGCACCACATAGGACACGCTGGGCGTGGTGGTCACATGGAGCAGGTACGCATCCGCGCCGGAAGCGGTGATCCCCGCCGCCAGGGCGTATTCGAACATATAGCTGCTGCGCCGGGTGTCCTTGCCGATGACGATGCGGCAGGGCGCCGGCGGCGATGCCGCGCCTCGACCCGCACCGTACCCATCCCCCAAGGACGTCCCACCCATACCAGAACCATCGGCAACTGCCGCATCCCCCAAGGCCGCCCCACGAGATGTCCCACCGTCGCCGACTGACCCCATACCGTAGTACCACCCCAAAAAGCGCCCCACCTCGAAAGCGTGGTGCACCGTCAGATCCACATTGGCCTCCCCCCGGAACCCATCCGTGCCAAAATATTTCCCCATGTCACAACCTCTTTCCCGCGCCCGCTTTCTTCTGTTTCGCCTAAAGCCGTTCACCGGACTTTGTACTTCTCCCGCAGGTACCGCCCCAGCGCGTCCTCCCACGCCGGGAGCCGCTCGAAACCTGCCCCATCCAGCTTTTCCTTGCTCATCCGGGAGTTTTTCGGGCGCTTGGCCTTCACAGGGAAAGCGGATGAATCCACCGGCGTGACCGCCACATCCATCCCCGAGAGCCGGAAGATCTCGCAGGCGAACTCGTACCAGCTGCACAGCCCCTCGTTGGTGGCGTGGTAACGCCCGTATTTATCCGTCATGATCATGTCCGCCAAAAGCCTGGAGAGGTCCGGCGTGTACGTGGGCGACCCGATCTGGTCGTCCACCACCGACACGCTGCCCCGCTCCTTGCCCAGGCGGATCATCGTGTCCACGAAATTCTTCCCGTTCTTGCCGAACACCCAGGAGATGCGCACGATGAAATACTTGGACAATGCGCCCTCGATGGCGACCTCCCCCTCGTATTTCGTCTGCCCGTACACGTTCAATGGGTTGCGGACGTCGTCCGGCTCCCAGGGGCGTGTCCCCTGCCCGTCAAACACATAGTCGGTGCTCAGATACAGCAACGGGATGTCCCACTCCTTGCAGGCGGCCACGATGTTTTCCGTGCCGACAGCATTGATCTTCCTGCAAAGATCCACATTGTCCTCGGCGGCGTCCACCGCCGTGTACGCGGCGCAGTGGATGATGGCGTCAGGCTTGCAGCCCCCGATGACCTGCAAGCACGCCCCGCCGTCGGTGATGTCCATCTCGTCCACGTCCACCGGGATGACGCCTATCCCCCGGCCTGCCAGCTGTGCGCACAGGTCCGTGCCCAGCTGCCCCTTGGCGCCCGTCACCAAAACTCTAGCCATATCTCCGTAACCCCCTCCCATCAAACCCGGTCCATCTTCCCGCCAACCCAGCCGCATACTGTCAACCCCGCCGCTTCCCATCAACCCGGCCGCTTCCCGTCAACACAGGTCCATCTTCCCGCCAACCCAGCCGCATACCGTCAACCCCGCCGCTTCCCATCAACCCGGCCGCTTCCCGTCAACACAGGACCATTTTCCCATCAACCCAGAACCATCTTCCCATCAACCCAGCCGCTTCCCATACATGTCATCGAAATACTTGCTGTACTCGCCGCTCAGGATCCGCTGCCACCAGTCCTCGTGTTCCAGGTACCACCGTATGGTCTGGCGGATGCCGGAGTCGAAATCATAGCGGGGTTTCCACCCCAGCTCCCCGGTGAGTTTCGCCGGGTCGATGGCATAGCGCAGGTCGTGCCCCGGCCTGTCGGTGACGAAGCGGATCAGGCTCTCCGGTTTGCCCAGGGCCCGCAGGATGGTCTGCACCACTTCCAGGTTCGTGCGCTCGTTGTGCCCGCCCACATTGTAGATTTCGCCCACTTTGCCATGGCGCAGGATCAGGTCCACCGCGGCGCAGTGGTCCTCCACATGGAGCCAGTCCCGCACATTCTCCCCCTTGCCATAGACCGGCAGCTCCCTGTCCGCCAGGGCGCGGCTGATCATGAGCGGGATGAGCTTTTCCGGGAAATGGTACGGGCCGTAGTTGTTGGAACACCGGGAAATGGTGGTGGGTATGCCAAATGTCCTGTGGTATGCCTGGACGAACAGGTCCGCCGACGCTTTGGATGCGGAGTAGGGGCTGGAAGTGTGCAGGGGTGTCTCCTCCGTGAAAAACAGGTCCTTGCGGTCCAGGGGCAGGTCCCCGTACACCTCGTCCGTGGACACCTGGTGGTACCGCCCGATGCCGTACTCCTTGCACGCATCCAGCAATGTGGTGGTGCCCATCACATTGGTCCGCACGAAGATCCCCGGATCCTCGATGGAGCGGTCCACATGGCTCTCCGCGGCGAAGTTCACCACCGCGTCCGGCCTCTCTTCCTCAAACAGCCCGAACACGAACTCCCGGTCGGCGATGTCTCCCCGGACGAAGCGGTAGTTGGGCGCATCCTCCACCGGTTTGAGCGTCTCCAGGTTCCCCGCATAGGTCAGCAGGTCCAGGTTCACGATCTGATCCCCCGGATAGTTCTTCACCTCATAATGCACGAAATTCCCGCCGATGAACCCGGCCCCGCCCGTGACGATGATTTTCATATGGATCTGTCCCTCCCGCACCTTGCATCTTCCGCCAACACTTGCCCGCAACCCATCATTTCACTGCTAATCATTTCCTGCCCTATGCCCTATGCTCAATACCCTATAGCCTAATTCTTTCATTATTCCCTACACCCTGCGCTTCTCGATATACCGCCCGTCCAGCACGTCTTTCAAGTATTTCCCGTACTGGTTTTTCTTAAGTATCTCATAGGTTTTCAGCACTTCCTCTTTGGAGACCCACCCATTCAGGTAGGCGATTTCCTCCAGGCAGGCGATCTTGCGGTGCTGGTGGTCTTCGATGGTCTTCACGAAATTGGTGGCCTCCACCAGCGACTCGTGCGTGCCGGTGTCTAGCCAGGTGAACCCCTGCCCCAGCACCGCCACGTCCAGCTCCCCGTCCTCCAGGTAGATCCGGTTCAGGTCCGTGATTTCCAGTTCCCCCCTGGACGAAGGTTTCAGGTCTTTCGCATACCCCACCACCCGGTTGTCATAGAAGTACAGGCCGGTGACGCAGTAGTTGGATTTGGGGGCCTTCGGCTTTTCTTCAATGGAAACCGCCCTGCCCTGCCCATCGAACTCCACGATGCCGAACCGCTCCGGGTCATCCACATAGTACCCGAACACAGTGGCCCCGGTTTCTTTGGCGGATGCTTCCAGCAGACGCTCGCGCAGGCCTTGCCCATGGAAAATATTGTCACCAAGCACCATGGCCACCGTGTCTGCCCCTATGAAGTCCGCACCGATGATGAACGCCTGCGCCAACCCATCCGGGCTGGGCTGCACCGCATAGGACAGCGACACGCCGAACTGCGCCCCATCCCCCAGCAGGGCGCGAAACCTGGGTGTGTCATCCGGCGTGGATATGATCAGGATATCCCTGATCCCCGCGTCCATCAGCACAGAGAGCGGGTAATAGATCATGGGTTTGTCATAGATCGGCAGCAGCTGTTTGCTGGTCACTTTCGTCAGCGGGTACAGCCTCGTGCCGCTGCCCCCGGCCAGTATGATTCCTTTCCTCATGGGTTCCTCCCTTTGATTCTTCTTCCGGCACCAATGCTTTGGATCCGGCGATGCACCCTCACGCCACCAGCCCACTTAACTTTTCCGCCTGGTCCGCCGTGGTCAATGCGTCGATCAGTTCCTGTATGTCGCCGTCCATGATGCTGTCGATGCGGTACAGGTTCAGGTTGATGCGGTGGTCGGTCACCCGCCCCTGGGGGAAGTTATACGTGCGGATCTTCTCCGACCTGTCCCCCGTGCCGATCTGGCTGCGCCGCTCACGGCTCTCCGCATCCTGTTTCTTTTGCCGCTCGATTTCAAAAAGCCTCGCCCGCAGCACTTTCAGCGCCTTGTCCTTGTTTTTCAGTTGGGATTTTTCATCCTGGCATGAAATCACGATCCCGGTGGGGATGTGCGTCAGACGCACCGCCGAGTCCGTGGTGTTGACGCTCTGCCCCCCGTTCCCGGAAGAGCGGAACACGTCGAACTTGCAGTCATTCAGATCGATCTCCACGTCCACTTCCTCGGCTTCCGGCATCACAGCCACCGTGGCGGTGGATGTATGGATGCGCCCCCCGGCCTCTGTTTTGGGCACCCGCTGCACCCGGTGGACGCCGCTTTCGTATTTGAGCTTGGAGTATGCCCCCGCGCCCGTCACCTGGAACACCACTTCCTTGAACCCGCCGATGCCACTTTCGTTGACATGGATGGTTTCCACTTTCCAATGCCGCCCCTCCGCATAGAAAACATACATGCGGTATAGCTCCGCCGCGAACAGCGCCGCCTCGTCCCCTCCTGCCCCCGCGCGGATCTCCACGAAGATATTCTTCTCGTCGTTGGGGTCTTTGGGCAGGAGCAGCACCTTCATATCATGTTCCAATGCCTCCGCGCGCCCCTTGGCGCCGGCGAGCTCCTCTTTGAGCATGTCCCGCATTTCCTCGTCATTTTCCGATTCCAGCATGGACAGGCTGTCCTCTATGTCCTGTTTCGCTTTCTTGTAGGCGCGGTATGCGTCCACCAAAGGCTGCAGGTCCGCCTGCTCTTTCATCAGTGCGCGGAAACGCTTCTGGTCCCCCGCCAGGGCAGGATCCGCCAGCTCCCGCATGATTTCTTCATAATGTATCAATATGTCATCCAATCGATCAAACACGGTAAACCCTACCTCCCCACCACGATCATGCAAAATGCGTACCGACCGCCGGTGTTCCCGCTTGCCATCCGAGGCTGCGCGTTCTAACCTATATCCTGTAACTATAGTCAACGACATGTGTTTTTATGCTTGCACGTCGCCCGACGAGCATACAACCGCAGATTGTCGGGCATGCAAGCACATTTCGATATGTCGGTTGCCATACTTATACCCAGCGCCCATCTATGTGCACATCCACCTTGCGAACACCACCCGTTCCCGGCCTGAGAGGTCACGTTTCATGGAAATCTCAGAAAACCCGGCACGCCCCAAAAGCCCCATCACCGCCCCGGCCTGGCCGTCGCCGATTTCCAGGAAAATGCGGCCGCCGTCCTTCATATAATGTCCTGCCCCCGCCGCGATGCGCCTGTAAAAATCCAGCCCGTCGCCGCCCCCCCGAAGCGCCCCCCATGGCTCGTGATCCCGCACCTCAGGCATCAATGCGTCTATCTCCCCATCCGGTATGTAAGGCGGGTTGGACACGATGACGTCGAATCGGCACCCGTTTCGCCGATAGCTATCAGCTCCAGGCATCCACCCATCCGTTCCCTGCAACAGCATTTCCTCAACGACGCATACCATAGGGTCGGCAGGTGTCGCCATTTGGCCCCTTTCACACGATAGTGCCTCGAACAGATCCCCCCGGAAAAATTCTATCACCACGCCACCGGACTGATTGTCCCGACATCCCTGCCTTTCGCCCCCGCTTCGTGCCCCCCCCAACAACTTCCGGGCGTTTTCCCTTGCCAGCGCCAGCGCAGCCTCGCTTAAATCCGTCGCCGCCACATATGAAAACCGTCCAAGCAACGCCAGGCTGATGGCGATGCACCCGCTCCCCGTACACAGATCCAGCAGGCGGTACCGGTGTTTTTCGCTTCCGCACCGTGCAGTTTCATCTGTCGCGGCGAGGCCGGCTTGGCTGTTTGGATGAGCGCATGCCTCCGGCACGGGTTCCACCGAGCCGTTCAGCTTGCTTGCCGGACTCGTGTTGCTGCCCGGATGAGCGCACACCTCCGGCACGGTTTCCACCAAGCCGGTCAGCTTGCTTGCCGGACTCGTGTTGCTGCCCGGATGAGCGCACACCTCCAGCACTGTTTCCACCAGCGCTTCCGTGTCCACACGGGGGATCAGTACATCCTGCGTCACCCGGAACGGGTATCCCATAAACCACTGTTCCCCGGTAAGGTGCTGCAGGGGCACACGCCTCGCCCGCTCCCCTATCAGTTTCATGTATTTCTCGGAATTATCCTCAGTTTCTTGCGCCCCTCCCTGATCTTTCGCCCCGTCTTTCCCGTGGATTCTCTCGGTTCTTTTCCCGGTTCCTTCCTTGGTCTCTTTCCCGGTTCCTTGCCCGGTTCCTTGCCCGGTTCCGTCCTCGATGGCAGGGCTTTTGCCTGTCATTGCAGGCAATTCCTGGTCCTGCATCATCAGATACTGCGTAAGCGTCATCCCGGTAGCATGCAACAGCAACTCCCTGGCATCGGTCTCGTACTCTTCGACCCCGGCGTTTTTAAGTGCGTGTGCGCCCGTTTCAAGCATTTCCCGCCAGGTCATCCCCGAAATTCTCCCTCAAATATTCTTTCCAGTCGAACACTGCCTCCACGGCGACGATGGCCACCTCGATCATGCTGTCGTCGGGTTCCTTCGTGGTGAGGTTCTGCATCCACATCCCGGGCTTGCTGAGTATGTCCACCAGCTTGGAGTCGCTGCGCCCGGCGACGCGCAGAAACTCGTATGATATCCCCGCGATGACGGGGATCAGCACTATGCGGCTCAATGCCCGCAGCCACAGCGTGTCCGTCCGCACCACCATGAACACCAGGATGCTGATGACCATCACGATGAGCAGGAAGCTGGTGCCGCAGCGTTTGTGCTGCTTGGAGGACGAGCGCACATTGTCCACCGTCAATTCCAGCCCGTGTTCCAGGCAGTTGATGCATTTGTGTTCGGCGCCGTGGTACATGAAAGTGCGGCGGATATCCTCCATCCGGGAAACCAGTTTGATGTATGCCACGAAGATGCCGATGCGTATGAACCCTTCCAGCACCGCCCGTGCAGCATGGGTGGGCAGGATGCGTGTAAACAGCCCGCTGATGAACATGGGCAGCACCATGAAGATCCCCACCGCCAGCACGATGGACACAGCCATGGTGAGCGCGACCACCGCCTTTTCCAGTTTCCCCCCCGAACCTTTTTCCTGCAACGATCCGGCCCTCGCCGGTGTTTCCGTACTTGTTTCAGGGGTTGCTTCATTTGCGTCGGGGACGGCTCCGTGGCCACACGCGCTATGCCTGGTCTCCTCCCCGCCCCCCTCTTCTCCCGTCTGGGCTTCGCCCTCCTGGCTCTCGCCCTCCTGGGCCTCGCTTTCCTGGGCCTCGCTTTCCTGGGCCTCCTCCCCGCCCTCATAGATGCCAGCCGAGAAGCTCAGCGTTTTCATCCCCAGCACGAACGAATCGATGAAAGCGAAAGTGCCCCGTATAAAGGGCAGGGAAAAGAGTTTCACCTTATCGGACAGGCTCACATAGGTGTCGCGCTGCATGGCTATAGCGCCGTCAGGCTTTCGCACCGCCGTGGCGTAGTCCTGCTTGTTCTTCATCATGATGCCCTCGATGACCGCCTGCCCACCGATACCGGAATATTTCATTTCGACCTTTCTGCCAAAGCCACCCATTGGTTTTCGGCCACATGCCGCCACCTGAACTCAGTCAGGTGTCCCCCGGCAGTGCCACTCATTCATCGATTTGCGTGACGCCCGTTCCCATCGCACAGATTCCCACTTCGAAAAAATAGGTTGAGCATAAGTGTCCCCACTTACCTCAACCTGATTTGCGCCGCAGGAAATGCCTATGCGGACCGGTGCCGCCATATTTCCGCAACACAAAATATGCTTTGCTTCGCTAGTTGGCTGCCTGTATCCCGTACTTGCGGTTGAACTTGTCGATGCGCCCGCGCGCCAAGGCCGTCTTTTGCTGGCCGGTGTAGAACGAATGGCACTTGGAACACACTTCCACGTGGATTTCTTTCTTCGTGGAACCTGTCGTGAACTCGTTCCCGCAGTTGCATACCACCTTGGCCTGGTAGTAAGCGGGATGGATACCCTCTTTCATCTTCTATCTCCTTAATGCACAAACTATCACGAGAAACCCTACATCAGCGCTTGGAGAACTGCGGCGCCCGCCTTGCGGCTTTGAGGCCGTATTTCTTTCTCTCTTTCATGCGCGGGTCACGGGTGAGGTACCCCGCCTTCTTCAGCACGGGGCGGTACTCCACGTCCGCCTGGAGCAGGGCCCTGGCCGCACCATGGCGGATGGCGCCCGCCTGGCCGGTGAACCCGCCGCCCACCACGTTTACCAACATGTCGAACTTGCCCACGTTCTGCGTGGCCACCAACGGCTGGCGCACCACCACCTTCAGGGTCTCCATGCCGAAATAGTCGTCAATGTCCCTTTTGTTGATGGTGATCTTCCCGGTCCCCGGAATCAAATATACCCTGGCGACAGATTTTTTCCTCCTGCCCGTGCCATAATATCTCAGATCAGACATATCTCCCTCCTTATCGGCCCTCTCACACACTCAGTTTCAAAGCTTCGGGTTTCTGGGCGGCCTGTTCGTGGTCCGGCCCGGCGTACACATGGAGCTTCCGATACATCTGCTTTCCGAGCGGTCCCTTGGGGAGCATGCCCTTGACGGCGAGTTCCACCACCCTTTCGGGTTTCTTCGCCTTCATCTGGCGGAGGGTCGTTTCCTTCATCCCGCCCACGTACTCGGAGTGGTGATAATAGATCTTCTGTTCCAGTTTCCGTCCCGTCACCCGCAGTTTCGCCGCATTGACCACGATTACATTGTCCCCGCAGTCCAAAAAGGGCGTGAATGTGGGCTTGTTCTTCCCCCGCAGGATCGCCGCCACCTGAGAGGCCAAACGCCCCAATGTATAATCAGCGGCATCGACCACATACCATTTGCGTTCAATCGCCGCCGGATTCGCCATATAGCTCTTCATCGGTCATCCTCCTAAATATCGTATCATGCGGCCGCGCCGGACCCGCAAACAACAAGAAACCGCGGCGACCGCAATGGCTCACGTGAGCGCCGGCTCACATTGGCAAGCACAAAAACACAGCGTCCGTCGGCAGGAAGTCGTTTCCGGGGCTTTGGTAACGGCATCCGCCAAACGTCACAGAGAGATATTATAATCCATCCATCCGGGTGTGTCAAGGATTATTTTCAAAAAACCAGCACACAGCAGCTTGGGCACGCCCCTACGCCTCATCGGATGTCTAGGGAGTGACTTGTAACCTTCAAATGGGCGGCTGACAAGCAGCCGCCCGCAACCCTCAAAAGAACAACCGGTTCACAGCCGAGAACAGCCCTCGTATGGAAGCCCGGGTGATGTTGGAGCTGATGCCCACGCCGTACGTGGCTTTGCCGCCCTTTACGTCCAGGAGGTGTATGTACGACGCCGCCTGGGCGTTGGACCCCGACCGCAGGGCGTGCTCGCTGTAGTCCAGCACCTTCAGCTGGGCGCCCAGCACCTCTTCCAGCCCCCTCTGCACCGCATCTATGGGGCCGTTGCCCACACCCTCGAACACCTTCTCGATGCCGTTCTGGGTATATGTGACGATGGCCTTGGTGGCAAATGAGCCGTCCGGCGCCTCCGTGTCCGTGATGACGCTCTTGCGGAAATGCAGCGGCTCCTTTCTCTCCAGGTAGTGGTTCCGGAACTCCTCCATGATCTGCTCGGGGGACACCTCGCCCTGTTTCTCCGAGATCTCCTGGATCACGTCCGCGAATTCCTTGTGCATCCCCTTGGGCAGCTTGAAGCCGTAGAAATTGTCCATGACGAACGCCACGCCGCCCTTGCCGGATTGGGAGTTGATGCGCACCACCGGCTCGTACCGGCGCCCGATGTCGCTGGGGTCGATGGGCAGGTAAGGCACCTCCCACACATAGGAACGCCTCTCCTCCCTCGCCTGCATCCCCTTGTTGATGGCATCCTGGTGGGACCCGGAAAACGCCGTGAACACCAGCTTGCCCGCATATGGGTGGCGGGGGTGT
>JAISUG010000020.1 GCA_031272185.1 Lachnospiraceae bacterium
CATTTCCAGAGTTTGAATATCAAAACTGCCGTTGTACTCGCCATATACTGCATGGAAATGGGGCGGGTTGTGTTCTCTCGTCAGAAAAATTTTAATGATAATTCCGTAAAATCTTGTTATCTCCGGCATCGTGTTTCCCTCGCTTTCCGATACCATTATAACACGCAAGTTATTAAATGTCTATAACTTTATTCACTACTGCGCCCGTTCGTATGACCGACATGTGATATTGTCTTAATTAACCGCGGTTTATTTTGTACATTAAACTTTGCCGAGCTTTTCAGTAAGACAGTCCGACAAACCTTCGCCATGAACTACAGATCCGCTTTTGGCTTCATTCGTCAAGCGCGATTCCGATTCCGTAAAGCGGTATGTTTGTGAGCCAAGTCTCTTCTCTGAAATCGCGCATAGAGGTTCGGAGTGCGATGGTCGGATTATTGATATGACTATCCCTTTCCCTTTCTATTGTGTCATCAACAAAATTTACAACGAAATTTTACATAGCCACAACAAAAACTGCAAGCACTTTTTGTTGCGACCGTAGACAAGCTTTGTGACTAAAATAATGAAATTAAGTGCAAAAATATATTAGGCAATATAAATTATTGAAACTAATTGCAATAATATCTTGATTTCTCAACATTATTGATTTATAATTGGACACATGAGGGTTTCGTGTGAAAAAACCACGCCACTTCTTTCATCACCATTTGTGCCGCCAGCGTCAGCGGCGGAGTGGAGGTTACCATGATTATAAGGAACGAATACCTATCTCAGCTTCGCAGTTTCCGGGATAGACAGCTTGTTAAGGTGGTTACGGGCATCCGTCGTTGCGGAAAGTCAACGTTGCTTGAAATGTTCAGGGATGAGCTGGTTAATAGCGGCGTATCGGAAGAACAGATTACCATGATAAATTTTGAGGACGCCGACAATGAACGCCTGACAGACCGCAAAGTCTTGTACGATTATATAAGAAACCGTTTGATACAAGATAAAATGAACTACATCATTCTGGACGAAATCCAGCACGTCGGGCAGTGGCAGCGCGTGGTGGACAGCCTGTTTATCAAAAAGAACTGCGATGTATATGTCACCGGTTCCAATGCTTATCTATTATCAGGCGAGCTGGCTACACTGCTTTCCGGGCGTTATGTGGAGATAAAGATGTTGCCGCTGTCGTTAGGTGAGTATATCAGCGCGTTGGGCGGCAAAACAGACGTTGCGATAAAATACCGCAGTTATTTGGAAAACAGTTCTTTCCCGTACGCTCTGGAGCTTAATAAGCCGAAAGACATCAGGGCATACCTCGACGGCATATATACATCCGTCGTCCTAAAGGATGTAGTGCAGAGAAAGAGAGTAGCTGATGTTTCAGCTCTTGAAAATGTGATACGCTTCATGTTTGATAATATCGGCAATATGTGCAGCGCCAAGAGAATTGCGGATACGCTGACCGGCGATGGAAGGAAAATCTCCACGCATACCGTCGATAGTTATCTGGAAGCGCTTTGCGACAGCTTCATTCTTTATAAAGCCGAACGGTACGATGTTAAAGGGAAACAAAATCTGAAAACGGGCGAAAAATACTATGTCGTTGACATCGGACTAAGGTATTATCTGCTGGGGGCGCAAAAGGCTGATATGGGTCGCGCCCTTGAAAATGTCGTTTACCTCGAGTTGCTGCGCAGAGGATACGATGTGCGGATAGGGAAGGTGGGCAACCATGGAATTGACTTTGTCGCCACGGACGAACGCGGGGTAACATATTATCAAGTCGCGCTCACAGTCCGTGATGAAAACACCCTTGCGAGGGAGTTGCGCCCGCTTGACAGTATTGCCGACCACAACCCGAAAGTGTTGCTGACTCTTGATCCTGACCCTGAAGCTTCGCACAATGGTATCCGGCAAATCTATGCCTTGGATTGGCTTTTGGACGTGCGCTTGCGTTGAGATGCCGCACAAAAAGCATTCAAATGGAGGCTCTGCTCCCGTTCTTCGGGATACAGTTTAGAAAGCGATCCCTAAACGGTGGTTGTGACAGTCCGAAAGGGAGCAACTTGCGACAGTGTGGAGGGTGGGTTTCAGGTGTGATGGCTGGGCAGTGACTCGGCGGTTCCCGATTGGCGGCCTGAATCGATGACTACCGGGGCTTCCTGCACCCGGCCGCCGGTGACCTGGAAGGCACGCAGCGTGGGGGGTGCGGTGGCCAGGGAGAGGATCATGTAGATGGCGGCGGGGTCGCGGGCCAGGCGGATGTCTTCCTGGGACGGGCGCGCGGGGGTGGATGGGTGGGAGTGGAAGTTGCCCAGGGGAGAGAGGCCATTTGCCCGCATGTCCTTGATGGCTGCCAGTTGCTCCCGGGGGTCGATGGAGAAGTGCTCGGCGCTTTGGTCCGGGTTGGAGAGCGGGTAGACTTTGCGGATGAAGATGTCGGGGGTGGCAGCCGGGCCGACATCGCGGATGGAGGCGCCGGGGGTGGCGTCCGGGCCGACATCGCGGATGGAGATGTCGGGGGTGGCAGCCGGGCCGACATCGCGGATGGAGGCGCCGGGGGTGGCAGCCGGGCCTGCCACATGGCCTGTGCCGGTGTCGGCTGCCGTGCCGGAAAAGGCGGCAGGGGAAATGGCGCTTTCCACTTTCTCGCCCGCCAGCAAACCGCAGGCCTCGTATGGGAGGCCTTCCTGGGCGTGGCGGAGGATCTTCTCATAGTCGGATGTGGTGAGTAGGACACGCATGTGGGTTTTCCTTTCTTCACCCCAGCTCGCATACCGCCTGTGCATAATCGAAAGGCGCAAGGATGGTGGGGGATTTGCCGCAGACGGCGCAGGTGTCCCGGCGGGGCAGGCGGATCTTGCGGAAGTCCATTTTGAGTGCATCGTAGGTCAGGAGGTACCCGGTGAGCAGGTCCCCTTTGCCCAGGATGTATTTGATGGCTTCCATGGCCTGGAGGGAGCCGATGACGCCGCCCATGGCCCCGATGACGCCGGCCTGTTTGCAGGTGGGCACCGCATCCGGGGGCGGGGGTTCCCGGAACACGCAGCGGTAGCAGGGCCCCTGCCCGGGGACGTAGGTCATGAGCTGCCCTTTGAATCGGATGATGCCCGCATGGGAGAATGGTTTACCCGCCAGGACGCAGGCGTCGTTGATCAGGAACTTCGCGGGGAAGTTGTCCGTGCCGTCCAGGATGAAGTCGTAGTCTGCGATGAGTTCCATGATGTTGTCCGCCATGACGAACGTCCTGTATGTCTTGACGGTCACTTCCGGGTTGATCCGGTTCATGGTTTCCTGCGCGGAGAGCACCTTGGCCTTGCCCACGTCCGGCGTGGTGTGGATGACCTGGCGCTGGAGGTTGGACAGGTCCACCTCGTCCGCATCCGCGATGCCGATGGTTCCGATGCCCGCCGCCGCCAGGTAGAGGGCTGCAGGGGCGCCCAGGCCGCCGGCCCCGATGATCAGGACTTTGGCCTCGCAGAGTTTGCGCTGGCCCTTGGCACCCACTTCCTGGAGGATGATGTGGCGGGAGTAGCGCTGGAGCTGGTCATTGGTGAAGGGCATGTGTTGCCTCGCTTTCTCGGCGGCGGCGCCGGTGCGGTCGCGATAGTGGGGCGGTGGCCGCGTGGCCTGTGTCCGTGTGGTCGTGGGAGTGGGGCGGGGGCCATGTGGCCTGTGTCCGTGCGGTCGCGATAGTGGGGCTGGGGGCCGTGTGGCCTGTGACTAGCGGTCAGCGTCCCCCGCCCATGAAGTACATGAACTCCACTTCGTCGCCGTCTCCCAGCACCGTCTGGTCGAAGCTGTCGCCCGGCACGAAATCGTCGTTGAGGGAGACGGTGACGTATTCCGGCGTCTCCACGTTTTCTGCCGCCAGCAGCGCTGCCACTGTGAGCCCGTCCGGGTATTCTTTCTTGTTTCCTGCAACCGTGATGGTCATGGTTCCCTCCGTTTCTTTTCTCCCCCACTTTTCGCGCAAGGAGCGCAGCTATGCCGGCTGCGGTTGTATCCTGTATTTCGGCCGTACAATGTTCGTCATCTGCAAACACTGCGTCGGCTGACGTGGCCATTGCACATTGCGCTATGCATTTGGCCATGATTTGTGGTCAAGCTGCTTGCAAGGCGGGGAGGCCGGCTCGTTGGTATTGGTGCGCGCGCCGGTCACTCCCCCATCTTTCGCACGAGGAGCTGGTAGGTGCCGTCCCCATTGTCTATGAGTTTCAGTACCTGGTGGCCTTCTTCCTTGATGCTGCGGGGGACGTTTTGCACGGGTTCCCCGTCGTTCATGCGGACGGAGAGTATCTGGCCTTCGTCCAATTCCTCCAGGGCCACCTTGGCTTTCACGAAAGTGACGGGGCACACCACGTCGGTGATGTCCACGGCGGCGTCGGGGAGGATGTCTGTCAGCGGTTGCGTTGCCATGGTATCGTTTCCTTTCTTGCTTCGACAAACATCGTGCTGTCAAAACACGGGCATGGGTATGGCACTGTGCCGCGCGCGTCTAAGTGATGGTCCATGTGGCGATATGGCGTCGGACAACCTATGTAATCGGCCCGGCACTGTGGCGCCCGCTGCCATCACCCCTCGTATGCGGCCCGGATCGCTTCTTTGAATGTGTCCCACCCGGCGCGGTCGATGGAAACCCGGAAGCGCTCGCTGGGCCGGCCGTGGGCGTCGAAAAACGCCAGCGCCGCGTCTGCCACCCGGAAGAGGGTTTCCTTGTCCCTTATGATGGGCAGGATCTCCTCCCCTTTGGCGATGAGGTTGCCGAATGTGCCGCCGAAGGACAGGATGTAGCCGGACGCGCCGTCCCAGGCGTCGAAAGGGCAGGACTTCGCGCAGCGGCCGCAGTGGTTGCAGCGGCTTTCGTCCAATACGATTTCGGTCTCGGTCTGGGTGAGGGCGCCTTCCCGGCAGGCCTTGGTGCAGACGCCGCAGAGGGTGCATGCGTCCTTTTTCCAGGAGACGGCGAGGCCGCCTTTGACCCCCAGGTCGTTTTCCTCGGCTTTCAGGCAGTTGTTCATGCAGCCGGTGACGCCGAATTTGAATTTGTGGGGGAGCTGCCGCCCGAAGTACCGGTCGGAGATCTCCACCGCCAGGGCATAGGTGTCAATGCACCCCGAGGGGCAGATGGCCTGGCCCTGGCATGCCGTCACAGTGCGCACCCTGGGGCCGCACACGCCGGTGTCCACGCCCCCCGCCGCCAGCTCCTCCTTGACGGTCTCCACGTCTTCCAGCCGGATGAAGGGGATCTCCACCCCCTGGCGGGAGGTGAGGTGCACGCGCCCGTCGCCGTATTGGCGGCTGACACGGGTGATGGTGTCCAGCTGGTCCGAGGTGAGGTGGCCCCCCACGACTTTCAGGCGCAGGGAAAACCGGTCTTTCTGGATCTGGCGCATGAAGCCGCCGTTTTTGAGCGCTTTGTAATCAATTGCCATGTGGTACCCCCTGTATCATCATTTTTTCCATCGCCTGGGCGAAGTCTTCTTTCAGGTCCTCTATGTCTTCCAGGCCCACGCTGACGCGGATCAGGTCGTCGTAGACGCCGGCGTGTTCTTTCTGCTCCTGGGTGGAGTGGTTGTATATGGTGGACGCCGCATGGATCACCAATGTGCGCACGTCGCCGATGTTGGTGGCGATGCAGGCGTAGCGCAGCGCATTGACCAGCGCGAACGCCCGCTCCCGAGACCCGGCCCGGAGGGTGAGGATGGCGCCGCCCATGCCCCTGCGCATCTGCCGCTGCACCAAATCATGGTAGGGGCTTTGGGGCAGGCCGGGGTAGTTCACCGCCGCAAGTTTCCCGGAATCGGCCAGGAAGCGCGCCAGCCGGAGCGCATTGGAGCAAAGCCTTTCCATGCGCACGCCCAGTGTCTCCAGCCCCAGGCAGTTGAGGTACGCGTTCTGGGGGGCGAGGCAGGGGCCGAAGTTGCGCCAGACATCCTGGCGCAGGCGGGCAGTGTAGGCGAATTTGCCGAACTGCCTGTACTTGGCCAGGGGCGGGAATTTCCCGAAGTCCCAGTCGAATTTGCCGCCGTCCACGATGACGCCGGAGATGGCGTCGCCGCTGCCGTTGATGTATTTGGATGAAGAATGGACCACGATGTGGGCGCCCAGCTCCAGGGGCCGCACCAGCGCGAAAGTGGCGGTGGTGCTGTCGATGATGAGCGGGATGCGGTGCCTGTTGGCCACCTCCGCCACCCCGCGGATGTCCACCACGTCCAGGCGCGGGTTGCCGATGAGCTCCGCGAAGATGGCTTTGGTGCGGGGGGTGATGGCAGATTCCACCGCATCCGCCGTGACTTCCGGCAGGAAGCGGGTGTCGATGCCAAAGGCGCGCAGGTCCTGGAAAAAGTCCAGCGTCCCGCCGAAGAGCCCGCTGCCGGAGATGATCTCGTCGCCGCTTTGGAGGATGGCCAGGAGGGCCATGGAGATGGCGGCCATGCCCGAGGCGCAGCCCACCGCGTCGAACCCGCCCTCGATCTGGGCCACCTTGCGCTCGAATGCGGACACGGTGGGGTTGGAGATCCGGGTGTAGGCGAACCCGGGCGCCTTGTTGCCGAAGACCTTTTCCAGCTTCTGTGCGGTGTCGCAGGCGAACGCGGACACCTGGTAGATGGGCGGCAGCGTGGAGCCGAATGCGTCGTTCCCCTTGGCGCCGTGGATCAGGAGGGTGTCCAGGCGCATCCCCTTGGTGAGGATCTCGCTGGTTTCCTTGGCGGGGGCGTCCGTGATGCGCTCCACCACCCCGCAGGCGCAGGTGGCGTGGGTCACACGGTCGATGAGGATCATCTCACCCATGGTTTTGTAGGATTTGAAAGGGGCGATGGGGATGGGGTGCGCCAATGACACCGCGATATGGGCGATCTCGTTCTTGGTGATCTCGCCCGCCGCAAGCTGCTCCCCGGTGTTCACGTCGGTCTTGCCAAGTGCCTCCGTGACGGTGGCGGTGAGCAGGTTCTCGCCGATCTTGGCCCAGTACTCCCTGCCCGGGGACAGGGGCGCATCGTCCATCCAGAGGATGGTGGCGGTGAAGTCCTGGCCCACCTGCAGCCGTGTGTCCTTTTCCAGCACGCAGCCCCTGGAAATATCCAGTTCCCGGTCCAGGGTGAGGGTGACGGGCTGGCCCTTTGTGGCCTCCATAGCTTCGACGCCGGCGGCGTAGATCCCTTTCACGTAGGCGCTCTGCCCGCTGGGGAGCGCCCGCACACGGTCGCCCACCTTGACGCAGCCCGCCTCCGCCTGGCCCAAGAACCCCCGGAAGCTGTGGTCGGGGCGGCTCACCCGCTGCACCGGCATGTAGAACCCCGGCTCGGTACCATTGCTTGTCACGTCCACGGTTTCCAGTTCCCGCAAAAGGGTGGGCCCCTGGTACCAGGGCATCCGGCCCGACGGCGCGGTCACATTGTCCCCCTCGGTGGCGCTGACGGGGATGACGGTCACATGGCGCAGCCCCAGGTCGCCTTGGAGGCCGCGGATGTCTTTCAATATGTCTGCGAAATGGGTTTCCTCGAAACCCACCAGGTCCATCTTGTTCACCGCGAAGACGAAGTGCTTCATGCCCATGAGCGCGCAGATGCGGGCGTGGCGCCTGGTCTGGACCTGCACGCCCCGCACGGCGTCCACCAGGATCACCGCCAGGTCAGCGAAGGATGCGCCCACCGCCATGTTGCGGGTGTATTCCTCGTGCCCAGGCGTGTCCGCCACGATGAAGCTCCGGGCGTCGGTGGTGAAGTACCGGTAGGCCACGTCGATGGTGATCCCCTGCTCCCGTTCCGCCATGAGGCCGTCCAGCAGCAGGGAGTAGTCGATCTCGCCCCCACGGCTGCCCACCCGGCTGTCCAGGATGAGCGCCTGTTCCTGGTCCGCGTAGAGGAGCTTGGAGTCGTAGAGCAGGTGGCCGATGAGGGTGGATTTCCCGTCGTCCACGCTGCCGCAGGTGATGAATTTGAGGAGGCCGGTCTGTGCGTTCGTTTCTTCATGGCCGGCGACAATCACCACGCCCGGTTCCATTGTGGCAACATTTCCCATGTGAATCTCCGTTCCGCCGCTGACGACGCAGTGCAAATAGTGATGAAGGAATTGGCGTGGTTCTTTCACACGAATCCCTTTCGTGAGTGTCATGTATATATGGCTGCGGCGCGCCCTTGCCGCTCGGCACTCCTCCAGCGTCGGTTTGATGCTTTCGTGAGTGCCATGTATGTATGGCTGCGGCGCGCTTGCGCCTCTCCTTCTTGACTGTGGATGGAGGCACTGGTGTACTCTTCAAAAGTACCCTTCCCGCTTGCGCCTCTCCATGCTCCCGGCGGCTTCATTGTCGATGACCCGGCTCGTGCGCTCGCTGGTGGCCGCCGCCAATGTTTCCTGTATCACCGCATCCAGCGTGTCCGCATCCGACTCCACGCCCCCGGTGAGGGGGTAGCAGCCCAATGTGCGGAAACGCACCTTTTTTTGCTGGGGGATTTCCCCGGGCAGCAGGCGCATGCGCCCGTCGTCCACCATGATGATGTTGCCGTCCCGGTAGACCACCGGCCGCTCTTTGGCGAAGTAGAGGGGCACGATGTCGATGCCCTCCCGGCGGATGTACTGCCAAATGTCCTTTTCGGTCCAATTGGACAGGGGGAACACGCGGATGCTCTCCCCTTTGTGGATGCGGGTGTTGTAGAGCTTCCACATCTCGGGGCGCTGGTTTTTTGGGTCCCAGGCGTGGTGCGCGTTGCGGAAGGAAAACACCCGCTCCTTGGCCCTGGATTTCTCCTCGTCCCGGCGCCCGCCGCCGAACGCCGCCGTGAACCCATGGTGGGTGAGGGCGTCCCGCAGCGCCTGTGTCTTCATGATGTCCGTGTAGGATGCACCGTGGTCGAAAGGGTTGATGCCCCGGCGGATGGCGTCTTCGTTGCGCCACACCAGCATCTCGATGCCCAGTTCCCTGGCGCGGCGGTCACGGAAGGTGATCATCTCGTGGAATTTCCAGCCGGTGTCAATGTGCAGGAAAGGGAAGGGCGGTTTTTCCGGGTAGAATGCCTTGCTTGCCAGGTGCAGCATCACGGAGCTGTCCTTGCCGATGGAGTAGAGCATCACGGGCCGCTCGCACTCCGCGGCCACTTCCCGGAAGATGAAAATCGCCTCCGCTTCCAATTGGTCCAAATGGGTCAGCATGGTCGTAAAATCTCCTCGCTATGTGATGGTGCGTTGGCAGCCCACTCGGGGTGGGGGGGAACCCCACTCGGGGTGGGAGAAGCCCACCCGGGGTGGGAGAAGCCCACCCTAGTATCGGTTCGCACTGCGGCTGTCGGTGGTGACGGTGACGGTGGCGCCGTCTGCCTTGCGCACGGTCCAGTGTAGTTTCGTCCCGTCCCGGCGTGCACTCATGCGCCCGCCGCGCCCGCCCATGTCTTCGCCCAGGTAAAGGGAGATCGCCTGTATGGGGCACTCCTTCACACAGGATGCGCAGCCCCAGCAGCGCTCCGGGTGGGGGATGTGGGCTTTGCGGGTGCTTGCACTCGGTGCATCTGCCGATTCATGTGATGGCCGGCTTTTACTGCTGCCGATATGACCAGATGAACCGTTGCCAAGCGTAGTTTCTGTATTGGCATACGATGACTGCGATGCGGGGGCGGCGGGAAGCTCCATGGCCTCCGCAATCAACTGGTATGTCCTTGCATGGGACGGCGCCAATGCGGGGGCGGCGGGAAGCCCTTCTACCGACACCATGCGGATCAGCGAACCGGGGCAGATCTCGGCGCAGGAGGCGCAGCCTATGCATATGTCCGTATTGATTTCGATGCTCATGGGCTGTCCTCCTTGCGGGTGTATACATTTGCAGCACCAGGCGGTGCTTTTTTGGATGCCCTGCCTTGGCCGCTGTCCTCCTTGCGGGTTTAGTCATTCGAAGTAGCCTTGGATCCCGCTTGATGCGTGGATGTACCCCGCAGTTGGTGAAACTCAATGGCCTGCAATGGGCCATCGAGTCGGCTTTGCGTGATGCGTTGATGTACCACATGGTTGGTGGAAATGCTGGTTTATCGGGAACGCATCATTCATATAAATCATACAGAAATACTGGTAAATATTTTGTTTGTTGGAGTATACACCCACCGGCGGTAAAAATCCACTGGTTTTTACGCAAACGTTCCACAATGCACAACGCAAAGATTTGCTTTCAGATGTACTGCTCTACCAACGAAACAATGTCGAATGCGCATTGGTTAGTTGGTGGAGCAATAACTATAGCCGTAGACCATGGATTGCCACGGCGCCAAAGGCGGCCTCGGGTGACGTGTGAATGCTCACAAGCCGCCCGAAAACCGCCCCAAACGGTGAACTTCAAGTTGTTTTCCAGGTGGTTTGGGTGTATAATCAAAGGAACAGACATAAGGCATGGCCGTGTTGGGAACGCATGGGGGTATCGGTGCGTGCGGATGGGGCGTATGGGTAAAGTGTGCAGGGAATCGCATGGGTGCAGTGCGCGGGGAAGCGCATGAATGCGGTGAACAGAGAAGCGCATGGGTGGAGCGCGCAGGGAATCGCATAGGTGCAGCGGGCGGGGAAGCGGATGGATGGAGTACGCAGGGAATCGCAGGGATGATGTGCGCGGGGAATTGCAAGAGTGAAGCGCGCAGGGAATCGCATGGGTGAAGCGCGCAAGGAATCGCATGAGTGAAGTACGCTGATGGGGTCTATGGATGTGGCCTTTGTATGGGGCGAATGGGTGAAGTGCGCAAGGAATCGCAGACATGTGGTTGTTGCAGGCTTCGCAGGAAGGGTTGGTATCGTGTGAAAGAACCACGCCACCCGTTTTCATCACTATTTGTCCCGCCGGCGTCAGCGGCGAAATGGAGGTTGTCATGAAGGTTCCGTTTCTGTTGAGTGATTACAAAGGCGTGGTCACGGACGGTATTTATCAGCTGGTGGACAAGACGAAGTATATAGAAGTCCTGGAGGATGTGGGGAAGCAGCTGCTGTT
>JAISUG010000047.1 GCA_031272185.1 Lachnospiraceae bacterium
GTGTACGCAGCCTGGGCACTGCCCAGTTCTTTTTGCAGGGTGACAAGCCCGGCAACCTTGCCTTGCCGGTCTGAGAGCTTTTCTTTGTCTGTGTCCAGTTGGAGCAGCCGGGTGGACACTGTCCGTGCCGCCCACGGAGATTTCCTCCGACTCGCAGGTGACCGCGCCCGTCACGAACTGATGGGAGAGCAGGACGTTGCGCCTGCGCCCGTCGATGTCCATATGGCGGATCGCTGCCCTGACGGCGTCGGTCCAGGTTTCGATCTTTTCGTCCGGATGGAACCGCCGGACCTGGGCGGGCTTCAAAAATGGCATAAGGTAGATGGCGACCTCCCCGTGTTCGTCCGCCAGCGTGAAAGGCCGGATGTTCCCGTCGTAAACGGGGGAGATATGTACGCCGCTCCTGTCCATGAGGCGCGATCCGAAAGCAAGCCTGTCGGCGGAGTCGTGGTTGCCGCTGATGACAAAGACGTCGATGTGTTTTGCCGTAAGGCCCACCAGGAAATCCTCAAAAACCCGCAGCGCCTCCGTCGGCGCGACAAAGCGGTCAAAGACGTCGCCGGAGATCAGGACAGCCCTGGGCTTTTCCTCCCCGGCCATGCCCAAGATAACTTTCAGGATATACTCCTGGTCTTCAAGCATCGAAAACTCGTGCACCGACTTCCCAAGGTGAAGGTCGGAAAGGTGGAACAGTTTCATGGCAACCCCCATTGCGCCGCTTGAGCTGGCGGCATAAATAGTGATGAAAGAAGTGGCGTGGTTCTTTCACAGTGGAACCTCACATGCGTTGTGGTATTGGTTTGTGCAACAGGCTGTTGCACGAATGCCAAGTCGAAAACCTGCATTATGTTTACATGATAACTCAAAGTGTGCGTTTGTCAAGCGTTATGCAATAACATGCGGCAGCCAAGAATCAGTTGATCGTTCAGAGCCAGATTTTTCTTGATTTCCAGTGGGCGAAGGGATAAATGAAAGAAGTTGACGGTAAGCGGTCCTTATCAAGATCTATTGCTTTTTTGAGCGATTTTGAAAATGTCAACTACTGTCTTGTGGATTCGTTTGACGGCATTGACTATGCCCGTTTTGACGACGTGCTGTGCGCGACGCCCAGCCAGACGTTCAACGAGATGCTTGCCAATTATGACAATATGGTAGAGACAATTGACGAGCAGTCGCTTATAGAAGGGCTTGCCAGATACTATTTTTCGCACGGCAGGAGTTTCGACGGGCTTGCGATCAAGCCGGAAAACCTCGCGCGGTTCAATTTTTGTCTTTGAACGCTCTGCCCACGGTTCGCTCTTCTCGTATCCTAGTATTCTCCAATCCAAAATCAGGTCAATATCCTCAGAAAATCTCCGTATCAGCCCAAAGCATTTGGAAAGGCTCGTGCCGCCCTTGAAGATAAGGTGATTTTTGAATCGGCTTTGGTGAAACAGGTATTCAAGCACGAAGCAGACCCAAAAATCCTTTTCTATAATCGCTTCGTGAACACCCATTTTCTGCGCTGTGTTTCGGAAAAGAGTGCGGCGTTCTTCCTCGGATAAATTCAAAATACTGAACATTCACATTCGGATTTGATTGTAGCATATGTGAGTTTGAGATACAATATTTTGTGCGCGAAGTCGAATTGGGATAACATGATTTTATCGCGGTGCAACCAAGGTTTTGTTCTTTTTCATGGACACGCAGGGCAAGGAGCGGATTTCTTCCGGCTCCCTATCGTTTCTTCCGGCGTTCTATGCCAATATTTACCCAACAGAACCGAAGTGCGGATTCGGGCGGAGTACCCATGCTGGGCGCATATTACAACCGCGAGCATGATGCGTAAAACTTGTTCGTCGGTTTGGAAATCGCAGGCGATGAATCCTATGCAAAGCATTTGAACAAATACAACGTCATCTTCCTGGATATGGCCAGGTTCCTGATCCAGTTCGGCACCGTCAGCGAAATGACAAGCCAGATCCAGAAGCGAGTGGTCAAAGAGTTTTCTGAGGCGTACCTTAATTTCCTGCGGCTTTTGCTGAAGGACCAGGCTTATGTCTCGTTGGTCTACATGACGGGTTCAGCTTCCCCAATGCACCCTCCGTGTTCAACCCCAGATCCGTGGTGGCTACCCTGTCGAGCAAGTCGTATGACAACTACTGGACCCGCACGGGAACCTATGAGGCGCTCAAAATCTACATCGACAGCGAGTTTGTCAACGCGATCGAAAGCCCCCAATGGACGAGGATCGCACAGGTGCTTAAAGCATCCCAAGACCTGCTGAAAGCTACTTGGAGCGGCGACGCCGATGCGGTTGCCGCGATTGAGGAACTGCGGGTCAGCCGGCCAGCATGTGACGGCGGAAGGCGTCGGGGTCGCTGATTTCGATCTTGTTCTTTTTCATGGACACGCAAGGCAGGGAGCGGATTTCTTCCAGCTCCCGGTAGAGGCTGGCGCGCGCCACGCCTATATGGCGGCACAGGTCGCATTTGCTGCAGCAGAAATAGAACTCCCCCCGCTCGGTCAGGTGGTTCAGGATATATGCCGACACCCGAGCTTTGGGGGATGGGCTGGCCAGCAGGCATATGCGTTCCTGGAGGAAGCGGATCTTGCGGTTGTAGAAGGCCAGGATGCGCCCTGTCAGCTCCGGGCTTTGATGCATGGCCCCCCTTAAGTTGTCTTTGGGCAGGTAAACCACGGACGTGGCGCAGAGCGCCCGCAGCGTCACGATGGCGGGTTCCCCGGAAAACATGTTGCCCAGCCCGAAGTGCCCGCCGGGGTACAGGCTGCCCATCACCGCCTCGCTGCCGTCCAGGGACGCCAATGACACGGACAGCTCGCCTTCGGCCACGATGCCAAGGGAAGGCAACCCCTGCCAGATGTCATGCACCGCCTCGTTTTTATCATGGTTTCCCCAGTGGCAGCCCGATGCCAGATCCGCAACCAGTCTTTCGGGCAACCCTGAGAACAGATCGATCCCTGAGAGGAATTCATGTAGGGTGGGGGTACGCATGGGGGTTTCCTTTCTTTGCAATGGTGGGGGTACGCACGGGGTATCCCTTTTTTGCAGTGGTGGGGGTACGCACGGGGTATCCCTTTTTTGCAGTGGCGGGGGTACGCATGGGGGTTTCCTTTCTTTACAATTTGTATCAGCTGGTACAGATTTTTTGGTGAAGCCGTGGTATACTCCTGCCAGTTGGTGAGCGTATGCTAACTCGACTGGCCGGGTACCCGGCTGATCCAGTACCCGACTGGCCAAGTGCCCAGCTGACCAGACGCCTGACTGATCGGACACCCGGTTGGTCAAGCACCTGGATGGTCGGGAACTCGGGTAATCAAGCGCTAGGCTGGCCGGGTACCCGGATGATCCAGTACCCGACTGGCCGGGCACCTGATAAATCGTGTATGCGGTGCCATTTTGCCCAAGGGGTGGTGTAGCGGCCCTGTCGGTTATCATACGCTAACCGTGATGTTTCGGTTATATCACAGCCGCCCTGTTTTGTAAAGAGGTTTTTTACAGAGTGGATATTCGCGCAGCTGAACGCTGCGACCATGGCTGTCATACTGTTTTGCAAAGAGGTTTTGCGGAGTGTATAGGGAGGACTTGCATGTACAAGATCGCGATTTACGGAAAGGGGGGCATCGGGAAGAGCACGACCACTTCCAACCTGGCGGCGGCGTTTGCGGGGATGGGCTATCGGGTCATGCAGGTCGGGTGCGACCCCAAGGCGGACTCCACCATGAACCTGGTGGGGCGGCGGATACCCACGGTGCTGGAGCAAATCCGGGAAAAGGGCACAGGCGTGGCCCTGGAAGACGTGGTCTTCCGTGGTTTCGGCGGGGTGCTTTGTGTGGAATCCGGCGGCCCCACGCCGGGTGTGGGGTGTGCGGGGCTGGGGATCATCTCGGCTTTCAAGAAACTGGAGGAACTCCATGCTTTCGACATCTACCAACCGGACCTGGTGCTTTATGACGTGCTGGGGGACGTGGTATGCGGCGGTTTCGCCATGCCTATCCGGGGCGGGTACGCCGACCACGTGATCATCGTCACATCAGGGGAGGCCATGGCCCTCTTCGCCGCCCGCAACATCGCCCTGGCGGTGGAGGGTTTCGGGAAAAGGGGCTATGCCAACTATGCGGGCATCATCCAGAACTGCCGCAATGTGAAGGATGAGGATGCGCTGGTGGCGCGGCTGGCCGAGGACACGGGCGGGGAGATCATCGCGAAAATCAGCCGCAGCGGCGCGGTGCAGATGGCGGAGGATTTGTCCCAGACGGTGATCCAGGCTTTCCCGGAATCCGAGATCGCAGGGGAGTACCGGCGGCTGGCCGGCGCGGTGCTCGGGTGCTGCGCCGCAGGGCTGCGGGGCGAAGTGGCGCCGATGCCGCTTCATTTTGGGAAAGGGGGCCTGGCACATGCCATTCCGGGAACTGTTTGAGGAGACATTGACATACACCGCCCCATCCCACGGCGACTGGGGGTTGGTGCGTATCGCGTCGCTGCTGCCGGAGAGCCACATGATCTTCTTTTGCCCGTCGGCCTGCGGGCGGCATGGGGCCCTGGGCGCGGTGGCGCAGGGGTTCAAGGACCGTGTGGCGTACTGTTTCCTGGACCGGGAGGACATCATCGGCGGCATCGACGACGTGGTGCGGGATGGTGTGTCCCAGCTCTTGGCGCAGCTGCCGAAAAGGCCCCGGGTCGTGCTGCTCTACGTGAGCTGCCTGGATGACCTGATCGGCACCGACCTGGATGCCCTTGCCCATGAATTGGCCATGGAATACCCGGATGTCCTCTTCCGGGTGGGGCATATGAACCCGATCTCCCTGGATGGCCCGACACCACCTCCGGTCAGCACCCAGGATATGATGTATGGCCTCCTGGGGCCGTTGCCCAAGGACAGGGGGGTGAATTTCATCGGGAATTTCGTGCCGCTGGATGAGCGGGGGGAGCTGCACCGTTTCCTGCGCGGCTGCGGAGTCACGGACATCCGCCACATCTCCATGTACGCCACCTTTGACGGGTTCCTGGAAATGGCGCGCAGCTCATACAATTTCGTGATGATGCCGGCGGCGCGCCTGGCTGCGTCGCATCTGGAGGAACGGCTGGGGACGCCGTTTATGTCCCTGGCCGCCACGTATGATGTGGGCGAAATATCCGAACAGTACCGGGGGATAGCGGATTTCCTGGGGGCGCGCCCCACATACGGGCTTTCGGCGGATGCGGCTAAGGCCGAGGAGAAGATCCGGCAGGCCAGGGCATTTCTGGGCGGCAGGCCGGTGAGCGTGTCCGGCGGCGCGGTGCTCAAGCCCTTTGCCCTGGCAAGGGCCTTGCTGCGGTACGGGTTTTGCGTGGAAAGCGTGGTGACCGACGAGGTGCTGCCTTTTGACGAGGGGGCGGTGGAGGAAGTGCTTGGTGCGGGCGTGGCGCTCATCGAACCGACCCATACCAATGTGATTAAATTCGCCCACCGCAGCCCTGACGCCCTGGCTATAGGGTTCGACGCGGCATACATCACCGGGAGCCGGCACATCGTGAACCTGTCCAATGACCACACAGTGTTCGGGTATCACGGGGTGGGGAAACTGATGGACATGATGGCCCAGGCGGGCGAAAGCGCCTACGACCTGGAAACGCTTCTGAAAGAATACGGGGTGGTGCTCTGATGGCTAGGTTCAGCATGTATCTCCCGCCGCTGGCGCCGGACTACTCCGGGGTGTGCTCTGCGCTCTTCGACCTGAACGGGCTCACCGTGATCCACGATGCGGCGGGGTGCACGGGGAATTACACAGGGTTCGACGAGCCCCGGTGGTATGGGTCGCGCAAGGCGGTGTATTGTTCCAACCTGCGGGAAATCGATGCCATCCTGGGCAATGAAGACAAGTTCGTCAGGAACATCGCCCGGGCGGCCAGGGAACAAGGGCCGGAGTTCATTGCGTTTGTGGGGAGCCCGGTGCCCATGGTGATTGGGACGGATTTTGAGGGGATTGCCAAGGAACTGGAAATGGAGACCGGGCTGGTGTCCTTTGGGTTTGCCACCACCGGCCTGGGGTACTACACTGAGGGGGTGGAGATGGCGGGGCGCGCGCTCATCGCACGGTTTGCGGCGCCCGCGCCTGCCAAGCGACCCAGGACAGTGAATATCCTGGGGGCGACACCCCTGGACATCTCCGGGAAGAACCTGGCGGCGCTGGGGGGGTTCCTGGCGGGGCATGGCTGGGAGGTGAATGCCTGCCTCTTCATGGGGCTGGGGATGGAACACCTGCAGGGCGTGGGCGCGGCTGCGGTGAACCTGGCCGTGAGTGGTGCAGGCGTGCGGCTGGGGGCATATCTGCGGGAGCTCTTCGGCACGCCATGCGTCACAGGCCTGCCCTGCGGCGCGGCTGGTTCGTCGGATCTGGCGGGGCTGTTGGAAGCGGCGCAGGGGACCGGGGAGGACAGGGTGCTGGGCAGGGGGGAGGCGGCCAAAGGAGCGTCCACCCGGGATGCCGGTATGCGGGAGGCTGCTAAAGCTGCCTCAACCCGGGATGCCGATGTGTGGGATGCGGCCAAGGCTGAGTCCACCCGGGACGCCGGTATGCGGGAGGCGGCCAAAGGTGCGTCTGCCCGGGACGCCGGTATGCGGGAGGGGCAAAGTGGCAACCCTTGGGCGGGTGTGCTCGTGGTCGGCGAGGAGGTGTGGGCCAATGCGCTGGGATATGCGCTGTGGCGTGACCGCGGGATCCCGGCGGATGTGGGCGTGCTGTTCGGAAAAAGCGTCTATGGGGACTCTATGGAACTGGGCTGTGAGCGGGATATCATACGAGCGGTGAATGACCCCCGCTACCACACTGTCATCGCAGACCCATTGATATGCGATTTGGTCGGGGGGGAAAAGACGCTGATCCCCATGTCCCAGTATGCGGTGTCCAGCAAGACCCGGATGGAGTATGACAGGGAGTGGGTGGGCGAGGCGCTGTGGGAGTGGGTAGGGAGTGCCGAGTGCGGGGCGCTTGGTGCCAGTGCTTAGTGAAGAGTGCAGAGTGCAGAGTGTGATATAGGTGGGGTGTAGGGGATGGAGAGTGGGGGCAGTGAGTGGAGAACAAGGAGCAGGGGTGAGGGGGGCGGTGTGAAGAGTGCAGGGTGAAGAGTGAAGAGTGCAGAGTTGGATATGGTCGTAGGTTTAGGGAGGAAGGATGAATCATGAGGGATAGGAAAATAATGGCACTGATGATTTCGGTGATATTGGCTGTGGGTTTGATGGCGGGGTGTGCCGGCTCCGGCGCCGGGGGGACATCCGGGGCAGCTGGTGTGTCGCAGGCACAGACCGCAGTTGCGGAAACGACCGGCGGGGCGGAGTCGGATAACGGGCCGCAGGCACAGACTGAAGGAACGGAAGTGACCGGAGATGCGGGTGCGACGGATGCCGGGGCAACGACATCCGGGCCGCAGGCACAGACTGAAGGAACGGCAGTGACCGGAGATGCGGGTGCGACGGATGCCGGGGCAACGTCCGGGGCGCAGGCACAGGCGGTGACGCCGCAGACATACGCCGCACCTGCCACCCACATTGTCATAGACCATGACGGTGATGCGGTGGAGGTGCCTGTCCAAATCGACAGGGTGGCGGTGTCGTCCATCTGGCCCCTTTCGGCGTTCCTGACCATGTACCTGGGGTCCGCGGAAAAGATCGTGGGCGTGGCGCCCGCCCCCATGGCGGCTGCGGCCAATGGCACATTGGGCAAGCTCTTCCCGGAGTACCTGGAAGCCGATACGCAGTGGGTGCAGGGGGACGTCATCAACGTGGAGGAGCTTATGAAACTGGACCCGGACGTGGTGTTCGTCGCCGCCCCGGGGGGCGCGGAGAAAGAGGCGCTGAAAGCCGCAGGGATCCCATGCATCAGCATCTCCGCGACCAAATGGAACTATGACACGGTGGAGACATTTGACCGCTGGCTGGAGGTCCTGGAGCAGGTGTTCCCGGGGCAAAGCCGTGTGGCCGGGGTGTCCCAGTACAGCCACAGTGTGTTTGACGAGGTGCAGGAACGGACCCGGGACATACCGGAGGGTGAGCGCGCCAGGGCATTGTTCCTCTTCCAATACACGGATTCGGTGATGATCACCTCAGGGGAGAAGTTCTTCGGGCACTACTGGATCACCGCGGTGGGCGGCGAAAACGTGGCGGGGGGCATGACGGAGGCGGGCTCCAATGCGGTCATCAACATGGAGCAGGTGTATGAGTGGGACCCCGAGGTGATCTACATCACGAATTTCACGCCCACCCAGCCGGAGGATCTTTATACCAACGCCATCGGCGGCGACGACTGGTCGGGGGTGTCGGCGGTGAAGAACAGGCGCGTTTACAAGATGCCCCTGGGGGCTTACCGCACGTACACGCCTGGGGTGGACACGCCGCTGACGCTCAAATGGATGGCCGTCACCATGTACCCCGACCTGTTTGCGGACATCGACATAGTGCAGGAGGCCAAGGATTATTACAGCGATTTCTTCGGGGTGACGCTCTCGGACGAGGATGTGGAGGCGATGTTCAACCCGCCCGGGGCGGCGGGGTCGTACCGAAGGTAGCTGTGAGGGGCATATACATGTCGGCGGGAGGCATCCAGGCACTGGTTCCTGTATGTGTGGGCTTTCGCGCGCTTGTCAGTCAGCACGTCCGGGAACTCGCTTTCCGCAACCTCGTTCAGGTATGTGCGGGCTTTCGCGCGCTTGTCAGTGGCAGGGCGATGGTTGCGGCATTTGGGCGTTGCGGGCGATAGATGGACGATGCCCGCACCATAGTAAGGAAGAATATGCGTAGGAAGAATGTTCTGTTGGGCGCCGTGCTGGGCGTGCTGCCTCTCGTGCTGGGACTTTTCGCCATCTGCTTCGGGCGCTACTCCATCGGCATCCGGGAAGTGCTGGCTTGCCTGGCGCCGCCCCTGTTCCCGGATGTGGCGGTGTCCGACTACATGAAAACCGTGGTGTACAATATCCGTCTGCCCAGGGTGGCGCTGGCGCTCATCTCCGGCGCGGGCCTAAGCGCCGCGGGCGCGGGGTTCCAGGGCATATTCTCCAACCCCATGGCGACGCCGGACACCCTGGGTGTAGCCTCGGGGGCGTCATTCGGCGCGGCGTTCGCGATACTGCTGGGGTGGGACATTATGGCGATACAGGGCATGGCCATCGTGTTCGGGGGCGTGGCGGTGCTCATCGCCATGTCCTTCGTCCTCAAACCGGTGGAAGGCCAGTCGCCGGTGGTCATGCTCATCCTGGCGGGGATGGTGGTGGGCGCATTGTTCTCGGCCATGCTGTCCATGGTGAAGTATGGCGCAGACCCGCAGGATGTGCTGCCGGCCATCACCTACTGGCTCATGGGGAGCCTCACCGGCACCACGTTCATCCGGCTGGCGGCGGGGGCCCCCCTGATCCTGGTGGGCGGGGTGATCATTTTCGTGCTGCGCTGGCGGCTGAACGCCATGAGCTTAAGTGACGATGAAGCGAAGTCCCTGGGGGTCAACGTGAAGCGCGTCCGCACGCTGGTCATCGTCGCATGTACCATGATAACCGCGTCGGTCATCGCCATGTGCGGGCAGATCGGGTGGGTGGGGCTGCTCATCCCCCATGTTTCCAGGATGATCTTCGGCAATGACAACCGCCTGGTGGTCCCGGCGAGCTTCGGGCTGGGTTCCGTCTTCCTGCTGGTGACTGACACCGTGGCGCGCTCCGCCAGCGCCGCGGAGATACCTGTGTCGATACTCACGGCACTCATCGGCGCGCCGTTTTTCATCTTCCTCCTGCGCAGGACCGGCGGGGTGAAGTCATGACGCATCTGAGTGGGCGGCGGCATCATGCGAGGATAACGGGGCATCGGATGGTGGGCGGCATTTCGCCGGTATCAAGCGAGAACGGCGCCTGGGGTCAAGTGCATACCTTGGGGGCGGGGCGGCGCCGTTTGTCGGCAGCACCGGCATGAATGTGCTTGTGTGACCCGGTGGGTGGGCGGCGCCTGGTGGGCAAGTGCATACCTTGGGGGCGGGGCGGCGCCGTGGACTGATGGATGGAGGGAATTATGACTTTCGAGGTGCGAAACGGGAGTTTCGGTTATGGCAAAGGCGCCAAGACGCTATACGACGTGTCGTTTGCGTTGGCGCCACATACCGTCACAAGCGTGCTGGGGCCCAATGGCGTGGGCAAGACCACATTGCTCAAATGCATGTTGGGGCTGCTGCGCTGGAACTCGGGCGCGTCCTACATCGACGGGGCGCCCATCCATGGGATGAGGCACACGGACATCTGGAAGAAGATCGGGTACGTCCCCCAGGCGAAGCTCTCCACGTTCGCCTACACGGTGCTGGACATGGTGCTGCTGGGGCGGGGGGCGCACGTGCGCCCCTTTTCGAAGCCCGGGGCCGCCGATATGGGCGTCGCGATGGAGAGCCTGGACAAAATCGGGATCAAGCACATGAAAGACAAGCTGTGCAGCCGCATCAGCGGCGGGGAGCTGCAGATGGTGCTCATAGCCCGGGCCTTGGCCACCCAGCCGGAGCTGCTGGTGCTGGACGAGCCGGAGTCCAACCTGGACTTCAAGAACCAGCTCGTCGTGCTAAGCACCATACAAAACCTGCGTGACGATTTCGGCATCTCATCCCTGGTGAACACCCATTACCCGGAACATGCCCTTTCCATCTCAGACCAAGGCATCATCCTGCGGCGGGATGGCACGGTGCAATGCGGCCCCGCGCGGCAGATCCTGAATGAAATCAATATGGAGCGGGCATTTGGCGTCACCGTGAAAATCCATGACGTGGACGTGGCGGCCAAACGCTACACCTGCGTCCTGCCCATCGCGATCGTGTGAGATAAGGTTCGCGAAACTCGACTCGGAGCTTTCCGAAGAACTACACCTGCGTCCTGCCCATCGCGATTGTGTGAGATAAGGTTCGCGAAACTCGACTCGGGGCTTTCCGAAGAACTGCACCTGCGTCCTGCCCATCGCGATCGTGTGAGATAAGGTTCGCGAAACTCGACTCGGGGCTTTCCGAAGAACTACACCTGCGTCCTGCCCATCGTTATCGTGTGAGGGGTGCACATGGGCGGGGGCGCCAAGAGGAGAGGGCTTTGGGGCGGGTTCAACCTGTCGGGCGCATCTGCCCGAGGCGCGATCATAATTCGTAGGGTTCGTTCGCGGGCCCGCCGCCGCCGTTATGGCCGGGTTCGCCGCCGTATGTCGTGCCGGATCCGGGCATATCACCAGGCATATCACCAGGATCGTTCGCGGGCCCGCTGCCGGTTCCGCTTTCGGGCGTTTCTTCTTTGTCTGCGCTGCGCCTGTCGCGCACATATTTGGTTACGACGGCGAAGGCGTAGCCGATGATTGACAGGAAAAAGATGGCAAATAGCAGGGCAAGTATCTTGCCCTGTTTGTTCGTGCCGCCGAAAACCGCCACGTAGACCAGCGCGGCGAAGAGGAGCGCGAAGAGAGCAAGTGCGGCTATGGCAAATGGTCGTTTCATGGGACGGGACCTCCGTGGTGGCGCAGCACCTGCGCGGTGCAGCACCTGCGCGGTGCAGCATCTATGGGGTGCAGCACCTGCGCGGTGCAGCGCATGTGCGGCGCCGCATCTATGGGGTGCAGCGCATGTGTAATGATGCGTATGCGGGTCAAGTCGCGCAGGCGGAAGTGTTGGTGCGGCCCCGGCGGGCAGGGGGTGGCGGTCACTGCGCTTCGCCCATCAGCGCCTCCCAGCGTTCGTACAACGGGGCGAGGGCTTCGTCGATGGACTCCATCTCCCGGTGCAGCTCCAGCAGTTTCGCCGCGTCCGTGGCTATGGCGGGGTCGGAAAGCGCCTCCTGGAGCGCCCCGGAGCGTCCTTCCAGTTTTGCGATCTCGTCCTCGGTGCGCTTCAAGTCGTTTTGGTGTTTGCGCAGCGCGGCCTGCTGCTCCTTTTTCTGGAGCCAGTCGGACTTCGTGTCAGGCGAAGGCGCGGCACCTGTGGGGATACCGGTGTGCCCCCCTAGGGCATTGGTGGCTGCGGTTTCGGTAGGCATACCGGATGTACGCGATGCGCCTGCGCTGTGGTTTCCTTTGCCGGGAATCGGCGCCTGGGCCCTCTTTTCCAGATAGTAATCGAAGTTCCCCAGGTAGTTCGTGAAGCCCTCGCCCGCCAGTTCCAGTATGCGGGTGGCGGTGCGGTTGATGAAGTACCGGTCGTGGGACACGTAGAGCAGGGTGCCGGTGTAGGAGCACAGGGCATTTTCCAGGACTTCTTTGGAAACCATGTCCAGGTGGTTGGTGGGCTCGTCCAATATGAGGAAGTTCGCCTCGCCCAGCATGAGTTTGGCCAATGAGAGGCGCCCACGCTCGCCGCCGCTTAGGTCGCCCACGCGCTTGAAAGCGTCGTCGCCAGTGAAGAGGAACGCCGCCAGCAGGCTGCGTATGGTGGTCTGGTCCAGGGCGGGCCAGGTGTCGGAAATCTCCTCGAAGAGGGTTTTGCCCATGTGCAGCACCTGGTGTTCCTGGTCATAGTAGCCGATGTGGACCTTGGCCCCCAGGCGGATCTCGCCCGTGTCGGGCGCCACCAGGCCGGTGATGGTTTTGAGCAAGGTGGTCTTGCCCGTGCCATTGGGGCCGATGATGGCCACGCGCTCCCCGCGCTTTATGTCGATGTCGGTATGGGAAAACAGCGCCTTGCCGTCGTAGGATTTGCCCAGGCCGCGTATGGTCAGGACGTCGCCCCCGCTGACTGTCCTGGGCTCCAGGGTCAGGTGCATCTGGGTTTGCTCTTCCATGGGGCGCTCCAGGCGGTCCACCTTCGCCAGCATCTTCTCCCGGCTTTCGGCGCGGCGGATGGATTTTTCCCGGTTGAATGACTTGAGCTTGGCGATCACTTCTTCCTGGTGGCGGATCTCCTGCAGCTGGTTTTCGTAGGCTTTGAGCCTGGCGGCTGCCAGCTGTTCCCGTTTCTCCCTGTAGGCGGTGTAATTGCCCGAGAACACGGTGGATGCGCCATGTTCCAGCGCGACTATCTTGGTGGCGACCCTGTCCAGGAAATATCTGTCATGGGCGACCACGGCCACCGCCCCGGGGTAGTTTTGCAAAAACGCCTCCAGCCACGCCACGCTGTCCATGTCCAGGTGGTTGGTGGGCTCGTCCAGCAATATGAGGTCCGGCGAAGACAGAAGGAGCTTCCCCAGCGCGACGCGGGTCTTCTGCCCCCCTGACAGGGTGCGGACGGGCATGGCAAACTCTTCTTTGGCAAAGCCCAGGCCGACGAGCACGCCTGTGGCAGCGCTGCGGACGGCGTAGCCATCGGCGCGCTCGAAAGCGTGTGTGAGGCGGTCGTAAGATGCGAGCATCTTCGCCAGTTCCTCCCCGGCGGCGTGTTTCATGGACAGTTCCAGGGAGCGGATGTCCTCCTCCATGAGGAGCACGTCCTTTTTGGCTTCCAGCACCTCGTCGTAGATGCCGCGCTCGCTGTCCAGGTCCTGGTGCTGGGACAGGTAGCCGAGGGTGCGGTCCTTTGCGAGCACCACCTGCCCTGCGTCGGGGGGGAGCTCCCCCGCGATGATGCGCAGCAGCGTGGTTTTCCCGGCGCCATTGGGGCCCACCAGTGCGCACTTTTCCCTGTCTTCTATATGGAATGATATGTTTTTCAGGATTTCGTCGGTCCCGAAGGCCTTTGAAACCTGGCTGACGGATAGGATCATGTCGCTCCTTTCGCATAGGATTATACCACAAAATGCGCATTTCGCAAGAAAAAGGCACTATTGCCGGCCCTGGAAAGGCGGAGCTGGGGAGCCACCTGTGACTGCCGGTGGGCATTTTACAAGAAAAAAGGGCGGTGGGGGTTTGAAATGGGCGGGGGGTGTGGTACAATGCGTTATGGGCAGCGACCTGGTTGTGTCCGTGGCGGATCGCACCGTCGCTGTATGGAATCTACGACGTGGGCGAAGCCGTCGTCGTGTCTGGGTTTGCGTCCGCAGCGGATCGTACCTGCTCTACCTGGGGAGATAATGGCATGAACTTAAAGCACCTGGAGGCGTTCGTTCATGTGGCGGACCAGAAAAGCTTTTCCAAGGCCGCCCAGAAACTGTACCTGACGCAGCCCACCGTGACCGCACATGTGGGCGCGCTGGAAAAGGAGCTGGGGTGCCGGCTGTTCACCCGGTCCGCCAAGGGCGCCTGGCTGCTGCCCGACGGCGAGAGGCTGTACCCTTATGCCAAGGAGATGCTGCGCATGGAGGGGGACATACAGCGGGAATTCGGGCTGTCCCAGCCCCACATGTCATCGAAGATCGTGCTGGGCGCGTCGACGGTGCCATCCCAGTACCTGATGCCACAGATCCTGGCTGCCTTCAGCCGGGAATACCCGGAATTCCAGATCGAGATGCGGGAATCGGACTCCGGGGGTGTGCTGGAATGGGTGGAGGCGGGGGAGGTGGAGCTGGGGTTTGCGGGGACCAGGCAGGGCAGCCGCGCCACATTGGCGTTTGAGGCATTTTACACGGACAGGCTCGTGGTGGTGGCGCCGAACCAGGAAAAATACGCCCATTACGCACAGGAAGGGTTCGCGCCGGGGGAGCTGGCCCAGGAACGGGTGCTGGTGCGGGAGGCGGGTTCGGGCACCCGCATGGAGGCGGAGCGTTACCTGCGCACCCAGGGCATAGCGCCGGAGCGGCTGCGCATCGTGGCTGAAATCGGCAACACCGAGGCCATCAAAAAGGCCGTGGCCCGGGGCATGGGCATCTCCATACTGTCCGGCGCTACGGTGGTGGAGGAGGCCAGGTCCGGCGCGCTGCTGTCACTCCCCCTGCGGGGCGGGGACATCGAAAGGGAACTGTACATGGTGTGGCGCAAGGGGCGCAAGCAGACGCCGGCGGCGTTCACACTGATGGAGTTCGTCCGGAAACTGCGCGCCGTCGGTGAGATAGGGTGAGGAGGGATGGCATCGTGGGAGGCAAGGTGACGGGGTAAGATGAGGGAGAAGAAGAAATGCACGGTCATCAGCTTTGACACCACCGCGTCGGCGATGGCGGTGGAAAGGTATTGCAAGGCGAAAGGGCTGCCCGGCAGGCTCATACCCATACCCAGGGAAATCACCGCCGAGTGCGGGCTGGCGTGGAGGGTGCCCGGCGAATCGGGGGCGGAGGTGCTGGCCGGGCTGGATGCAGGTGGCCTGGAACATGGTGCGGTGTATGAGCTGATGCTGTAGGGTGACGTAGCGTGCGGGTCGGCGGCGCTGCCTGTGGGGGTGCGGGGGGACCGCGCGGGCGCACATGGGATTTGCGTGGCGGCGATATCGGAGGTATGTGACTTGGGCATGGCACATGCAGAAAAAAGCTATCAGATAAGGAAATCCGCGCCTGCGGACCTGCCGGCCATTTTGCAGTTGTATGAGGATGCGCGGGCGTTCATGCGCGGGGCGGGCAACCCCACCCAGTGGGGCGACTATTTCCCGCCTGTGGATATGGTGCGCGAAGACATCGCATCAGGCCGCAGCTATGTGTGCGTCCCGGCCGGAAACGGGGGTGGTGCGCAAGCCGGTCGTGATGCCGACGCCCATGGGCGCATGCATGCATCCGGTGCGTATGATGACGCTCATGATGATGCAGTTGTTCCGGGTGATGGGCCTGGGCAAATCGCAAGGTACGACGCAACCGAAATCCTTGCGGTATTTTCTTTCGAGGTGGGGGAGGACCCATTTTACAAACATATCGATGGCGCATGGCCAAACGACGCACCCTACGGGGTGGTGCACCGCATCGCCACCCGGCGCGGCGGTACCAGGGGCGTGGGGGCGTTCTGCCTGGAGTGGTGCCTGTCCCGGTGCCACAACCTGCGCATCGACACCCACGAGAACAATGCGCCCATGAAAAGCCTGCTGGCCAAGCTGGGCTTCACATACTGCGGCGTCATATACATGGACGACGTGCGGGAGGACAATGCGCGCCTGGCCTATCAATGCGTGGATACGCAAGATTAATATAAAAATCCTATAACATCTTTACGCAATTTACCAATAAGACAAATATCATATCATGAATTATGTCCATTAATATGGGCAATTTGCTGAAAAGGTTATGATTGTGGGCTATTTCCTTGACGAAATAGCCATTTTTTTAGTATCTTTTGCGCTTCATCATATATATAATGACGAAATAACGCAGGAATGCGCCGCGCAAGGCACAGGGACGCGCCGCGCAAGGCATGGGAATGCGCTGCGCAAGGGCGCAGGAGTGGAAAACACTGACTGCGGAAGTGTTTCGAGGGAACACACCTACGAAAGGGAAAGTGAAGCCGATGAAATTCAGCTTGGACAAAAAGCCCCGCAGATACGAACCTGTCTTCCCCCGGGGCATGGACCCGGTATCGGGGCGTCCTGCGCCCGGGGCCGACGTCACGCCGGCGGCCGTCCCCGGACGGCTGTGGGGGTATGGAGGCGCGGGGGACTGGCTTGGGGAAGCGCCCGCCGTCGACGCCATCGATGAGGAAATGGATTTTGACGTGGTGGTCATCGGCAGCGGCAACGCCGGCGTCCAGGCGGCGCTGGCGGCGGCGGAAAACGGCGCCAGCGTGGCCGTGCTCGAGAAACTGCCCGACGACGGGTTCCACTGGTACGGCGAGGACTTCGCCGCATACAACAGCCGCATCCAGCAAGACCTTGGGATCGGCCCCTACGACGTCGGCGAGATAGTGGACGAATTCGTCACACGCAGCGGCGGGCGCGCCAACCCGGAGATCATCCGCCTGTACGTCGCGAACTCCGGCGCCACCCTGGACCATATGCTGGACGTGGCCAAAGAAATGGGGGCGGACCCCAGGGTCTACACCCACGACGGCTCGACGGATGGCTGGATGATACTCCACGTGAACATGGACTATGACAAATACTTGGCGACCGGGGACGTGGCCGCCTCCATAAACAAGCGCTACCCCATGGTCAACGGGAAGCTGAAGACCTGGGCCGGGGCCGTGCAGTTCATGGGCCCCTACATCGACGAACCTATCCAGGGGTGCTCCGCCAACTCCGTGCTGCCCCTCTTGCAGCAGGCGAGCCTGGAAAAAGCGATGCAGCTGGGCGCGCAGTGGTTCATGGGGACGCCGGCCGTGGTGCTCGTCCAGAACGAAAGCAAGGAAGTCACCGGCGTGATAGCCAAGGACACGGAAACAGGCAGGTACATCAAGTTCAACGCCCGCAGGGGCGTGGTCGCGGCGGGCGGCGATTTCGGCGCCAACTCACAGATGTCGTGGGCGCTCCTGGGCGAGTTCATGGAACGCAGGGAGCGCAGCGGTGGGCGCGAAGAGCAGTTTCGCAGCATCATAGGCGGCCAGGACGGCTCCTGCATCAAGATGCTGTGCTGGGCGGGGGGGTACGTGGAACCGTCGCCACGCAGCGCGATGGCCGGCGGCGGTGGCCCGTCGGGCCCCTGGGGGACCAGCGGGATGCTCTGGCTCAACAAAGACGGGCAGCGTTTCGTCAACGAGGCCAACCCCTTGTCCGCATCGGCGGCCTGCGCGCTGCAGCCCAAAGGCCCCGGGTGCATCGTCACTGACCGGAAATGGCTGAAGTCTGTGTGCGCCAGCGGTGTGGAGCACGGGGGGCCCAATGCCGGGCGGCCGCAGTATTTCACCGACATCATCGACGGCATGGCCGCCATAAAGCCCGGCCCCGACGGCGGGCTCGTCAAGGTCGGCACCATCGCCGAGCGGGGTTACATAAAGGTCTTCGCCGCCGAAACCATAGACGCCCTCCTGGGGTACCTGGGATACGGGGGCGAGGCGGCGGCCGCGGCGCAGGAAGCCATAAGGCGCTACAATGTTATGTGCCGCAAGGGCGCCGACGGGGATTACGGCAAGGACCCGTCCCTCATGGTCCCCGTGGACGAAGCGCCCTACTACGGGATCTCGGCCATGTTCGGGGACGACAGCAGGCTGGGCCCCGGCCTGGTCACGGTGGCGGGGGTGGTGGCGGACAGGCGCCTGCGCGTGGTGGATATCAACAAAAGGCCGATCAAGGGCCTCTACGTGTGCGGCAACTCCCTGGGCGGGCGCTACGGCATTGGGTATTCCACGCCCACCGCGGGCAACTCCATCGGCATGGCGTGCACCCATGGCCGGATCGCCGGGCGCAACGCGTCGGAGGGGGCATAATGCAGAGAAGATACCCGCACCTGTTCTCGCCCATAAAGGTCGGGAACCTGGTGTTCAAAAACCGCATCCTGGCAGCGCCGTTGGGTGTGTGGACGTTCTCGCCGTCCAACTATGTGTTTGACTACGCCGTCAGCATGTTCGAGGAAAGGGCGCTGGGGGGGGCCGCATCGGTCACGGTGGGCCACACCGAGGTCAACGCCGAGGAAGACGACACGGATGGGTTCGGGCTGTATTTCAACCTCCGTGACCGCAAAGGGACCGCCGCGCTCTCGGAGTTTTCCTACGCCGTGAGGCAGCACGGCGCCCACGTGGGGGTGCAGCTCAACTATGGCACGGGATACTATGCGGCGTCAGAGTGCTTTGACCACGGCAGGTGGGCCAAGGAGATGGACCGGGCCAAGATCACCCAGACCATCGGCCAATACGTGGACTGCGCGAAGAAACTGAAACTGACGGGGTTTGACATCGTCATGGTCCATGGCGCCCATGGGTGGCTGCCTGCGCAGTTCCTCTCCGCCAGGACCAACAAACGGACGGACGAGTTCGGGGGCAGCCTGGAAAACCGCCTGCGCTTCCCCGTCATGCTGGTGGATGCGCTGCGGGAGGCCCTGGGTGCGGACTTCTTCATCGAATACCGTATCAGCGGGTTTGACCCCGCCAGGGAGCCGGAGCGCTTCGCGGAGAACATCGCCCTGATAGAGGCCATCCGGGGCAAGGTAAACCTGATCCATATATCCAGCGGGGGGCCGGACAGCGAGGGCGGGACCGCGCACACGTTCCCCACGTACCTGGACCCCAGGGCGACGAACGTCAGCCTGGCCGCAGCCGTGAAGGAGATCTTCAAGGACGTCCCCATCGCCGTGGTGGGCAACATCACGGAGCCGGAGACGGCAGAGCGGATCCTGGCCGAAGGGAAAGCGGACTTCGTGGCCATGTGCCGGGGCCTCATCGCGGACCCCCATTGGCCCAACAAGGCCAGGCGCGGCATGGAGGAGGACATCATCCCGTGCATCGGCTGCTACAACTGCCTGGACACCATGCATGCCACTCACTTCATCGGCTGCGACGTAAACCCCCGCACCGGGCGGGAGCACAGGATCGGGGAGGTTTCCCCTGCCCGCACCCCGAAGAAAGTGGTGGTGGTGGGCGGCGGGCCTGCGGGGATGCAGGCGGCCATCACAGCCTGCGACCGGGGGCACGAGGTCACGCTCTTCGAGAAAAGCGGGGCCCTGGGCGGCCTGCTGCGGATAGCCGACGAAAACCCTGTGAAGAACCGCCTGGAGAAATACAAGGGCTACCTGGTGCGCCAGGTGGGGAAACGGCCTATCAAGGTTTTGCTGGGGACACGGGCGAGCGCAGCCACAGTCGAGGCCTGTGCGCCGGACGCGGTGATAGTCGCCGCCGGGTCAGAGCCGATAGTGCCTGACATACCCGGCGCGGACAGGGGCAGCTGCCTGACGGTGGCCGGGCTGCATGAGCACGGCGCCCACGTAGGCGACAGGGTCGTCGTCATAGGGGGGAACCTGGCGGGCTGCGAGACGGCATTGTACCTGAGAAGCCTGGGCAAGGAAGCGACCATCGTGGAAATGCGAGGCGAACTCTACGAAGGCGCCAACGAGGTCATCCGCCATGCACTGGAGGCGAAGCTGCGGGAGGCTTCTGTCAGGGCATATACGGGCGCACAGTGCGTGGCGGTCACCAACGCCGGCGTCACGGTGCGGAGTGTGGGTGCGGGCGTCGGTGGCGCCGGGGCCGGGACTGATGCCGGCACCGATGCCGGAGGGAGCGAGGCGGGTGTGGACGCCCAAGACGCAGGGGTTGCGGCGGGTGCGGGCGCACATGACGCAGGGGATGCGGCGGTCACGGACGCCGGCGCCGGGGCCGTGCATACGCAGGGGGGGCCGGGCGCGGGGGGGACATGGACGGTCCCCGCGGACACGGTGGTGTTTGCCGTGGGCGTGAGGCCCGCATATGAAACCGTGGCCGAGCTGGCAGACTGCGCCCCTGACGTGGTGGGCGTGGGCGACTGCGTGAAGGCGGGTTCCGTGAGGGAAGCGTCCCGGACCGGCCACTACGCCGCATTGGACATATAACAGACATATAACATAGGTATCGGACCGGCGCTGAGCCGTATTGGACATAAGTGCAACCGGAAGGATCGGGTAGGCAAGGCAAGGGATGCAGGCCGGCGCGGGTGGCCTAGGCAGGATATGCAGGCCGGGGCGGGCAGTTCCGGCCAGACATAAGCGTAACATATCGCGAAAAGGAGGTGGAAGATGCCCAGAAGAAATGTTTACACGCCTGAGGAGCAGAGGATCCTCGACCACATCGCCGAAATCGGCGACGAGATCCATGGGTGGCAGAAGGACCAGCCCAAGAGGATTGCGAACAGCGAGAGTATCATCAACTACAACACCTGGTCCGACCCTTGGAGCCCCATTTGGACGGATGAGGCGTATGCCCGGAATTCCCGGTGGGGGGGCATCGTGGCATACCCGCTCTACGTGGACCGGTTCGACATGATGAACTACAACCTGCTGCTGGAAGGGGAGCCGGCCACCCGCGCCATGATGTGCAACCATTACGGCGGGCAGTTCACCCAGTACAAACAGATTTACGTGGGCGACGAGATGCGGGTGTTCCAGAAACACCCCCGGCTGATAGAGACCCTGGAGGACGACGAAGAGCACGAGGGGCCCAGGGCATGGGGGTACATACAGAGGGACTGCGACATCTACAACCAGCGGGGCGAACTGGTCGCCAACCACAAGCATTGCCTGGATGCGGTGCTCTACGACAAACCCCGGGCGCAGCGTTACGAGATGCCGCCTTTCAAGGACCACTGGTATACCGACAACCAGAACAAGTGGATGCTGGACATAAGCGACAATGAGTTCCGCCGGGGCGCTGACACGCTGTACTGGGAAGACGTCAAGGTGGGGGAGGCCCTGGGCCACACCACACTGGGCGCTATCAGGCTGTGGGACATGGTCTCATGGTTCGCGGTCAAGGAAGAGGAGCCCCTGTGGCCCACCCGCCTGTACCGGGAACGGAGGGGGGCCACATTTACCAACCCCTACGACAACGCCCAGCGTTTTGGCATAGAGTGGCATTTTGCGGCTGACATGTCCAACCTTATGGCCAACCCCCGCGCGGTGTGTTTCTCGGACTCCTGCCGCAACCAGCTGTGCCGTGTGGCGACCAACTGGATGGGGGACGATGGCATGGTGGTCTACCACCGCAACCTGCACTTCATGCAGACGCCCCACTGGGACTGCATGGTGGGGTGCGGGCGGGTGATTGGCAAACGCATCGAGGGCGGCAGGTACCTGGTGGATCTGGAGACCTGGCTGTACGACATGTGCAGGGGCAATGTGACCGATGCGGCCAGATGCACGGTGGAGCTGCCGTCCAGGGGGGATGGCGCCCAGGGGAAAGCATCCCCGGCACCGGCCGATTTTGAGGAGGCGCTGGAACTGCCCGCCCGGGACTCCCTGCCCGTGGGCACCAGGGTGCGGCTGCATGCCCCGAAGAGCATGGAGTGGTGGCCGGACGAGGAGTACCCCCTGGAAGGCGTGGAGGGGACCGTGTTCCACAAATACCTCTGGCGCGAGGCGCTGGGCGAGTTCACGAGCTTCGTGGATGTCCTGCTGGACCCCGAAACTTCGAAGAACCCGCTGGGGATAGGCAACGAGCTGACATTCAGGCTGGACCAGGTGGAGGTGCTGTAGGAGTGAGCTATTGCTTTGCCGGCCAAACCTTGCGCAAAGTTGCGGCCAATGCCGGACGCGCATTGTTTGGTTGGCGTGGCAACAACAATACGATGGAGGAGGGATTACAATGAAAAAACTATCAGCGATTGTTCTGGCGGTGGCCATGGTTGTTTCGATGGCGGCGTGCGGATCGGGAGGCGCCTCGGGCGGCGGGGCAACGACCCAGGCCCCCGCTGCGACCCAGGCGGCCCCGGCAGAGACCCAAGCCCCCGCTGCTACACAGGCGGCCCCTGCGGACACCCAGGCTCCTGCGGCGCCGGCCCCGGCAGCGCCGGCGCCTGCGGCCCAGGGACCCAAGGAAGTGAAGATAGGCTGGCTGGGGACGAACTCGATCGTCAACCCATACGACCCGGCGCTGATCTTCACCATGTCCAACAGCGGCGCGGTGCAGGATTTCCTCATCTATGACAAGCTGTTCTACTACGAGGGCGGGGAACCCCATTCGCGCATCCTGGAGAGCTGGGAGTGGACGGACGACCTGACGCTGGTCATGAAGCTGAAGGACGGCATCTATTTCTCCAACGGCGACCAGCTGCTGGGGGACGACGTGCTCTATACCTACGCTAGTGTCATAGCCGGCAACCTGCCGATCAAATTCATGTTCTTCTTCATTGACATCGAGAACAGCACCGTGTCGGACGACGGGCTCACGATCACCATGAAGACCCATGACATCACGCCTTATGCGCTTACTTTCCTGACCGTGGGCATATTGGACAAAGACTACATCGAGGGCAAGGGCGGCGGCGCGAACATCGACTGGTACGACCCCGCGCAGCAGGTGGGGTCCGGCCCGTACAAGCCCGTGGAATACGTCCCCGACAACCATTCGGTGTTCCAGCTGCGGGAGGATTACTGGGGGTTTGCCCATGGCTACCAGCAGAACATTGACAAGATAACGGTCCAGCTCTACGGCGACGCGACCACCATGATGGCGGATTACGAAAACGGCAACATCGACCTGGCGTGGAACGTCACCGCCACCGACTACGACACCGCATTGGGCGGGGGCATCCCCAACACCGGCGCCGGCATAGTGACCAACAACTTCGTGAGCTGGCTCGTGATGGACGTGGACGACCAGTATTTCTCCGACCCCGCTGTCCGGGAGGCCGTGTGCAGCGCCATCGACGTGGCGGCCCTGACCAAGTCCGTCAGGGGCTCCCTGGGGGCCGTGGGCACGGGCGCGCTGGCAGTCAACATGCTGGGGCACACGGAAGATTTCCAGTACACATACGATCCAGACCACGCCAAGCAGGTGCTGGCGGACGCGGGCTACAAGGACGGCCAGATCACCGTGACCTATGCGTACAAGAGCGCGGACCCGGTCCAGTCCCAGACGGCGCAGCTGGTGCAGGCGTACCTGATGGCCATCGGCATGAACGTGACGCTCAAAGCCCTGGACGAGGCCACGTATTCCTCGGAGGAGTCCGTGGAGGGGTATTCCTCATTGGCCTACTACTTCATGTCCAACGGCGCTGACGACCCCGGGCAGTTCATGGCGAACTGGAGGGGCGACGGCATGAATGCGGTCATGAACCGCCACGGGATCTACGACGAGCTCATCTTGAAGGCGCAGGGCACCCAGGACATAGACGTGCGCGTGGGGGCGTATTACGAGCTCCAGAAACTGTGGTACGAGAATTTCGACATGGTCCCGCTGTATGAGATAGGGATCGCCTACCTGTACAACACCAATGTGTTCGAGTCATGCGAGCTCAAGGGGTTCAGCACCAACCTGCTGGAAATGGTGGCGAAGTAAGATACGGGGCCTGCCCGCAACCGGAGGTACACGAATGCTCAGATATGTGGTCTCGCGCATCCTCATCATGATACCCACGGTCCTGGCCGTCATCATCATCGTGTTCGCGCTTTCGAGGATGATGCCCGGCGACCCGGTGCGCACGATCCTGGGGTCCAACTACACCGAGGCCCAGTACAAGGAGATGTCCGAGCGCATGGGGCTGGACAAACCCTATGTCGTGCAGCTGGGCAACTATCTGTACAACCTGGTGGTCAAGCATGACTTCGGCATCTCCTACACCACGTCGCGCCCGGTCCTGGATGACCTGCGCAGCCGCATGAAGGTGACGTTCCTCATAGGGACGCTCTCGTGCCTGCTCACCAGCTGCATAGCCATACCCCTGGGGATCATCTCGGCGGTGAGGCAAAACAGCGTGATGGACTACGGGGTGTCCTTCCTGTCCATACTCATGGCGGCGCTGCCGAATTTCTGGGTGGCACTGATGTGCATCATCCTTTTCTGCCTGAGGCTGGGGTGGCTGCCGGCCACGGCGGCGCTGGGGGGTTGGAGGGGGTATATCCTGCCTGTGGTGTGCAACGGCACATTGTCCATCGCCGTCACCACCAGGCAGCTGCGGTCCAGCATGCTGGACGTGGTGAGCCAGGATTACGAGAGGACGGCCAGGGCCAAGGGCCTGTCGGAGCGCCAGACGATCATCAACCATGCCCTGAAGAATGCGCTGCTGCCCATCCTGCCCGTGCTGGGGACACAGTTCAGCATGATCATAGGCGGGTCGGTGGTCATCGAGAATATATTTTCCGTGCCGGGCATGGGTTCGAAACTGGTCAATTCCATCAATGGCCGGGACTACAACACGGTGCTGGCGATCACGATCCTCATCAGCGTGTTTTCCATAGTCGTGCTGCTGCTGGTGGACATCGTTTCGGCGTTCATCGACCCCAGGGTCAAGGCGGAGTTTGCGTCCCGGGGAAAGAAGAGGCGGCTGCCGCGGACGGGGGAAGTGGCGTCGGGGCGGTGAGAATGATTGGATGGCCCTGGGGCGGTGAGAAGGCCGCGGGGCGGCAAAGATGGTCTGGGGGGCGGCATGAGCGAGAATGAAAAAGGCGTTGGGGACGGCTTGGGGGTGGTGGGGCTCAAAAGGCACAGCCAGATCGGCGACGTCCTCTTCCGGTTCAGGAAACACAAGGTGGCCGTGGCCGGGTTTTTCGTCGTGGTGCTTTTGGCGGTGGTGGCGGCTTTCGCGCCTGCCCTGGCCAGGTACAACCCCTCGGCCATCGACCCGGTGAACGCGCTGCAGTTCCCAAGCGCGGAGCATTGGTTCGGCACCGACCTGTTCGGGCGGGACACATTCAGCCGCATCCTCTACGGCGGGCGGACGTCACTGCTGGTGGCCCTGCTGGGCTGCCTGGTCAGCATGGTGATCGGCGGGACCATGGGCGCCCTGGCGGGGTACAAAGGCGACAAGGTGGACGTGGCGCTGATGCGCATCATCGACATCATGGTGTCGGTCCCCGGCGTCCTGCTTGCCGTCTGCATATCGGCGCTGCTGGGCGCGGGCGTCTGGCAGACTGCGCTGGCCGTTTCGGTGGGGGGCATCCCGCAGAATGCGCTCCTGCTGCGCTCGACCATATTCGGCATCCGCAGCCAGGACTACATCGAGGCCGCCAAGACATACGGGTCCAGGGATTTGAGGGTGATCGTGAAACACGTGCTGCCCAACTGCATGGCGCCGCTGATTATAAATGTCACGCTGTCCCTGGGGGCCAACATACTGATGATATCCGGGCTGAGCTTCATCGGCCTGGGCGTGCAGCCGCCCACGGTGGAGTGGGGGGCCATGCTCAACGAGGGCCAGACGGTTATCCGGCAGTTCTGGCCCATGGTGGTGTTCCCCGGCATGGCGATAGCGATTTCGATGCTGGGGTTCAACCTGTTCGGCGACGGGTTGCGGGACGCGCTGGACCCGAAGCAGAAACACTGAGGCAAGGCGGTACGGCCTGCGCGGCCTTGTGGCGGATGCCCCGAGGCGGTGGGCGAGGTGTGGCGTGGGTTGGCGGGCTGGGACGACCGGCCTGCCCGGCCTTGTGGCGGACGGTTGGTGGCTGGGATGCATGGGCCGGATTGGCCGCAAAGTACGGACGCTGTGGCCGATGTCATAGACATGGCGGCTGCGAAACAGGGACATAGGGGCAAGGTGATATGGGCAGTGTATTGGAGATAAGTGATCTCTGCGTGGAATTCCATACCCAGAACGGGGTGGCCCATGCGGTCAACCACGTGGATTTGTCCATTGGCGAAAAGCGGTCTGTGGGGCTGGTGGGCGAGACAGGCGCCGGCAAGACGACCACGGCGCTTAGCATAATGCAGCTGATAGACTTGCGGCACGGGAAATACACTTCCGGCAGGATCGATTTTAGGGGCGACGACCTGATGAAACTGAAGGACACGCAGCTGCAGAAGATCCGCGGGAAAGAGATCTCGATGATTTTCCAAGACCCCATGACCACATTGAACCCGGTGATAAAGGTGCAGGACCAGATAGCCGAAAGCTACAGGATCCATGAGAAGGACTCCCCGGCGGAAGCGCTGATACGGGCGAAGGACATGCTGGAAATGGTCGGCATCCCTGCGGGGCGGGGGGAGGAATACCCGCACCAGTTTTCCGGGGGCATGAAGCAGCGGGTCGTCATCGCCATGGCGCTGACCTGCAACCCCCAGCTACTGCTGGCCGACGAGCCGACCACCGCGCTGGACGTGACCATCCAGTCCCAGGTGCTGGACATGATCAATGACCTGAAAGACCGGCTGGGCACTTCCATGCTGCTGATCACCCATGACCTGGGGATCGTGGCGGAGACCTGCGACGAAGTCGCCATCATGTATGCGGGGGAGATCATCGAGGCCGGCGCGCTCCGGCAGATTTTCAAGGATTTCAGGCATCCTTATACCGATGGGCTGTTCAATTCCATCCCCAGCCTGACCAAGAAGACGCACCGCCTGATGCCGATCCCCGGGCTGATGCCGGATCCCAAGCAGCTGCCGGGCGGCTGCCATTTCCACCCCAGGTGCCCCCATGCGGTGGATGAGTGCAAAGTGGCACACCCGGAAATGACGGAGGTGGAAAAAGGGCATTTGGTCAGGTGCCTGCGCTGCACGGAGGTATTGTCCCGATGAGCGGATTGCTGGAAGTCGTGAATCTGAAGAAGTATTTCGAGACCAGGGGCGGCCTGCTCCACGCCGTGGACGGCGTGAGTTTTTCCGTGGGGCAGGGGAAAGTGCTTGGGGTCGTGGGCGAGTCAGGGTGCGGTAAATCGACGCTGGGCCGGGTGATCCTTGGGATCATCGACGCCACCGGTGGCCAAGTGATATTTGAAGGCGAGGACATCACCGGCATCAGGGGCAGGAAACGCGCCGAGCTCCAGAAGAAGATGCAGATCATTTACCAGGACCCGTATTCGTCCCTGAACCCCAGGATGTGCGTGTTCGACCTGATAGCCGACCCCCTCCAGGCAAACCATGTCTACCATGACGCCAAGGCGTTGGGGAAGCGGGTGCTGGAAGCTATGGACACCGTGGGCTTGGCCAGGAACCTGGCTTACAGCTACCCCCACGAGCTGGACGGCGGCAGGCGCCAGCGGATCGGCATCGCCAGGGCGCTGGTGCTGGACCCGACGTTCATCGTGTGCGACGAGCCGGTTTCCGCCCTGGACGTGTCCATACAGGCGCAGATACTGAACCTGCTCCAGGACCTACAGGAGCAGCGCCGGCTGACATACATCTTCGTGACCCACGACCTCTCCGTGGTGAAACACATTTCTGACGACATACTCGTGATGTACATGGGGTGCATGGCGGAGAAATGCCCTGCGGACGAATTGTTCGAAAACCCCTTGCACCCGTACACCCAAGGGCTCCTGGCGTCCATCCCCGTGCCGGACGTGGACTACCACAGGGAGAAGATAAGGATAAAAGGGGAGATAACGTCGCCCATCGAGCCAAAGCCGGGCTGCAGGTTCGCGCCCCGCTGCGCCTTTGCGGACGAGAAGTGCCAACGGGAGACCCCGGTATTTCGCGAGATGGGGGAGGGGCATTTCGTGGCGTGCCACAGGGCAGGGCAGGAAGTGGTTTGAGCTGCGACATTGACCCCCGCAAAACTGCGACATAATTGACTGCGTAAAAATTTTTTTTGGAATTATTCCAATAACTGTTGCATTTTTCACAAAAGTGTGTTAGTATCCTTACGTTGACATGATGGTGACAGTGGGAAGTGGGCGAGAGTCCACTTCCTTGCTTATGTGGGGGCGGTGCGTGCTTGCGCCTGCTTATGAGGGGGCGGTGCGTGCTGGCGCCTGCTCATGTGGGGACGGTACCGTCTTGTGCGTGCTCATGTAGGGTGTTGTGGGCTTGCGCTTGCTTGTATAGGGGTGTTGCAGACCTGCGCCTGCTCATGTGGGGGGCGTGCGGGCTTGCGCCTGTGACACAGCCGGGTGTGTTGATTGCAATTCATGCGGAGGCGTGTGGCGCGATGGAGGCCGGATGACGAAGAGAGAGGGGTATGTGACCAAGGTCACGGCGTTTTTGGAGCCGCTGATGGAAGAGTACGGGTTCGAGCTGGTGGACGTGGAATACGTCCGGGAAGGCGATGACTGGTACCTGCGGGCTTACATTGACAAGGCCGGCGGCATCTTCATAAACGACTGCGAAAAGGTCAGCAAGAAACTGGACGGGTGGCTGGATGAGGAGGATTTCATCGAGGACAGCTACATATTGGAAGTGAGTTCCCCGGGCCTTGCGCGCCCGCTGAAAAAAGAAAAGGACTTCGCCAGGGCCATGGGCAAAGCGGTGGAGGTCAAGCTGTTTCGACCCGTGGACGGGCAGAAAATATGGCGGGGTACACTCGTGGCCTATGACAAGGGCACGGTGCAGATAGAGCCGGAGGGCGAAGAGAAGGCAATGAGGGCCCGCAGTGCGAGGAATGCCCCGAAAGGCCCCAAATACCCGAAGGTCGTTGGGGGAGAGGGGCATGAAATGCCGGCCAAGCACGAAGCGCAGGGCGAACATGCCGCACGCACAGGCGAAAATGATGCGTCCAAGACGGATGCCCCAGGTAGGGATGCCCAGTGCATGGCTTTCGAACGGGCGAACATTGCGCTGATTCGGATGGCGGCAGACATATGACCCAAGACCGCTCCGCTTCGAAGACGGACTAAAACGACTAAACGGACTAGGCGCGGCGCTGTATGGGATGCATTGTGCCGCATGGCGCTGTGGCGCTGTGGCGCTGTGGGCGCGGTGGCGCAGTGGGTGCCGCGGTACGGTGGGCAGCCAGGCGCTGTGGGCGCGGTGGCGCAATGGGCAGTATGGCATAGTGCGCAGTATGGCGTAGTGCACAGTATGGTGCGGCGGGCGGCGTGAGTCGCGGATATAGGACATTATGTGCTTAATCATTATAGAATATGGAGGGCATTCACATGGAGGAACGTGAAAGATGAACAAAGAACTGCTGGACGCACTGAGCGTGCTGGAGCGGGAGAAGAACATCAGCCGGTTCGTGCTGCTGGAAGCTATCGAAAACTCGCTTCTGACCGCTTGCAAGAACCACTATGGCAAGGCGGACAACATCAAAGCCACCGTGGACCCGGAGACCTGCGATCTGTCGGTGGTCGCCGAAAAGACGGTGGTTGAGGATGTGGAGGATACGCTGACGCAGATTTCGCTGGAACAGGCGAAGGCGATCAACCCCGATTATGTGGTCGGCGATGTGGTGCAGGTGCATATTGAGTCCAAGGCTTTCGGGCGCATAGCGACCCAGAATGCCAAAAACGTCATTTTGCAGAAGATCCGCGAGGAAGAACGGCGTGCCCTCTATCACGATTGGTATAGTTTGGAAAAGGAAATCGTCAGCGGGGTGATCCAGCGTTATCTGGGCCGCAACATCAGCGTGAACCTGGGCAAGGTGGATGCGCTGCTTCCGGAGTCGGAGCAGATACGCGGCGAGGTGCTGCGCCCCACGGAGAAAATCAAGTTTTACGTGCTGGAGGTCAAGGATTCCCCGAAGGGCCCGCGCATTTCTGTTTCCAGGACACACCCGGAGCTGGTGAAGAGGCTGTTTGAACTGGAAGTGGCCGAAGTGCGCGACGGCACCGTGGAGATCAAGACCATCGCCAGGGAACCCGGCTCCCGATCCAAGATAGCGGTGCAGTCCCACGACCCCAATGTGGATCCTGTGGGCGCATGCGTGGGCGTGAACGGCTCCCGCGTCAACTCCGTGGTCAACGAGCTCAAAGGCGAGAAGATCGACGTGATCGCATGGGACGAGAACCCGGCGCTGCTCATCGAAAATGCGCTAAGCCCCGCCAAGGTGATCTGCGTGGTGGCCGACGAGGAATCCCGGGAGGCAAAGGTCATCGTGCCTGACTACCAGCTGTCCCTGGCCATCGGCAAGGAGGGGCAGAACGCACGCCTATCTGCGCGCCTGACAGGGTACAAGATCGACATCAAGAGCGAAACCCAGGCCAGGGAGTCGGGGCTTTTCGACGAGCTGGGGTTGGATTACCAGGAAGAGGGCATACTGGAAGGGGATGGCTACGACGAGTACCCACCGTACGGCGGGTACGACGAAAACGGCGTCTATACCGGGGACGGCCCCTACAACGAATACGGTGAATATGTGGCCGAGGCCGCATACAACGCCCAGGGCGAATACATCGGACCGGGCGGCACATACAATGAACTGGGCGAGTACGTGGGACCCGGCGCTTACGACGAGAACGGCGAGTACGTGGGCGAAGGCGGGGGCTATGAGGCCGACGGGACATTCGTGGGCTACGGCGACGATGGGTACTACGCCGAGGAAAACGGCGATGCCGAGGAAGACGGCGACGCAGAAGGTGCAGGCTACGCCGAAATTGCAGGCGAAGCCGAAGAACCGGGCGCAGCCGAGGAAAACGGCGACGCAGAAGATACGGGCTACGCCGAAATTGATGGCGAAGCCGAAGAGCCGGACGCAGCCGAAAGTGCCGATGATGCCGAAATACAGGCGACGCCGACGGCTTAGGCGACGCAGCGGGCGGCCCCCCACGGGGAAGTCGGGCAGGATGTGCCGGCCGTGCGGTTTGCCTATCGAACCTGCGATTGGCGGGATAGGCAAATGTGAGGCAATGATTCGATACCGGCGAGGCCTGACTGCCGCAATGAATCGGGGTGAAACGGATTGAACCAAAAGAAAACGCCCCGGCGCCAATGCATCGGCTGCGGGCAGCAAAAAGACAAAAAGGAGCTGCTGCGTATCCTGAAGACGCCTGACGGCGACTTCGTGGTGGATCCCACCGGGCGCATGAACGGGCGGGGCGCATATATCTGCCCCGGCGCGGAGTGTTTCCAAAAGGCGAGAAAGGGCAAAGGCCTGGAGCGATCATTCAAAATGGCCATACCCAAAGAGGTTTATGACGAGTTGGAAAAGGGGATCGGACGAATTTGACAGAAAAACAACGGGCTTTACATTTACTGGGTTTGGCCACGAAGGCAGGGAAGACGGCGGGCGGGGAGCTGGCCGCGCTGAAAGCCATCAAGGGCGGCAAGGCAAAGCTGGTCATCGTGGCTGCGGATGCCTCCGGCAACACGAGGGAAATGTTTTCAAACAAGTGCACATATTACCATGTCCCGATTTGCTTTCTGGGAACGAAGAGCGAACTGGGCGCCGCGACGGGGAAGGACACAAGGGCTTCCCTGGCCATACTGGATGCGGGGCTGGCGGGCGCGATCACCAAGTCGGCGAAAGGGGGCGTGGAAGATGCGGATCAATGAATTGGCAAAAGAACACGGCTTGCCAAGCAAAGATATCATGGACATACTGGAAGTACACAACCTACCGGCAAAGAGCCATTCGTCAGGGATGACGGATGAACAGGTACATATAGTGAAGCAGGCGCTGGATGCCAAATCCGGCCGCAAGAAGAGTGGGGGGAGCATAGCGACGATGGCAAACGGCCAAAAACCGCAAAACGAAACAGACGTGAAAAAAGCAGAGAGGCCCGGGGCAGGTGCGCCCACAAATGGTCAGGCTGTGCCAGGTGCCGGTTCGGGTGCGCCGGGTGGTTCCGTGACGCCGGGTGGTTCCGTGACGCCGGGTGGCGCCGGGACGACGGGTGGCACAGGGGCCCCGGGTGGTCCAGGCGCATCGGGTGGCGCAGGTGCGTCTGGCGGGTCCGGGGCCCAGGGTGGATCGGGTGCGCCGGGTGGTTCCGGCGCGCCGACGGCGGATGGGGCGGGCGCAGCGCCGCCCAAAAAGAAATTCGCCGCCGTGTTCCGTCCGCAAAATGCGGAGCAGACGCCTAGGTCACCAAGGCCCCAGGGCGGCATCAGGCCCCAAGGCGGGGCCCAGGGCGGTACCCAGGGCGGCCCCAGGCAGGGGATGGGCGCCCAGGGCAGGAGACCGGGAGCGGGGCAGCCCCAGGGCGTGCCCCAAGGCCGCCCGCCGATGCCCGGCAGGGGCGTGGCCCCTGGGGTGGGGCAACCCCAAAACAGGCCGCCCCAGGGCGAGGCCGCGCTGTCCAGGCCGAGGGGCGAGGCCGGCACTGCGCCGGCAGGCAGGACAGTAGCTTCCGGCACTGCGGCGCCGGCCGGAGGACCCGCACCCGCAGCCGGTTTTACGGCGGGCGGCGAGGCCGCCGTGCGCCAGAGGACGGACGCCTTGGCACCCGGCCAGGTGGGATCCGGGCCGGCAACCGACCAGCGCCCATCCCCCGACACGGCGGCTAGGCAGGCGGCTCCGGGCGGTCAGCAGCACCCGGCTGTGGCAGGGCAGGTACCCGGCCAAGGTCCGCGCAAAGGCGTGCCAGCGGGAACCCAGGGAGAGGATGCCTCCGGGAAAGCGACTGGCGCCGATGGGGCGGGCATGGGTGTGGCCAAAGCCACGCCCACAGGCACAGGCACAGCCCCAGGGGAAACCAAGGGGGCCGCACAGAGGCCCGCCCAGGGGAAACCCTCCGGGAAAGCCGGCCCTGACCCCAAGGCGGCCGAGGGCAAAGGCGGCGACGGCCGCAAGCCGGGCGAGAGGGCAGCCGGTGGCGCCCCCGACGGCAAAGGCACCGACACAAAAACTCCGGGCACAGCCCCCCATACCCAGATACCGCCCGCAGGCGTCCAGCCGCAGGTGCGCATCACGGGGCATATAGATCTGTCCGAAACCAGGCGGCCCCCCAGGCCCGCCCAGGGCGCCGGCGGCGCACGGGGGCAGACCCCCCGCCCGGGGGCGCCGTACCAAAACCGGGACGGACAGTCCGGGTTCAGGCCCAGGGAAGGCGGCCAGGCCATGCGGGGCGGGGCCCCTTACCAGGGACGGGACGGGCGTCCGGCGGGTCCGGGGAACTATCCCAACCGGGACGGACAGTCCGGGTTCAGGCCCAGGGAAGGCGGATACCAGGGCCGTGACGGGCGACCTGCAAGCGGCGGTTTTGCGCCCCGGGGGCAGGGTACGTATCAGGGCGGCGCCGGGCGTCCCGGCACGGGGGGCGGTTTTGTGCCCCGTGGCCAGGGCACGTACCAGAACCGTGACGGGCGCACCGGCACGGGCGGCGGCTTTGCGCCCAGGGGCCAGGGCGGCCAGTTCGGACGTGTGACGCCCGGTTCGTTTGCAGGGCGCAGCGGTGCAGGCGGCGCCGGGGGCGGGCGTTCCTTCCCGGGGCAGGGTGGCGCGGCGGCCGGGAGGGGGGCCAATTTCCGCAACCAACCCGGACGGGGCAAGACCGGCGGCGGTTTCGGCGACGGGCTCCAAGGCAAGACCCAGGGCAACAGGGGTTCAAAAGCCGGGTTCAAAAACGATAAATTCGACCGGACCAAGGACACTGAGGACGGGAAGAGGACAAGGGGCAAAGCGGTCGCCAACAAGCACCCGTTTAACCTGCCCGCCAAAGGCGCCCAGCAAAAGCAGCAGGAAGAGGCCGTCAAAGTCATCACCCTGCCGGAGATCCTTACCATAAAGGAACTGGCGGAAAAGATGAAGCTGCAGCCTTCCGCCATCGTCAAGAAGCTGTTTTTGCAAGGCAAAATCGTGACCATCAACCAGGAAATCGACTACGAGACCGCGGAAGAAATCGCCATGGAGTATGACGTCCTGTGCGAGAAAGAGGTCAAGGTCGACGTCATTGAAGAACTGCTGAAAGAAGAAGAGGACGATGCCAGCACCATGGTGCCCAGGCCGCCCGTGGTGTGCGTCATGGGCCATGTGGACCACGGCAAGACCTCCCTGCTGGACGCCATACGCTCCACAAACGTGACCGCCAAGGAAGCCGGCGGGATCACCCAGCACATAGGCGCATACATGGTTTCCATCGACGGGAAGAAGATCACGTTCCTGGACACCCCCGGCCACGAGGCGTTCACCGCCATGCGCATGCGGGGGGCCATGTCCACTGACATCGCTATCCTGGTGGTGGCGGCCGACGACGGGGTGATGCCCCAGACCATCGAGGCCATCAACCATGCCAAGGCGGCGGGCGTGGAGATCATTGTCGCCATCAACAAGATCGACAAGGAAAGCGCCAACGTGGAGCGGGTGAAGCAGGAGCTGACCGAGTACGAGCTGATCCCCGAGGAATGGGGCGGCAGCACCATATTTGTTCCCGTGAGCGCACATACGAAAGAGGGCATCCCCCTGCTGTTGGAGATGATCCTGCTGACGGCGGAGATAAAGGACCTGCGGGCCAACCCCAACCGCAAGGGGCGCGGGCTGGTCATCGAGGCGGAGCTGGACAAGGGCAAAGGCCCGGTGGCCACCGTGCTGGTGCAAAAAGGCACACTGCGGGTGGGCGACGCCATCGCCGCCGGTTCTTGCCACGGCAAGGTGCGCGCGATGATTGACGACAAAGGGAAGCGGGTGAAGGAAGCCACCCCATCCATGCCTGTGGAGATCCTGGGGCTCAACGACGTGCCCAACGCAGGCGAAGTGTTCGTGGCCACCGATTCGGAAAAAGAAGCCCGGAGCTTTGCGGACACATTCATCTCCGAGGGCAAGACGAAGCTGCTGGAAGAGACCAAGGCCAAACTGTCGTTGGACGACCTGTTCAGCCAGATCAAGGCGGGCAACGTCAAAGAGCTGCCTATCGTGGTGAAGGCGGACGTGCAGGGGTCCGTGGAGGCGGTGCGCCAGAGCCTAGTGAAGCTCTCCAACGACGAGGTGGTGGTGAAGGTGATCCACGGCGGCGTGGGCGCCATCAACGAGTCCGACGTGTCGCTGGCCAGCGCATCCAATGCCATCGTCATCGGTTTCAATGTGCGCCTGGACGGGAAGGCGAAGTCCATCGCGGAGCAGGAGCACGTGGACCTGCGCCTGTACAAGGTGATCTACCAGGCCATCGAGGACGTGGAAGCCGCCATGAAAGGGATGCTGGACCCGATTTTCGAGGAACAGGTCATCGGCCATGCCGTGGTGCGCCAGACGTTCAAGGCCTCCGGCGTGGGCACCATCGCAGGCTGCTACGTGCTGGACGGCAAGCTCACCAGGGGTTGCAGCGCGCGGATCATGCGGGGCGACGAGAAGATTTTCGAGGGTGCGGTGGCTTCCCTGAAACGATTCAAGGACGACGTGAAGGAAGTGGCCACGGGATACGAGTGCGGCATGGTCTTCGAGAAGTTCAACGACCTCATGGAGGACGACCAGATCGAGGCCTACACGATGGTCCAGGTGGAGAGGTAGCGTAGCGCCGATTCACATCACGCCGCCGCGCGGCGTATGGCGTTGCGCCGGAGTGCCGCCATGTGGCACGGTTCATGGGGTGATGTGCATCCATGGCGTGATGGGTTGCATGGAACGGTACGACGCCGCAGATAGAAGGGACAAGATCATGCAGCGTAGCAAATACAAAATGACACGGGTCAATGCGGAGGTCCAGAGGGAGCTGTCCGAGATCATCCGCACCGAAATAAAGGACCCCAGGGTGGCCGGCCCCATGGTGAGCGTCACCGGGGTGGAGGTCACGGCGGACCTCAAATACTGCAAGGCGTACATCAGCGTGCTGGGCACCGACGAGGAGGCGGCCGCGGTCATGGAGGGCCTGGGGAGCGCCGTGGGGTTCATCCGCAGGGAACTGGCGGCGCGGGTGAACCTGCGCAACACACCGGAGCTGCGGTTTGTCTCCGACCGGTCCATCGAGCACGGCATGCAGATGTCGAAGCTCATCGATGAAGTGAACCAGGCGGGGGCGGGCGTCGGCGCTGACTAAGAGGAGGCCATTTTGAACCAGTTTTTGGAATATGTCGCAAAGGCCGAATCTATATGCATCCTGGGGCATACCCATCCGGACGGCGACTGCATAGGCGCGGGGCTGGCATTGTACAACTACCTGTCCGACATGCGGCCGCGGTTGCGGCTGGAGATCTTTTTGGACCAGGCGGTGACCAAGTTCGCATACTTGAAGAATTTCGAAAAAATCAGGACCGACTATGCGCAGGAGGAGCCATTTGACCTGTGCGTCTGCCTGGACGGCGCGGACAAAGGCCGCATGACGAAATTCCACCCGTACTTCGACCAGGCGAAAGCGACGGTCTGCGTGGACCACCATGTGACCAACGAGGGCTACGCCCAGCTGAACATCATCCGCCCGGATGCGGCCAGCACTTGCCAGATACTCTTCGGGCTATTGGAAGAGGAGAACATCACCAAAGAGATAGCGGAGTGCCTCTATACGGGGATCGTCCACGACACGGGGGTGTTCAAGTACTCCAACACCACGGCGGAGACGATGAATGTGGCGGGTAGGCTCATGGAGAAAGGCATCGATTTCACATCCATCATCGACGACAGCTACTACCGCAAGACCTATATCCAGAACCAGATCCTGGGGCGGGCGCTGCTGGAGAGCATCCTGTTTTTGAAAAAGCAGTGCATTTTCACCGTCATCCGCAAGAAAGACATGGATTTTTACGAGGCGAACAGCCAGGACCTGGACGGGATAGTGGACCAGCTGCGCAACACCGCCGGCGTGGAGTGCGCGATCTTCATGTATGAGACCGGCGCACATGAATTCAAGGTCAGCCTGCGTTCCAACAAGGTCGTGGACGTGAGCAAGATCGCAGCATATTACGGGGGCGGCGGCCATGTGCGTGCCGCAGGGTGCTCCATCGCGGGCAGCATCTACGACGTGGTGAACAACCTCGCAAAGGAGATCGAAAAGCAGATGGGCGAAAAGCACTGACGCCGGGGGCGGCGCCGGACGGCGCCGACGTTCGAAAGCGGCGGGGCGCAGGTGGATGAAAAGGGGTGAGCGCGGGGCGTGCTGCACGGGATCGTCAATGTTAATAAGGAAAAAGGGTATACCTCTCATGACGTGGTCGCGAAAATGAGGGGTATTCTTAGGCAGAAACGCATCGGCCATGCCGGCACATTGGACCCGGACGCCACCGGGGTGCTGCCTGTATGCGTGGGCAATGCCACCCGTGCGGTGGAGTTTGTCTCCGGACAGGGGAAAGCCTACAGGGCGGTGCTGCTTTTGGGAAGGGTGACTGATACGCAGGATGCGACAGGGGACACGCTGTGGGAAGCCCGGTGGGAAGCGGGTGATGCGCCGCCGGCCCCCGCCGGTTGTGGTATGGCAGGATGGGATGCCAAAGACGCACGCAGCGATGTCGGCCCGCCGGGGGGTGGCGGCATGTGCGCCGATCCTGGGGCGGGCGATGGGGCGCAAGTGCGGCGGCCTCCCACGCAAGAGGAAGTGCGAGGCGCCATATCACACTTCATAGGTGGGTACGCCCAGGTCCCGCCCATGTACTCGGCGCTGCGGGTGGGCGGCAAACGGCTCTATGAGCTGGCCCGGGCGGGGAAAGAAGTGGAACGGGAGCCCCGTTGGGTGGATATAGCCGACATTACCATAGAATGTTATGATTTCCCAAGAGTTACCATGACCGTGGAGTGCTCCAAGGGCACATACATCCGCACGCTGTGCCATGACATCGGCCAGCTGCTGGGCGTGGGCGGGTGCATGGAAAGCCTGGTGCGCACCCGGGTGGGGCGATTCTTGCTGGAAGACGCACTGACCCTCGGGGAGATCGAGGGGATGGTACGTGGGAAAGCGGCTGCCGAACCGCCCGTGGCCGAACCGCCCGTGGCAGAACCGTCCGGGGCCGAACCGGAAGCAGGAACGGGCGTAGATGGTGCGGTGCATACGTTCCTGCACCCGGTGGAGGAATTGTTCGGGGCATTCCCGCGGATGCAGGTTTTGCCGGGATACGGACACCTCCTGCGAAACGGGAACCCGCTGGGGCCGGGGATGGTGGCACAGGGGACCCCGGGGGGGCAGATGGTTCAGATGTGCGACTGCGACGGGCGGTTTGTCGGCATATTTGCCTGGAATGAAGATGTGGGCAGATGGATGCCCCGAAAGATGTTCGTGTGAAAACATCAGCGTTTTCATCACTATTTGTGCCGCGGTGTCAGCGGCGGAATGGGGGTTCATATGGCCGGCGGTGTGCGAAATATGCGGCTTCTGGAACCCATTTTACCAACATCGCACCATGGACAGACGGCATAGACGGCTGCGGAAGGATTGCAACAGATGACTGTATTTGAAACCAGGGATTTTCACATAGAAGAGGCAACGGTGTCCACCATCGGCAAGTTTGACGGCAGGCACTTAGGCCACCAGAAACTGCTGGGCAAGATGCGCTTTGTGGCGGCACAGATGGGTCTTCGCATCGCTGTCTTCACATTCCAGACCAGCCCCACGCGTGTGGTGCAGGAAGAACAAAAGGCGGGGAGCGCATACGGCGCCGATGGCAGGGATGTGGATGGGCCGGTCGGCGCCGTGGGCCTGGGCGAGGATGCCGGGAGCAAGGCTGCTGTCAGGGGGATGGCTTCTGTGGGCAAGGCTTGGACCGGGGGGGAGGCCGCCGTGGGCGCGGCCGAGGGCCGGGAGATGGCATCTATGGGCAAGACTTGGACTGGGGGGGAGGCCGCCGGAAAGGGGGCGCTTAGTACCAGGGAAGAACGCCGGGAGATCATGGGCGAAAGCGGGGTGGACTACCTGGTGGAGTACCCGTTCACGCCCGAAATCGCCCATATTGACGCGGAGGCATTTGTCAGGGAGATCCTCGTCGGGCGGATGAACGCAAAAGCGCTGGTGGTGGGGTCGGACTGCGCATTCGGCTACCAAAGGGGCGGAAATGTCGACCTGCTGCGCAAGTTCGCGCAGGAGCTGGGATACCGGCTGTTTGTGATAGAGAAAGAGCGCGATGGCGGGCGGGACATCAGCAGCACCTATGTGAAAGAGTGCCTGTCGGCAGGCGACATGGAAAACGCCGCCCGTCTGCTGGGAAGGCCATTCGGGGTCAAGGGGGTGGCGGAAAGGGCCACCGATCGGGGGATGGCCGGCGGATGCGCAGGCGACAACCACTGGGCATTCGCACTACGTATACCCGATGGGAAACAGCTGCCGCCTTTGGGGCAATATGCATCCGTGACCAAAACCGCGGACGGGAGATGCTTGGACGGGGTCAGCACACTGTATGCCGGGCGTTTGATGGAAACCCTGTTGACCCGGAGCGGGGCTAACCCAGGTTCGGGGAGGGCAGATGGGACCTGGGCGGGCGGTTGCCCAGGTGGAGGGGCGAAGCCAGGTTCGGGCGTGGCAGATGGGACCCGGGCGGGCGGTTGCTTAGATGGAGGGGCGGATGCCGGGGTGGCGGAAGGCCAGGCTGTGGAGGTGAGCCTGCTTCGCCGCATTGCCTTTTACGATGATGGGGCACAGCCGGCCGATGGGCCGCCGGGGCGGGCCCACCCCGGCGGGGGAGTGAATTGCAACGAATTTCTGCAATGATTTCGAGTTTTAAGCCCATTGTGCTTGACAGGCGTGCATGGCGGTGGTATGATGTTTCTATCATTAAGGTAGAGGTTGCGCGACGGATGAGTATCCCGCAGGATGCCGCAGGGGCAGATGAGCGCGGGTGAAAGGCTTAGCGCCGAAGTGGGGTGTGTCCTGTGCGCATCCGGGCTGGGCATACGGCGAACAGCCGTATGACTGTCATCCATTTGGGATGGTGAGCTACTTAAAGCACGGGTTCCCCGGCATATCCGCCGCTTGGCGGGCAGCCGGGCAAAGGGATGACTACTTTAAGGGCTGACTGTCGGTTGGTTCTTTTTTTTGAGAAAGGGGTAATGACATGGCTATTTTCAAGGGGGCGGGCGTGGCGCTGGTCACGCCGTTTGACGAGAAGCAGATGGTCAACTATGACAAGCTGGAAGAGCTGGTGGAGATGCAGATCGCAGGCGGGACGGACGCCATCATAGCCTGCGGCACCACGGGTGAGTCGTCCACATTGTCACACGAAGAGCATATCGACGTCATCAAGTTCGTGTGCCAGGTGACGAAGAGGAGGATCCCCGTGGTTGCAGGGACCGGGTCGAACTGCACGGAAACCAGTGTGTACCTGTCCCAAGAGGCGAAGAAAGCGGGGGCGGACGGGCTGCTGCTGGTGTCGCCGTACTACAACAAAGCCACGCAAAAGGGCCTCTATGCGCATTTCGCCGCTGTGGCGGACGAGGTGGGGCTGCCCATACTCCTGTACAATATCCCCGGGCGTACCGGCGTCAACATCGCGCCGGAGACCATCGCCGCGCTGGTAAAGGAAAAACCCGCCATTGTGGGTGTGAAGGAAGCCAGTGCGAATTTCACCAACATCGCGGTGATGATGAACCTGGTTGACGGTAAGATGGACCTTTACTCCGGCAATGACGACCAGATCGTGCCGATGATGTCCCTGGGCGGGCTGGGCGTCATCTCCGTGCTGTCAAACATCGCGCCCCGCCAGACCCATGACATATGTGCGGCTTTCTTTTCCGGTGACATCGCCAAGGCGGCGAAGCTCCAGCTGGATTCCATCCCGCTGTTCACGGAGCTTTTCAGCGAAGTGAACCCCATCCCGGTGAGGGCCGGACTGAACCTGATGGGATACAATGTGGGCGAGCCGCGTCTGCCGCTGACCACCATGGAGGAGGCGCACCAGGAGAAGCTGCGCAAGGCCATGGCCGACTACGGGCTGCTGTAAGGCGGTTGCAGGCGGAAGGGAAGGAAGTGCTATGGTAAGGGTCATTTTGAATGGTTGCTGCGGGGCCATGGGGCGGACCATCACGAACTTGGCGCATGGGATGGATGACCTGTCCATAGTCGCAGGCGTGGATCTGCGCGCCGCCGCGGCCGCCGCTTCCGGGTCGCCGGGCATGGCGGACGCATTGCCCTACCCGGTGTTCCCCGCGCTGGACGTGTGCGAGGTCCATGGGGATGTGGTGGTGGATTTTTCGTCGCCGAAGGCGTTGGACGGGGTGCTGGCATACTGCAGCTCCCGAGGCGTCCCCGGCGTGCTGTGCACCACGGGTCTGTCCCCGGACCAGGTGCGCCAGGTGGCGGAAGCCGCCGGGGAAGTGGCGCTGCTGCGTTCCGCCAATATGTCCCTGGGCATCAACCTCCTGTCCAAACTCCTGAAAGAAGCGGCGGTCACGCTGGCGCAGGCGGGGTTTGACATCGAGGTGGTGGAAAAGCATCACAACCAGAAAGTGGATGCGCCCAGCGGGACGGCGCTGCTGCTGGCCGACTCCATGAAAGGCGCGCTGGCGGATGCGGTTGGGAGAGATTACCATTATACATACGACAGGAGCGCCCGAAGGGAGAAACGGGACCCCGTGGAGATAGGGATTTCGGCCATCCGGGGCGGTTCCATCGTGGGCGAACACGATGTGATATTCGCCGGGACAGACGAAGTGATCACATTCTCCCATACGATATATTCCAAAGCGGTGTTTGGCAAGGGCGCGCTGTCGGCGGCCAAGTTTTTGGCGGGCAAGGGGCCGGGGCTTTACACCATGTCGGACGTGATCGGCGGTTAGGCCGGCGGGGTATGGCACAGCAGGAAACGAAACAAACGGCGCAGCCACTGCAAGGTGAGCTGCGCCGAAGAATGTGGCACAGCAGATGGTGGAGCGGCGTACCGCACAGCGGAATGTGGCGGGACGATGGTGGTGCGGCGTACCACACAGCGGAATGTGGCGGGACGATGGTGGTGCGGCGTACCGTACCCCGGAATGTGGCGGGACGATGGTGGCGCGGCGTACCACACTACGGCCAGTGGGCAGTCGGTGGTGAAGATTTGGACGATGTGAAGAATTTTGAGCGGGCGGGCGACGCTCGCCTGGTCGCCTATGTGGATGGCAGCTATAGCCATGAACTGCAAAAATATGCCTTTGGGTGTGTGCTGTTTTTGCCCGACGGGCGCGTCATAGAAAAGTACGGGAGCGGTGACAACCCTGACTCCCTGGCTATCCGCAACGTGGCCGGGGAGATGATCGGTGCGATGTTTGCGGTGAAGTGGGCGCTGGTCAATGGGTTTGGCCATGTGGAGGTGCGCCACGACTACACCGGCATCGCCCACTGGGCGCTGGGCACCTGGAAAGCGAAGACGCCCCTGACCCAGAAGTACGCACAGGCCATGGGGGAGTGGATGGGGCGTATCCGGGTGACATTCACCAAGGTGGCTGCACACTCCCACGACACGTACAACGACACCGCGGACGCGCTGGCCAAGTCCGCACTCACACAGGGGGCCGGCGTGCCGCCCATACGGCGGGAGGTGTGAGCGTGCTCTGATCCATCTCGGCTCCACTCGCCGGTACGATGTCAGCGTGCCGCCCATACGGCGGGAGGTGTGGGCTGCACTTTGCCAACATCGTTTGGTGTTCCTGACCGCTTGCCTGGATAAATCTGTCTGGAAGCTCAGGAGTTCATTGACGAAATCGGCAATACCTATCAGAATAACATGGTTTATGATCGGTGCGGCGGGTTTTGCCAGAGGAAATCTATTTGGTTTATGTATTGGTTGGGGGTCATCAAGGACGGCAAACCCACTCTGGCAGGGCTGCTGTGTTTTGGCGCATACCCACAGGCAGCATTCCCGCAGTTTTGCATCACAGCGGTGGTGGTGCCGGGTTTTGAACTGGGCGACAGGGGGCTGGAGGGCGAACGGTTTTCGGCGAACAAACGCATCGAGGGTACGGTCCCGGAGATGCTTGACGAAGCCATGCTTTTCGTGGAGCGCAACATGCGTGAAAAGACTATCGTAGAGTATGGACACAGGAACGACAAGACGGAATACCCCATCGGGGCGGTCCGGGAGGCCATCCTCAACGCACTCATGCACAGGGATTACAGCATCCACACCGAAGGCGCACCTATCCGTATCCTTATGTTCAATGACCGCCTGGAGATATGGAACCCCGGCGGCCTTTACGGGAATATCACCATAGACCGGCTCGGCAGCGTGCATGCGGACACCAGAAACCAGACGCTTGCGGGCATATTGGAGATCCTCAAAGTTGCAGAAAACCGATACTCCGGCATACCTACCATCCGCAAAGAAATGTCGGGACACCACCTGCCGGCGCCTGTTTTTGAGATCCGGCGGGGGATTTTCGTCGTAACTCTGAAAAACGATTACGTGACGCACCTGTCGGAGGCGGAGGCTGAGTATAGTGTCGTAGGATCGCACATTGCCGAAGAAAAACCCAAAATCGAATCAGCCTCGGAATATGCGTACGCTGCGGGTGCTCATGGGTATGAAGAACCCATTGGTATCGCCGGCGGCAGAACCGGCCTCCTGGCGTATTGCCGGATCCCCCGCAGCCGAAGCGAGATAGCCGGGTACTTGGGCAAGACCCAGTATTATGCGATGAAGACGTGGGTCGAGCCGCTTCTGGAAAGCGGGCGTCTGCGGATGACCATTCCGGACAAACCCAAAAGCAGGCTGCAAAAGTATTGCTCCGCCGGCTAACCTGATGTCGAAAGTTTCTTCCGGCGCCGGGTATATTTGCCTTGACTTTTGGCGTGGCGGGTGATACCATGGGAAGCACAGGATATGGATTCGGCGGCACGGAAAAATACTAGATGTGGCCCGGATGCATGCCACGGCGGATGTGACAGGCAGGCTGGGGCAGACGGAAACAGAACAGCCGCAGCAGGTGGCATGGCTGGGGCAGGTGGAAACATAACAGCTGCGGCCGGAGGCATTCGGATCGTGTAAGATGCGGCCGCCAAAGCGAGGCAGACGGAAACAGAACAGCCACAGCAGGCGGCATGGCTGGGGCACATGACAGGACCCGCCGGGCGGGAGACAGGTGGTGGCATGGAACTGAAAGACATCAGGGTGATCAAGAAAGACGGCACGCAGGAAGAGTTTAATGTCCAGAAGATCGTGGTGGCGGTGAACAAGTCCGCCAACCGCGCCATGATAGAGTTCACCCAGGCGGAGCTGAAGTTCATCTGCGAGTTCGTCCAGGAAAAGGCGCTGGAGCTGGGTGTGGCGAGGATCCCCATCGCCAGCATGCACAACCTGGTAGAAGGCTCCCTGGAAAAGGTGAACCCCCTGGTGGCCAAAAGCTACCGGGACTACCGCAACTACAAGCAGGACTTCGTGAAGATGCTGGACGACGTCTACAAGAAGAGCCAGTCCATCATGTACATCGGCGACAAGGAGAACTCCAACACCGACAGCGCGCTGGTGTCCACGAAGCGGAGCCTCATATTCAATGAACTGAACAAATCATTGTACCAGAAGTTTTTCATGACGGTGGAGGAGCTGCAGGCGTGCCGGGAGGGCTACATCTACATCCACGACATGTCCGCGCGCAGGGACACCATGAACTGCTGCCTCTTTGACGTGAAGACGGTGCTCACGGGCGGGTTCGAGATGGGCAACCTCTGGTACAACGAACCCAAGACCCTGGACGTGGCCTTCGACGTCATCGGCGACATCGTGCTGAGCGCCGCGAGCCAGCAGTACGGCGGGTTCACCGTGCCCAGCGTGGACGAGATACTGGAGCCCTACGCCCAGAAGTCATTTGACAGGTACCTGCGCAAGTACGTGGACCTGGGGCTGGAGCTGGAAAAGGCGAAGCGCACCGCGCTGGCCGACGTGAAGCGGGAGATGGAGCAGGGGTTCCAGGGCTGGGAGTACAAGTTCAACTCCGTGTCATCCAGCAGGGGGGACTACCCATTCATCACCATGACGGCGGGGGTGGGGAGGGGCCGCTTCGCGAAGATGGCCACCATCACCATGCTGGACGTGCGCCGCAAAGGCCAGGGGAAGGCCGGATGCAAGAAGCCGGTGCTCTTCCCGAAGCTGGTGTTCCTTTATGACGAGAAGCTCCACGGCCCCGGCGGCGAGCTGGAGGACGTGTTCGAGGCGGGCATCCGCTGCTGCTCCAAGGCCATGTACCCCGACTGGCTCTCCCTCACGGGGAAGGGCTACATCGCAGGCATCTACAAGCGCTACGGGAAGATCATTTCCCCCATGGGGTGCCGGGCGTTCCTTTCCCCCTGGTACGAGCGGGGGGGCATGGCGCCTGCGGACGACGCCGACGAGCCGGTGTACATCGGCAGGTTCAACATCGGCGTGGTGAGCCTGCACCTGCCCATGATACTGGCCAAGGCCAGGCAGGAGAGCCGCGATTTCTACGAGGTGCTGGACTACTACCTGAACCTCATCCGCAAGATCCACGTCCGTACCTATGCATACTTGGGGGAGATGCGCGCCAGCACCAACCCGCTGGCCTACTGCGAGGGCGGGTTCTACGGCGGGCACCTGAAACCCGGCGACAAGATCAAGCCCCTGCTGCGCACCGCCACCGCATCCTTTGGCATCACCGCGTTCAACGAGCTGCAGCAGCTTTACAATGGCAAATCCCTGGTCCAGGACGGCGCGTTTGCGCTGGAGGTGCTGGAATACATCAACCGCAAGGTGGGCGAGTTCAAGGCGGAGGACGGCAACCTCTACGCCATCTACGCCACCCCTGCGGAGAGCCTGTGCGGGCTGCAGGTGACGCAGTTCCGCAAGAAGTACGGCATCGTGGAAAATGTCTCCGACCGGGAGTACGTCAGCAACGGTTTCCATTGCCATGTGACTGAGGACATCACACCCATCGAGAAACAGGACCTTGAGTTCCGGTTCTGGGAACTGTCCAACGGCGGCAAGATCCAGTACGTGAAGTACCCCATCGACTACAACCTGGACGCCATCAAGACATTGGTGCGCCGGGGGATGGAGCTGGGGTTCTACGAGGGAGTGAACCTCTCCCTCTCCTACTGCGACGACTGCGGCTACGAGGAGCTGGAGATGGACGTCTGCCCCAAGTGCGGCAGCAAGAACCTGACCAAGATCGACCGCATGAACGGGTACCTGTCCTACTCCAGGGTGAAGGGCGACACCCGCCTCAACGATGCGAAGATGGCGGAGATAGCCGAGCGCAAGTCGATGTAAAGGCGCAAGGCTACGAAGCGTCATCTGCCGATCACCGCCCACCGCCATAGTGCGTCGGGGCTGCCTGCGGTGTGGCAATACATTCAGGCAGCGGGCCATGGGACGGTTGCGGGCCTGGTCGGGCGTGTGGGCGGTCGGTTCATGCAGACACAGCACTGTGGCAGGAGCTGGCAGTTTGACGGAAAGGAAGCACATATCTTGCGATACCATAATATCACTAAAGACGACATGCTCAATGGCGAGGGCCTGCGCGCGGTACTCTGGGTTTCCGGGTGCAACCACTACTGCAAGGGATGCCACAACCCGGTGACGTGGGAACTGTCCGGGGGGCTGCCCTTTGACGAAGGGGCGAAAGAAGAGCTGTTTGACTGCCTGGGAAAACCGTACATCTCCGGGCTGACGCTGTCCGGCGGCGATCCGCTGCACCCTGAGAACCGCGCGGATGTGGAGGCGCTGCTTCGGGAGGTGGTGGAGCTCTTCCCCCATAAATCAGTGTGGCTATACACGGGGTATCTCTGGGAGTCGGTGATGCGCCTGCCACTCATGCGGTATGTGGACGTGGTGGTGGACGGGGAGTATATAGAGGGCCTCAAAGACCCGAAGCTGCACTGGAGGGGGAGTTCCAATCAGCGTATCATAGACGTGCCCCGGTCGCTGCTTCTGGGGGAGGCGGCGCAGGTGCCCCTGGAAGGGGAGGAAACCGCTGATGCCCCGGGGCAGGAGTCTTCCGGTGGGTTGCAGTCCACGGGGTGACGACGGGCCAACGCACGGCGCTGTAGGTGGAGGAAGGGCGGAAAGGACGTGAAGTTTTGCCGGATGTCAATGGCTTGGAAGTGCATATCAAGTACTTCTCGGAAGAGATAGAGAGGCTGTGCTATATCGGCGGCAAATCGGACTGGGTGGACCTGCGCTCGGCCGCCGAGGTGTCCCTCAAAGCGGGGGAGTTCGCGCTGATCCCCCTGGGCGTGGCCATGGAACTGCCGAAAGGCTATGAGGCCCATGTGGTGCCCCGCAGCAGCACTTTCCGCAATTTCGGCATCATCCAGACCAATTCCATGGGGGTGATCGACGAGTCATACGCCGGGGACGGCGACCAGTGGTTTTTCCCCGCATATGCGCTGCGTGACACGGTGATCCATGTGAATGACAGGATCTGCCAGTTCCGCATCATGGAACACCAGCCCAGGCTGCATTTTGTGGAGAGGGACCATCTGGAGGGCAAGGACCGGGGCGGTTTCGGGAGCACGGGGAAACGGTGAGCTGAGGGTGCGCCCGCAGGTCAATGCTGGGTTGGTGACGACCATGCCGGGGCCACAACGCGGGTTCGCGGGTACGGTTTCGGGAGCACGGGGAAACGGTGAGAGGGAGGACGGACATTTCGCATAAAGGGGGTTACGGGATGGCGGTGAGTGTGGCCGCCTTTGTTTTTCTGGCCGTGTGCATCCTGGCGGCAGGGTGCGCCGCCAACCCCAAGTATGGGTACCGGGAGGACGGGATAGCACATCTGCAGGGGGGGGATTATGAACAGGCCATCGTGGATTTTGACAGGGCCATATCGGCGTCCGAGTCGATCCCGGGCCAGTTCGAGACGGACGTGCTTTGCTACCGGGCGGAGGCGGAGTACCTGGCGGGGGATTACGACGCCGCGGTGCATACATATGAGATCCTCATGCAAATCGACCGGGAAAAACAGGAGTACCTGCTGAAAGCGGCCATCGCATTGGCGAAGAAATGCCAGGGCAATGTGGCGGCGGGGGGGGTGGCTGCACCTGGGAGCGATGCCGCCGCGGGTTCCCTGTCTGCGGCAGGGGCCAAGGCCGGAGTAAGTGCCGACACAGACACAGACACAGACACAGACACAGACAGTAAAGAAGAGCCTGGCGGAGCATTGTCGGTGGGCGGCTCCGTTCTTGCGGACAACACGGCGTCGGTGAAAAAGGCATTGGAATACTACCACAAGGCGTACCTGCAGGCACCGGGGCTGGCACAGGGCGACGGGGATGTGGAACTGATACGCACGGCGCTCTACCGTCTGGGTTCTGTCCTGGAAGCCGAGCGCCTGTCCCAGGACGCCGTGCTGCTGTACGACCAGGCCATCGACACAGGGTTTGCCACTGGTGAAGCATACAACCGCAAAGGCCTGATACTCATGGGGGATGGCCGATACGGTGAAGCGCGCATGGCGTTTGAGGATGGCATCGCGTTCGTGGAGTCGGAGCTGGCGCAAGGTGGCGGGGGCGCCGGGGCTGACACGGGCACACAGGTGAGTGGAACCGCCCCGCTGGGTGCATCCGGGGCGGGCGTCGCGGCAGGGGGCGGTCCGGGTGAAGTGACCGAATCCGAAATATTGGAAAATATGCGCTACAACCTGGCGGCGGATTATGTATATATGCGGGATTACGAAACTGCATTGCGGCTTTACGGGGAATACCTGGAAGAATATGGCAGCGACCCCAAGGTGGAGAAAGAGCTGGCTTTCCTGCTCACGAGGTGATGACATGTGGATGATAAGGAAAAAGTAATGGGTTCGGAACAAGTCGACTAAAGCGACTAAGATGACTGGTCCGCACATGCCAGATGTGGCGTGTATCGGGTTGGGTGCGGAGATATGGAGGGTGACGACATGTGGATCCGGGACGAAAAGAGGATACGGAGCGCAAAGGACCTACAAACACGGGTGATAGGACGAAAGGACATTTATGATAGAGCTACAGGAAAAGAAGGAGCGGCTGCTGCTGGTGGCCGCCGCGGAAGGTGAGGCGGAGGATGTGGATGCCTCCCTGGACGAGCTGGAAGAATTGGTGAAAACGGCGGTGGGCGAGGCGGTGGGGCGCCTGATGCAGAGGCGGGAGCGCCCTTCCCCCATCTCATACCTGGGCAAAGGCAAAGTAGACGAACTGAAAGAACTAGTCTGGGAGACGGAGGCGGACGGCGTAGTGGCCGACGACGAGCTGACCAGCGACCAGATCAAGAACCTGGAAGATGCGCTGGATGTGCGGGTGCTGGACCGGACCGGGGTGATCCTGGACATTTTCGCCCAGCACGCCACGACACACGAGGGGAAGATCCAGGTGGAGCTGGCGCAGCTCAAATACCGCTCCGGGCGGCTCCTGGGGCTGCGTTCGTCCCTTTCCAGGCTGGGGGGAGGGGTCGGCATCAGCAACAGGGGGCCCGGCGAGAAGAAACTGGAAATCGACAGGCGAAAGATCCGGGAGCGCATCGGCCAGCTGAAAGAACTCCTGGCCCAGTCGGAAAAGCACCGTACCTTGCTGCGGGGGCACAGGGAAAAGAGCGCGATCCCCACGGTGGCCATCGTGGGCTACACCAATGCGGGGAAGTCCACGCTGCTCAATGCGCTCACCGGGGCAGGTGTGGCGGCACAGGACAAACTCTTCGCCACGTTGGACCCCACCACCCGCAAGCTGGAGCTGCCGGGCGGGCAGCAGGTCCTGGTCACGGACACTGTGGGGTTCATCCGCAAGCTGCCCCACCACTTGGTGGAAGCGTTCCACTCCACGCTGGAGGAAGCGGTGGACGGTGACATCATCCTCCATGTGGTGGATGCGTCCAACCCCCGCATGGAAAGCCAGATGCACACCGTCTACGAGACATTGCGCAGCCTGGGGCTCAAAGACAAGCCCATCGTGACCGCATTCAACAAGATCGACGTGCCGGAGGCACTGCCCGCTTTGCGCGATTTCGGCGCGGACTACGAGGTGTGCATATCCGCAAAACGGGGCGACGGGCTGGACAAGCTGGGGGAGGTGCTGGAGACTATTGTCCGCAACCGACGGGTGTACGTGGAAAGGGTGTTCCCTTATGCCCAGGCAGGGAGGATCCAGCTCATCCGCGCCCAAGGCCAGCTCGTCAGCGAGGAGTACCTGCCTGACGGGATCGCGGTGAAGGCATATGTCCCCGCGGAGATCTACGGGAAAGTGGCGGGGGCGTGAACTAAGTTATCTTTATTACATTTTTTTTACCCCTATCGCCAAGACGGGAAAGTTGTGCTATACTGAAAGTGTGTGTATGCGCGGATATGATACCGGGTTTGCTGCGTATCGGCATATGCACACTTCGGTATCCGCAGCCGGTTGTCCATGTGTGTACGGCAAAAGCACTTGGGAGGTGCGCGGCAGGCAATCTGGTGTGAAAGCGGCAATCTATGTTAAATGAGGACAAGATCCGACTGATGACGAAGATCACCATGTTCGAGGGAAAGGAGCGCCGCAAGATCGAGTGCGCGAACCGCTACTTCCTCTGGGACTATACGGTACGCGGCCTGTTGCGCGCCTTTTTTGGGTACACTGCGTGTTTTGCGCTGCTTTTCGGCGTTTGGGGCCTGTATAACGTGGAGCAGATATTCAATAACTTCACATTGGACACCGTGTTCGCCATCGGCGGACGGGCGGTGTGGGTGTATGTGGTGGGGCTGGTGTGCTACCTGCTGATAGCTTTGGTGGTGGCCATCGCGCGCCACCAGTCGGCGCAAAGGGCCCTGGTCCAGTACCTGGGCAAGCTTAAGCATCTGGAAAAACGCTATGGGCCCAAGGAGCAGGCGAAGACCGCCGGGAAAGGGGGCCGATCTGCATGATGGCTTTCCTGCTTGTCAAAGAACGGCTTCGACTGTTCTATTCCAAGTTTTACCTGCTTGTTCGGTTCCTGGCCAAGTTCGCGCTGGCTTTCGCCTGTATGTACGCACTGACACATGCCGTCGGCTACATGCAGCGCATCAAGGGCTGGCCTGTGATCCTGGGCGTCAGCGCAGTCTGCGCATTGCTGCCCTACAGCGGGGCGGCCATACTCTTGGGGGGTGTGATGCTGGCCCACCTGCAGGCGGTCTCATTGGATGTATGCGCCCTGATGGGGGTGTTCCTGTTCGCTGTGGCGGTGCTCTACTATGGGTTTTCACCGGGGGACTGTTACCTGCTGCTTTTGTCACCGCTGCTTTGCGCACTGAAAGTGCCCTACCTGCTGCCGCTGATAGTGGGGATGGGGACGAACCTGGCGGGCATCATCCCCATCGCCTGCGGCGCGGTGGTGTATCACATGCTGGTGTACGTGAAGGCCAGTGCCGGGGTTTGGGCCGACATGGGCGACATGGATATATTGGAACGGTTCGTGCAGACGCTGGGGGAGATGCTGTCGGACCGTATGATGTTCGTGATGGTGGCGGTGCTCGCTGTGGGGGCACTGGCCACGTTCCTCATCAAAAAACTGTCAGTGGACTATGCGTGGGTCTTGGCGCTGGCCGGCGGACTGATGGCCCAGCTGGTGGCCCTGTTCGTGGGGCAGCTGCAGTTTGACATCCCCATGGACATCGCACAGGTGGCGGTGGGCATGTTGGTTTGTGCACTGTTGGCCTGCGTGGCCTGGCTGTTCCTGTTTTCTGTGGACTACTCCCGGACGGAATACACCCAGTTCGAGGATGACGGCTATTACTACTACGTGAAAGCCGTGCCCAAGATAGCTGTGTCCATGCCGGACGTGCAGGTGCGCCGCCTCAACCCAGGGAAAAGCGGGGGGAAGGCCGTGGCCGACGCCAAGCCGGCGAAAAGCGGGGCGCCGGTCATGCCGGGGCAGCAAAGAAAAGACGCGGCAGGGACATCTGCGGGGACGGGCCAGCCGGGCGGGCGGGCGGTGCGCACAGGCATGAGCGGCGCTGCGGGGCGGCCGGGAGGGGTGGCCGCCGGAGACGGTGCGCAGGTCGCGCGGCAAGGCTTGGAACCGGGCGGGGGGGCGGCGCGTTCAGTCGTGCCCAGCGCTGCGGGGCGGCCGGGAGGGGTGGCCGCCGGAGACGGTGCGCAGGCCGCGCGGCAAGGCCGGGAACCCGGCAGGGGGGCGGCGCAGGTGGGCGCACCCGGCAAAACCGGGCGGTCCGGACAGGCTTCCGGCAAGGTGACGTCCATTGCGGATAGGCAGGACAGGGCCCAGAGGCGCGGCGGGGCATCTGACGGGCGGGGTGACTTATAGACAGACCATCGGGTGAGCGCAAGCCAGGCGTGTGTGGCGACATATTCGCGGTTCGCATGACATATAGACAGACCATGGGTGAGCGCAAGCCAGGCGTGTGAGGCGACGTATTCGCGGTTCGCATGACTTATAGACAGGCAATCAGGTGAGCACAAGCATCAGGGAGGATAGCTATGGCAGATTTGTTCGGCATGTTGTATTCTTGGTTGTCGTTCTTGCCGGTCATCACGGTGCGGAATTTCATCGAGATCGCGATCATTGCCTTTTTGGTGTACGAACTGCTGGCCTGGATCAAGGACTCACGGGCCTGGTCGCTCCTCAAGGGCATCGTGGTCATATTGGTGTTTGCTTTCGGCGCCTACATCTTCCAACTGGACACCATCACATGGATACTGGAAAAGATCGTCTTCGTCGCCGCCACGGCCATCATCATCATATTCCAGCCGGAGCTGCGCAAGGCGTTGGAGCAGCTGGGCAGCCGCAACTTCATCGGCGACTTTTTGTCATTCGACGACAGCAAGCGGGTGGGCGCATTCAACGAAAAGGTGGCGGGTGAGGTGATCCGCGCCACATTTGACATGGCCAAGGTCAAGACCGGGGCGCTGATGGTCATCGAGCGGGAACAGCCGCTGCCGGACATCGAGGCCACGGGCATACCCGTAGATGGGCTGATTTCCAGCCAGCTGCTTATCAATATCTTCGAGCACAACACGCCCCTCCACGACGGGGCGGTGCTCATACGGGGCGACAGGGTGGTGGCGGCCACCTGCTACCTGCCCCTTTCGGACAACGTGCACATCAGCAAGGATCTGGGGACGCGTCACCGCAGCGCCGTGGGGATGAGCGAGGTCAGCGACGCTGTGACCATAGTGGTGTCCGAGGAGACAGGGCGGGTGAGCGTCGCACACAACGGCACATTGAAACGCGTCAACGACCCCGAGGCGCTGCGGGGGGAACTCCTGGCCAATGCGGGCGCGGACACCCAGAAACACCGTTTCGTCCCATGGCGCACCAGGACATGGGTGGGGCAGACGGCGCCCGTTTCCCGCACGTCCGGTGGTGACAGGGTCCATGCCGATGGCGCAACCCCCAAAGACCCAGGGGCCCCAGGGGGCAAAGACGGGGCAGCGGGTTCCGGGCTGGCCAAGGATACGGGAAGAGCGCAGGGCCTGGGGCCGGGTAAAGACGGGGCAGCGGGCGCCGGAATAGCCAAGGATGCGGGAAAAGCGCAGGGCACCGGGCCGGCCAAAGATGCCGGAAAAGCGCAGGGCGCCGATTCTTCGGCCCAGGACGTAGGTTTTGGGGAGGGGGTGGTTGCCCATGATTAGGATCCTGACACACAACCACTGGCTGAAACTCCTGTCCGTGGTGCTGGCGTTTTTCGTGTGGCTCATCGTCCTCAATGTGTCCAACCCCATAGTGGCGCGTACCAAGGATGTGCCGGTGGAGGTGCTGGGGCAGGAAATCCTTTCCAAGGCCAACAAGACATACGAGGTCGTGAGCAAGACCACCGTGACCGTGAGTTACGGCATCCGCATGCGGGATGATTATAAGGTCAAGGCCAGTGATTTCAAGGTATATGCGGATCTGGCGGATATGTTTGACGTCACGGGCGCCATCCCCCTCACCGTGGAGGTGACCAACTCCGAGGTGAGCTCACTTTTGGACGGCAAGCCCACTGCCAAGCCCGGCACCATCCAGATCTCCATGGAGGATATGCAGCGCAAGCGCTTTGATTTGCTGACCAATGTGACCGGCGAGCCCGAGGAGGGGTATCTTTTCGGGACGATTGCCGTCAGTCCGGACTATATCTACGCAACCGGGCCGGTGTCGCTCATCGGCCAGATCAACACCATCGGCATCGAGATCGACGGGGACAATGCCGGCGAAGACCTGGTGGGGGAGATCCAACCGGTGTGCTATGACGCCAATGGCAACAGGCTGAACCTGGGTGACCGTGTGGAACTTAGCCACGGCACCATATCATACCGTATACCTGTGCTCAAGATCAAGACCCTGGCGGTGGAGCTGGACGTGTCCGGCCAGGTGGCTGACGGGTATCGCTACATGGGTGCGGAGAGCACATTGCCCACCCTGGAAGTGATGGGCCCGGCGTCTTCATTGGCGTACGTGAGCGCGGTGACCATCCCCGCAAAGGTGCTGAATATCTCGGGGCTGTCCATGACCAGGCAGGTGACGGTGGATCTGTCCCAGTACCTGCCCACGGGGGTCAAACCCATGGAAGGTGCCAACACCCAGACTGTGGTCACGCTGAAAGTGGACCCGCTGCGCATCGTCACGTTCCGCTTCGATCTGTATGAGGTCCCCCTTACCGGCGCCCGGGACGAGCTGAACTATGCGTTCGCGCCACGGACCATCGACGTCTCGATACAGGGCCTGGAGCAGGAACTGCGGCTGCTGAAACCCTCCGACATGCACTTGAGCATAGATGTGTCGGCGCTTCGGGGCGGCGACATGCTGGGCGTGCTGGTGGTGGAAGTGCCGGAAGGGTTCGAAGAAAAGGGGTACAACAGTTTCGTGGTCACAGCCACGCCCAAGGAGACAGAGCCGGAAACGGGCGCCGACGGGGAGCTGCTGGGGCCTGACGGTGAGGTCGTGACGCCCGGCGAGGAACCGGGGGGCGAAGAAAGGGAAAACGGCGCACCTGAGCCGGAGTCCGATACGGACGAAACCGCACCGGGCGAAACCGCCGGGCATGAGACGCAGGATTCGGAAAGCGAGTCATAGGCGGAGGGCGGACAAGGCAAACGCAGTGCGGCGGGCGGCGCCGAATGTGGGGCTGGCGTGATGAGGTGAGTGCAGGGCGATCCGGGGGGCGGACAAGGCAAACGCAGTGTGTTGTGGGAGGAAATACGGATGAGGATCAAGGGGATTGCGGCGGCGGAGGGTATCGGCATCGGGCAGGCGGTGCGCATCGAGGATGTAGTCCTGGATGTGGCGGCGCGCCCCATCGCCGATGACGATGTGGAGGTGGCGCGGTTTCAAAGGGCGCTGCACGCATTGATGGAAGAGACGCAGGCACTGGCAGATGAACTGGCAGCGAAGCTGGGGCCGAAAGAGGCAGAGATCATGGAGGCCCACGTCATGCTCATGTCGGACCCCATGATCACGGATGAAATCGAAGCCACCGTGCGCAGGGACAACATCTGCTGCGAATATGTCATTGACAATGTATACAAGACATACGCTGATATGTTCGCGTCCATGGGCGACGAGCTGATGCGCCAGCGCGCCAGCGACATGATGGACATCAAGGTGAGGCTGCTGCAGTCCCTGGCGGGGGTGCGGCCTGTGGACATCGGGGGGCTTGCCCAGGGCAGCGTCATCATCGCCAATGACCTGACGCCATCCATGACGGCGGGGATCCGCCCCGAAAACGTCGCGGGCATCGTGACACAGGTGGGGGGGAGGACTTCCCACAGCGCGATATTGGCCAGGGCCCTGGAGATACCCGCGGTGGCCGGCGCCGCAGGGGCGTTGGATGCCATAAAGGACGGCGACACGGTGATCGTGGACGGCTCCGCAGGGGACGTGTTCCGGGATCCTGACAAAGGGATCATATCCGCATACAAGGCCAAGCGGACGGTGTTCCTGGCGGACAAGAAAGAACTGGGGCTCTACGTGGGCAAACCTACCGTCACACTGGACGGTGTGCGGGTGGAACTGGTGGCCAATATCGGCAAACCCGCCGACCTGCCCAAGGTGCTGGAATACGACGGCGAAGGCGTGGGGCTGTTCCGCACGGAGTTCCTGTTCATGGACGGGGGCGCGGGCGACGGTGCGGCGGCAGGGACCGGTGCAGGCACCCAGCCTGCGGCGGCTTCCGGCAGGACGGCCATGCCCACTGAGGAAGAGCAGTTCGACGCCTACAGGCAGGTGGCCGCGGGCTTGGGGGGGAAACCCGTCATCATACGCACATTGGACATCGGCGGCGACAAGGATATCCCATATATGGGCCTGGAAAGAGAAGACAACCCGTTTTTGGGGTTCCGCGCCATAAGGTACTGCCTGGCCAGGAAGGAAGACGTGTTCCGGCCGCAGCTGCGCGCGCTGCTGCGGGCAAGCGCATTTGGCAACATCAAGATCATGATCCCCATGGTGACTTGCATAGAGGAGTACCGGGCGGCCAGGGCGCTCATCGAGGATATCAAGAAAGAGCTGGACGCAGAGGGCATCGCATACAAGAAGGACATCCAGGTGGGCATCATGGTGGAGACCGCCGCCGCATCCCTATTGGCGGATGTGTTTGCCAAGGAAGTGGATTTTTTCAGCATAGGCACCAATGACCTGACCCAGTACACCATGTCGGTGGACCGGGGCAACTCCAAGGTGGGATACCTGTATTCGCCGCTCCAGCCGGCTCTGCTGCGGAGCATCCGCCACATCATCCGGACCGCCAAGGATGCGGGCATCATGGTGGGCATGTGCGGAGAGGCTGCCGCGGATGCGCTGCTGATACCGCTTCTGCTGGCTTGGGGGCTGGACGAGTTTTCCGTGGGCGCGTCGAGCATCCTGCGAACCAGGAAGCGCATATGCGGGTATGACGCCGGCAAACTGCAGGAAGTGGCGGACAAAGCGCTGTCATTGGACACGGCGGCGGAAGTGGAGGCGTATATGCGCACGGTGGTGGAGGGGTGATGCCTTCGCCTAGGACATGCGCCGGGCCCGACGTGTGGGACGTGTGACGAAACGAAACCCGAGGGGGTCAGCGGGTTCAGCCGCCACGTATGCGGGACTGACGTGTGGGACTTGTGGCGAAACGACACCCGAGGGGGGAGACCGTGGGGCATGGACGCAACTTTGGCCGGCGCATGAGGATGGGCATGATCGTAGTTACCGTTTGTTTCTTTCTTGCATACCTGGCGGCAAGGTGGGAGGCGGCCCCCCTTGCCGCTTTACTATGCTTTGGTGCGGCCGCATGGGGTGCGTGGGTGGATAACGGGGGGGGGCGGGGATCCCCCGCATCCGAAACCGGCAAAATGCATCCGGCACATTTTCCGTCTTCCCCTGCATGGGCGACAAAGTGGGGGTCAAAGGACAGCGGGGTTGCGGTGAAGGCATTTGCGTCGGTTTCCGGCGCACTTTCGCTCCGGACGGTTTTCACGTGCTCATGGCTATGCGGCATGGGGGTTTCGTGCCTGCGGCTAAGCTACCTGCAAAAGCCCTGGCACCCGATGACATGGCTGGCTTTCTATGTGGCCTATGCGGGGTTTTGGGCATCCTATGGGTTTTGGGGGATGCGGGGGCGTCAGGGGGTCGGTGGGAAAGAAGAACGTGCCGAACCGAAGGATGGCGCAATTGCCACTTCAAGGCTGTTTGCGGCTATCTGCGTCCTGACGGCGGTTTCGCTGTGCGCTTTCGCGGCAGAGGCAATGATACTGGGATATGTGCCGTTGTTTGTGCAGGGCGTACCGCACGCATACTCGTATTTCCACATCAGCGGGCTGCATTACTTCACGGTGGTCTGCGTGCTGGTGCCGGGGCTGGCGGTGCAGTATCTGGGGCGGGACTGCGCAGGGGCGCCTGTTGCGCAGCATCCGGGGCATGGCCCCGCCGGGGAGCCTGGGGTTGGGGGCAGGAACGCATTTCATAGAAGAATTGCGGTGATGGCCTGCTGCGCCTTGTCCCTGGCCATACCACTGCTGTGCGTGTCCAGGTTCCAGCTGTTGTTTGCGGTGGCGGTGGCGGGGATATGCTTTGCGTGCCGCCGCAGGGCGAGACGGGCCAATCCGGGGGCGCAAGATGCGGCTGAAGAGGCGAGGCCCGGCGTTTCGTCGGCAGCCCCGGCGAGAGGGGAAAAGCCGGGGGCGCAAGAAGCGGCCGAAGGGGCGAGGCCCGGCGTTTCGCCGGCAGCCCCGACGAGAGGGGAAAAGCCGGGGGCGCAAGAAGCGGCCGACCGGGGCGGTATCTGCGGCACCGGTTTGCCTGCGGGATGCGTGGGGCATGACATGGCAGGGAACCGTGGGGGGAGCGGAGCTAACTGCGGTGAAAGGAAGAAATGGATGCGCGCTCTCGTTGCGGTCGCGGTTTGCGCCGGGATGGTGGGGGCGTATGTCGCATTGAGCGTGGCCAGGGGGCATTCCGTGGATTACCTCAATGGGATATTCGAGATGAAAAACCCATCAACCCCCATCTGGGTGAGCCAGCCATACATCTACATCGCGAACAATTTCGACAATTTCAACCGCCTGGTTGAGGACTTGCCGGCGCACACCCTGGGGCTGCGGATGTTCTATCCGGTTTTTGCGCTTTCAGGCGTCAAGTTCGCATTCCCGCAGTTTTCGAGTTTCCCGCTCTATGTGACGAAGACGGAGCTGACCACGCTTACGATGTTCTACGACGCCTACTATGATTTCGGACTGGTGGGGGTGGCGGGCCTGTCGGCGCTGCTGGGGTGCTGCAGTGCCCTGCTGGACGGGTATATGGGACGTTCCGTGTGGCAAACAACCTCGCAGCCCAGGTGCTGCAGCGCGCTGCCGGACGGGTATATGGGGCGGTCGGCCGGGATCGCCCGGACCATGGACGGCCGTGCGCCGGGCGTAGAATGCAAGGAACCCGGCACATGGCAAAACCCCGCAGCCCTGCTTTTCTATGGGCAGTTCGCGGTATATCTGATGCTTTCATTTTTCACCACTTGGTTTTCAAACCCCGCCACATGGTTCTACTTTGCCGTAACCGCCATACTGTGGTTGTCGCTGGACGAGCGCAAAGGCAAAACCCGCTGATGTCGGCGCAGCACGTCATGGCAGTTTGCTGCTGACGTTGCGGGTGTTGCAGACTGCAAAACCCGCTGATGCCGGCGCAGCGCGTCATGGCATGTGCATGCATTGTGTTTGGCATTTCGACATTATTTTCCATAAACCGCACATTTTTTTCTATGGATTTCCAGATGCCCCTTTGCTAGGATATACCCGGGATCGGAAAGAGCTTCCGACCTTGGCATTGTTTGCGTACGGGCCGTCACCGGGCGGCGACGAGATGCACAGGAGGCAAATGTGCTATGCAGCGGCGCCGGGGCATCCGTGATGGGTGTCGGCGAGGCTGCGCGGCAAGCAAATGGATGAGAGTGTACTATGTGGTGCCGCCGGTGTATCCATGAGGGGAGCTGATGCGTCCGTATGGCAGCAGGCAAGTGGATGAGTGTGTACAATACGGCGCCGGGGCATCCGTGATGGGTGCCGGTGCGGCCGCGCAGGAGGCAAAAGGATGAGTGTGTACTATGTGAGCCCCTCGGGGTCCGACAAAGGGCCGGGGAGCAAGGAAGCGCCGTTCCGGACGATTTCCCATGGGGCGAAGGTGGCCCAGCGGGGCGACCGGGTGGTGGTGCGGGAAGGGGTCTACCGGGAGTGGGTGAAACCGAAACACTCCGGACACTCCGACACGGAGCGTATCACCTACGAAGCCGCGCCAGGCGAGAAGGCTGTCATCAAAGGCAGCGAACAGATCACAGGCTGGGAAAATGTGGAAGGAACCCTATGGAAAGTGACCATACCCAACACATTTTTCGGCGACTACAACCCATACAAGGAGAAACTGGGGGGCGATTGGTTCGTCTACCCCACCCAGTGGGACGTGCACGCAGGTGACGTGTACATAGGCGGGAGGTCGCTGTACGAGGCGAAATCCCTGGAGGACGTGCGCCATCCGGAAAAGAGGGAGCATGGTTTCGTGCCCCGCTGGTCCAAGTACATAGAGAAAATCCCTGACCCCGAGTGGACCGTGCACGTGTGGTACGCCCAGGTGGATGACGAGTACACCACCATCCATGCCAACTTCCAGGGCGCGGACCCGAACAAATCCCTGACGGAGATCAATGTGCGGCAATGCTGTTTCTACCCCGACAAGCCGGGGGTGGACTATATCACGGTGCGGGGGTTCGAGATGTGCCAGGCCGCGACGCCATGGACGCCCCCCACGGCCGACCAGCCGGGCCTCATAGGGGCGCATTGGAGCAAGGGGTGGGTCATCGAGGGCAATGTGTTCCATGACTCGAAATGCTCCGCCATCAGCATAGGCAAAGAGGCGTCCACGGGGCACAACCTCTGCACCCGCCGCCATCGCAAGCCGGGCTACCAGTACCAGATGGAGGCGGTTTTCAGGGCGTACAAGATCGGTTGGGGCAAGGAGAAAATCGGCTCCCACGTGATCAGGGACAACACCATCTACGACTGTGGGCAGAACGGCGTGGTGGGCCATATGGGGTGCATATTCTCCCGGATCTACGGCAACCACATCTACAACATAGCGGTGAAGCACGAGTTTTTCGGGTATGAGATAGCCGGCATCAAGCTTCACGCCGCCATCGACGTGCAGATCACCGGGAACCACATCCACGACTGCACGCTGGGCACATGGCTGGACTGGCAGGCACAGGGCACCAGGGTGAGCGCCAACCTGTACTATAACAATGACCGCGACCTGATGATCGAGGTGACCCATGGCCCCCATACCGTGGACAACAACATATTTGGGTCGCCCTACACATTCGACAATGTGTCGGAGGGCGGGGCGTACATACACAACCTGTTTGCGGGGGTCACCAGGCGCATCAACATCCTGGACCGCTCCACGCCATACCATTTCCCCCACTCCACGGACCCGGCGGGGAGCGTGGTGGTGTACGGCGGCGACGACCGGTTCTACCAGAACGTGTTCCTGTCGCCCAAAGAATGGGAGGCCGACGAGAACGAGGCCGCAAAGGTCAGCGGGTTTGACAGGGAGGAGACATTTTACTCCGCGACGGAAAGCTACAACGGGTCCCCGACGTCATTGGAAGAATACGTGGGGCGGGTGACATCCGAATCCGGCGACCTGGAGGCATTCCTGAAAGTGCAGCAGCCGGTGTACATCGACCGCAACGTATACTTGAATGGCGCCGCGTCCTTCAACCGTGAGGAACACAAATTCACCGCGGGTGAGAACCCTGGTTTCCGGGTGACCCGGGAGGCGGACGGCGTATATGTGTCGATCAACCTCCCGGCGGGCGTGTTCGAAATGGAGACGGGCTTGGTGGACACCGCCGGGCTGGGAAGCACCCGCATAGTGGACCAGGGGTTCGAAAACCCTGACGGATCCGCCATCGTGTTCGACACGGACCTATGCGGGAGAAAGCGCGGGGGCAAACCCGTGCCGGGGCCGCTGGAGGGCGTGAAGGCCGGGGCGAACCGGGTCAAAGTGTGGTGAGGCAGCGCCGGGGCGAAGACGAGGCAAAGCTAGGTCGCAGTCGGGGTGAAACCGTGGCGAAGCCTGGGCCAAGCCATGGTGAAGCCGAGGCAAAGTCGAGGCAAAGTCAAGGCAAAGTCGAGGCAAAGTCAAGGCGATGCCATGCCATGGTGAAGTTTGGGCGAAGCCGTGCGTAGTCTCGGAAGCTGCGGGGCCCGCAGCGATACAAGGCATAAGGTGCCACAACCTGTGAATAAAGGAGGGGAACTATGAAGAGGACGCATGTGACGGTTTTGGGCAAGAGGGCGCTGGCGGTCGCGCTGGGCGTGGTGTGCGCGGTGGGGCTGGCAGCCTGCGGGTCGGGGTCAGGGTCCGGGGCCGCCGCAACCACGGCGGCGAGCGGCGGCGGCCAGACCGCGGCTGCGCCGGCTCCGGGCGGGGGCGACGACAAGACCATCGAGTTCTGGCACATCGCAACGGAAGGCGGCCACAAAGTGAAAGTGGAGGCGGCCATCGAGAAATTCAACTCCACCACCCAGAGCGGGTACAAAGTGGTGGGCGTGCCCATCCAAAACGACACCTACAAAGAGAAGCTGGTCATCGCGATGAGCTCCGGCGAATGCCCGGATGCATATGTGTCCTGGTCCGGCGGCCCCATGAACGAATACATCAACTCCGGGTTCGCCAGGGAACTGGATGCGCTGTTTGACGCCACTCCCAACAAGGACAAATACCTGGAAGGCGCATTGGCGCAAGGGAGGCTGGACGGGAAGCTCTATGGCATCCCCTACCACAACACGTCCATATCGGGGGTGTTCTACAACACGGAGATTTTTGCGAAATATGGGCTGGAAGAACCGAAAACACTTGAAGATTTGGAAAAAATCTGCGATACTCTACTGGAGAACGACATCATCCCCTTTGCGCTGGCCAATGGGTCCAAATGGACCGGCTCCATGTACTTCATGAGCCTGGCGGCCAGGAAGGGCGGCCTGGAACCATTCCAGAAAGCGGTGGCCGGGGAAGGCACTTTTGAGGATGCGGCTTTCATATACGCAGGCGAGAAGATCCAGGAGTGGGTGAAGAAAGGGTACTTCCCGGAGGGTGTGAACTCCCTGTCCGAGGACGACGGCCAGGCCAAGCAGCTCATGTACCAGGAAGCCGCGGGGATGCTGCTTTGCGGCAGCTGGTACACGGGTACTTTCTCCGACGACTCCAAGGAGTTCTATGCGAAAGTCAACTGGTTCTCGTTCCCCGAAATCACGGGGTCCGGCGCCGACCCCAAGATCCAGATCGGCACGGTGGGCGACCAGTTCATCTCCATGAACTGTGACGGGGACAAACTGAAAGCGGCGGTGGAGTTCGCCACGATTTTCTCCGACGATGACATGATCCAGGTGGGCATCGACAATGGCACCGTGCCGCCGTTCAAAGGCGTGGTGGACCAGCTCACCGACCCATGCACCGTGAAGATCATGCAGGCGGCGGCGGATGCGCCCGAGATCCAGCTGTGGTATGACCAGTACCTGCCGCCCGCGGTGGCGACGGCGCACCTGGACGGTTCCCAGGAGATCTTCGGCCTGACCAAGACGCCGGAGCAAGCCGCGAAGATGATGCAGGATGCCATGGCAAAGTACAACAGCGAGAGCAAATGATGAGGTGATATGCGGCTGGGGTGTAGGCACCACTGCACCCCAATTTTCCGCCGTGCGCGGTGGCGAATGCAATCGCACAGTCCGCTCTCGGGTATAAACGTAGGGGAGGGCTCACATGACGAAAACGGCAACCACCTCTTTGCAGAGAAAACGGGCCAGGGAAACCCACGTGGCCGCCGCCGTGTTTCTGGCGCCGGTGGTGGTGTTGCTGGCCGTGTTCATATTTTACCCTATCTTTGACACATTCCATATCAGCACGTTCAAATGGAACGGCATCGATGCGAACCCCGTGTTCATCGGGTTGGGCAACTGGGCGGCGCTGCTCAAGGACGGCGCTTTCTGGATAGCGTTTCGCAACAACATCACCATCATGGTCTGCTCCATCCTGGTGCAGATCCCGCTGGGCCTGGCGATGGCCACATTCCTGGATTTCGGCGGCACGAAAAAGCTCAATGTGTTCAAGATCCTGTGGTTCATCCCATTGCTCATGTCCAGCGTCGCCATCGGGTTCCTGTTCACATACGCGCTGGCCACCAACGGGGGGATCGTCAGCACCATCAGCCGGTTTTTGGGTGGGAAGAACATCGACCTGCTGGGCAACCCCAGGCTGGCGCTGTTCACCGTGATCATGGTAATCGCCTGGCAGTTCACGCCATTCTACATGGTGTACTGCATGGCGGCGTACACCAACATACCCATGGAGGTTTTTGAGGCGTCCATCATCGACGGCGCGACCAAGCCCCAGTATTTCCGGCATATCGCCCTGCCCCTTTTGATGCCCAGCCTGAAGAGCGCCGCCATCCTGTCCATGGTGGGGTCGCTGAAATACTTCGACCTCATCTACGTGATGACGGGCGGCGGCCCGGGGACCAGCACGGAGCTGATGGCCACCTACATGTACAAGCAGTCATTCAAGAATTTCAACATGGGCTATGGGAGCGCCGTGGCGGCGGGGATGTTCCTGCTCATCACATGCATGGCGTTGGCCACGATGCGGCTCATCAACCAGAAGGAGGGGTAGGCGATGGACAAATACCGTGCCAGCCGTGTCAAATCCGCCGCCGCATGGGCGCTCGCCTTCGTTTTTGCGATCGTTGCCACCGTGTTTGCGGTCATGCCTTTCGTGTTCATGGTCCTCAATTCTTTCAAAGAGAAGTTCGAGATGCTGCAGAAGGGCGTGTTCGCGCTGCCCCAGGAGCTGTACCTGGACAACTACATCGGCGTCATGGCAGGGAATTTCGGGGTGTTTTTCCGCAATTCCGTCCTGGTTCTGGCCGTATCCCTGACGCTGCTTCTGTTCGTGTCGGCGTGCGCGTCGTACCCATTGTCCAAGATGCATTTTGGGCTGGCTGACCCCATCTACGGGGTGATCGTCGCATGCATGTCCATCCCGCTGCACATCACGCTGATACCGGTGTTCCGCATGATGCAGAACCTGCACCTGTACAATACCATCTGGGCCCTGCCTGGGCCGTATATCGCGTTCGGTGTGCCGATCTCGGTGTTCATACTCACCAGCTTCATGAAAGGGATCCCCGACGAGATCATCGAGTCAGCCGAGATAGACGGATGCAACAAATACGGGATGTTCTTCCGCATCATGCTGCCGCTGTCAAAACCGGGCCTGTCCACCCTGGCCATTTACAACGGCGTGAACATGTGGAACGAGTTTTCGTTCGCTTACACACTCACCCAGGATGCGGCGCACAGGACGCTCCCCCTGGCGGTGTGGGAATACAGGGGGCAGTACTCCATGAACACGCCGATGATCATGGCGGTCCTGACCCTGACGGTGCTGCCCATGATCGTGCTGTTCGCGGTGGCCCAGGACAAACTGGTGAAAGGCATGACCGCCGGTGCGGTGAAGGGGTGACGCGCGCCGGTTGTTACGGGAGATGGGAGATGGGGGCGGGGGGGCGGGGGGACTGGGAGGTGCTGCGTGCGTGTCCCGCTGCGGTCGCTGACATTTGACAAACAACTGCGTATCTTCATCACGGCCGTCATGCTCTGCACGTTCGGTCTGTTTTTGGTCATCTCCACGGTCTCGACCGTGGTGGCCATCACCCGCCAGAATGCGGAAACCGCCTCCGGGAAAATCGGCACCCTGGCCGACAGCATTACCGACAAATTCGACTATTACCACACCCTGTCCGTTTCCCTGATCATCGACGAGTACGTCCAGGCATTCTGCAGGGACGACGCCGCGTCCGACGAGGTGGCCTTCAAGGTATTCAATTCATTGTCCAACTACCTGAACATAGACGGCAACATCAATTTCCTGGCGGTGCGCAGGGCGTCGGATGGCAAGATGGTCTACAAAGGGCAGACCTCCCTGGCGGACGCATGGTTCGACCAGGGTTTTGCGGCAGACGCCGGCCAGGCTTCCCTTGCCAGGTACAAAGGGTCCATCCGCATCAGCTTTGCCAAGAACTTTTTCCGGGGCGACAGGTACACGCTGACGCTGTACGTGCCTATTTACCCGACCACGTTCATATCAGATGAGATAGGGCTGCTGGTGGTCAATTTCGACGACGACATATTGGAAATCCAGGGGTCCGGGTCAGGCGACGCAGACTCTTCATTGTATATATGCGATATGGGCGGCAGGGTGTTCGCCGCTTCCCAGAAAGACCTCATCGGCACGTCGTTGCCGCTCTTTTCCGGGCTGTCCGGCAACACCGGCAGCTTCATGGATTCCGGCAGGCTGGTGAGCTGGCATTTCATCGAGAAGTGGAATTATTGTGTCATCAATGCCACGCCGCTGTGGTCGCTGTACAGTTCCAGCGTCAAAACCGCCCTGATCCTCCTGGGGCTCATCGCCATCATCGTCGCCGGGGCGGTGGTGGTGTCCGGGCGCATGGTGAAAAAACTCTATGCGCCGCTGGACGGGATATGTTCCGTGATGGAGCGGGTGTCCGAAGGGGAACTGGACATCGCGCTGGATGCGGAAAACATGGGCGAAGATCTGAAGAAGGTGGCGTGGGGCTTCAATTCCATGATGCGCCAGATAGTGCGCCTGATGGAACAGGTGAAGACGGAGCAGCACCAGCTGGAGCAGATAAGGATCAACGCGCTCCAGGCGCAGATCCAGCCCCATTTCCTGTACAACACATTGGAATGCATACATTGGCAGACGGTGGGCGAGGGCAACAAGGATGCGTCGACGCTGGTGAAGGCGCTGGCAAAATATTACAGGATTTGCCTCAGTAAGGGCAAAGACATCATAAAACTGGAGACGGAGCTGGAACACGTCAGGAGCTATGTCATCATCCATAACATGCGCCACGACGAGAACGTGGAGCTGGAAATCGGGATAACGGACCGCCACATGTCCGTGATGATTCCGAAAATAACCCTCCAGCCGCTGATAGAGAATGCGATCGTGCATGGCATGAAGGCCGGGCAGGGCGAGCGCGGCGTGCTGCGGGTGCGCATCGACGCCCAGGAGGGGGACGGGGCGCTCACGCTGTGCGTCTGCGATTCGGGCAAAGGGATGGATGCGGATGCCATACGGGAGATGAACGAGTCCCTGTCAGAGTACCTGGAAACGCCGGGGTTCGGGGTACGCAACGTACACAGGCGCATTGAGCTGCTCTTCGGGAAGGGTTATGGGCTGCGTTTCGAGGGCGGCCCCGGCGGCGGCGTGGCGGTGTACATACGGATACCATTGGAGCTGAACGTGGCCTACGAGAGCGTGCTGTAGGGAGGGTGGAAAGGCATACATATGTACTCGGTTATGATAGTGGACGACGAGAAGATCATACGGGAAGGCATACGGCGGTCCCTGGGGTGGCAGGCCCTGGGCGTGGGCACGGTCCGCACGGCGGCCTCGGCGGCGGACGCATTGGCACTGTTCGGGGAAGGGAAATTCGACCTGATGATCACCGACATCAACATGGCGGAGGTCTCGGGGCTGGAACTCATTGAAAAAGTGCGGGACACGCTGCCGAAACTGCGGATCATCGTGCTGACGGGGTACGACCGGTTCGAATACGCCAGGACGGCCCTGAAACTCCATGTGAACGAATTCCTGCTCAAGCCCGTGGACGAGGACGAGCTGGCCAAGGCCGTGAAAGAGCAGCTGGATGCGCTGGAAGACAGGCCCGAGCTGAACCTGTTCTATGACGTGTTCGGCGAGTTCAAGGCGGCCATGGTGAAAAATGTCGGTGATGCGGGGCGGGTGCTGCACATCCTGGACCGGCTGTACAGCGCCTTGGAGAATTACCACCTTTCGGAGGAAGATGCCGTCCGGTCGCTTTACGACATCGCCGGAGTCGTGACATTCGCCTACATGAAAGCATCGGGCGAAGATGCCGGCGGCGGCCTGTCCGGCCTGTCGGACCTGCTGATCGAAACCGGGAGGGAGGAAGCCTACAAAATCACACGGATGTACCTTACCAACCTCCTCCAGGCGCAGTCCGCGCAAAATGCGGACATCATCATGGAAGCGAAACGTTACATGAGCGAGACTATGACCATGCAGCTTACCGTGGCGCAGGTCGCCGACCACCTCCATGTTTCCGCCGGGCACCTCTCGAAACTCTTCAAAAAGGAGACGGGGATGGGGTGCAACGAATTCATCAACGCGAAGCGCATCGAGAAGGCCTGCAGCCTGCTGGAAACCACATCCCTGCCCACCGGGTTCATAGGCGAGAAAGTGGGGTATGGCGACGTGAACTATTTTTCGGCGGTATTCAAGAGGCATACGGGCGTGTCGCCAAGGCGCTACAGGGAGATGCGCCGCGGCGGGTGAGGGGCTGTGAGCACGGAATGCGGCAACCGTCCAGCGCGGTGACATGCGCTGGGGCGGGTGAGGGGTCGGGTGCACGATGTAAGGCAGCCGGCAAGCGCGGTGATGTGCGCCGTGGCGGGTGAGGGACCGGGTATGAAATCAGAAAGCGTGTTTTTCACTTTGGAACAGGGCGGGGCGCAGCCGCTGTACATGCAGATCTATGGGCACCTGCGAAACGAGATGCGCCTGGGGTCGCTGGCGAAGGGCGCCAGGCTGCCATCCACCCGCGCCCTGGCGGCGGATCTCGGGGTGAGCCGTTCCACCACGCAACTGGCATATGACCAGCTGGAGGCCGAGGGGTACGTGGAGTCTGTCCCGTACAGGGGGTATTTCGTGGCGGAGATACCCAGGGATGTGGGGGACTGGGCAAGTGGGGCAGGCGGCGCGGACCGGGCAGGTGGGGCGGGCGGCGCAGATCGGGAAAATGAACTATACGGACTAAATGGACTAGAGGTAGAATCCCTGCCGCCGGTGTCGGCACCGGGTGCCGGACCTGGGGCGCAGTCAGGCAGAGGGCCTGGGGCGCAGTCGGGCAGCACAGCGGCTGTGTGGTCTGGCGACACGCCCATTCCTTCCCCGGATGGCAAACCAAACCTTCATCAACACATCATAGATTTCTCGCCCAGCGGCATCGATGCGGGTTCGTTCCCTTATGCCACATGGCGCAGGCTTACCAAAGATGTGCTGTCGCCGGCTGGTGGGGGTTTGCACGCACCCGAAAGCGGGGGGCGCAGGGGGAACGTGTTTTTGTCCGGGGAGGGCCGGGGCGAGCCGGAGTTTTGCGCCGCCATCGCCGGTTACCTGCGCAGGGCCAGGGGTGTGATATGCCACCCTGGCCAGATCATCGTAGGTGCGGGCAACGAGATACTGCTGTTCGTGCTGCATACCATTCTGAAGAATCACATCACCCCAGGCGGCTTCGACGATGGGTTTGATTACCCATGCTACGCCATGGAAACGTACACCTATGCGAAGGCATATCGCATTTTTAAGGGGATGGGTGCGGGCGTGGCCGCGATTTCCATGGACGGGGCGGGGATGTGCCCGGATGCGCTGCTCTCCAGCGGTGCGAACATAGCCTACGTGATGCCCTCCCACCAGTTCCCCACGGGGATAGTCATGCCTGTGGCCAGGCGGCAGGAGTTGCTGGGGTGGGCGGCGGCAGGTTGGGGACGGTATATCATAGAAGACGACTATGACAGCGAACTGCGCTACCGGGGCAGGCCGATTCCCGCGCTCCAAGGTATGGACAGCCAAGACAGGGTCATCTACATGGGTACATTTTCCAGGGCGGTGGCCCCGGCGATCAGGGTGGGGTACATGGTGCTGCCACGGGGTTTGATACCGCTTTATGAAAAGTATGCTTCCCATTTTTCTTGCACCGTATCCCGCATCGACCAATGCATCCTGACGGCATTCATTGGTGGCGGGTATTTCGAACGGCATTTGAACCGCATGAGGACGGTATACCGCGGGAAACAGGAAACACTGTCCGAAGCGCTGGCGCCGCTGGCCGGCTCATTTGACATAAGCGGCATGGAGGCGGGGGTGCACCTGCTTATGACGGACAGGTCAGGGCGCACGCAGAGCGATCTGTTGGAAAGCGCCATGGCCGCAGGGGTGCGGGTTTATGGCATGGGGAGGTACCTGGTGAGGGAGGGTCAGGGATCCGGCTATGACGGGGCACAAAAAGTGGCCGGGATAAACACCGGTTCCAATGTTGAAAAGGCCGGGGAAAAGGCGCCCGTCACAGTTTTGGTGGGGTTTGCGAGCTTGACAAAAGAAGAAATCGCAGAGGGGGCCAGGCGGCTGGTGCAGGCGTGGGGGTAGATGGGAATTTGAAAAGAAATAAAAATTTTAGCACTCAACTATTGACAGTGCTAACAATTCGTGATATAACATTCACAGACTTACGGAAACACAAATAAAACCAGTGCTTCCCAAGAGAAAGTTCTGTTGAAGGAGGGAATCGTAATGAAATTGGTACCATTGTTTGACAAGGTCGTATTGAAGCCATTGGTCGCAGAAGAGACCACCAAGTCCGGCATCGTGCTGCCGGGGCAGGCGAAGGAAAAACCCCAGCAGGCGGAAGTGATCGCAGTGGGTCCCGGCGGTGTGGTGGACGGCAAAGAGATCACCATGCAGGTCAAGGAAGGTCAGAAAGTCATTTTCTCAAAGTATTCCGGGACGGATGTGGAATTGGACGAAGAGAAATACGTCATCGTGAAGCAGAACGACATACTGGCCGTGATCGACTAAGTGTGCGTGCCACAGTGCCGCTTCGGCATGTGATCGACTTTGTGAACAAAGACAAATAAATTTTGGAGGGTCATAGCAATGGCAAAGGAAATCAAATACGGCGTAGATGCCAGGAAAGCATTGGAAGTGGGTGTCAATGAACTGGCTGACACCGTCAAGGTGACGCTGGGTCCCAAGGGGCGCAACGTGGTCCTGGACAAATCATACGGGGCACCGCTCATCACCAACGACGGCGTGACCATCGCCAAGGAAATCGAGCTCAAGGACGCGTTCGCCAACATGGGCGCGCAGCTTTTGAAAGAGGTCGCCACCAAGACCAACGACGTGGCGGGTGACGGCACCACCACGGCGACCGTGCTGGCGCAGGCCATGTTCAGCGAGGGCATGAAGAACCTGGCGGCGGGCGCGAACCCCATCGTGCTGCGCAAGGGCATGCAGAAAGCCACTGATGCGGCGGTGGATGCCATCAAGCGCATGTCCAAGCCCATCGAAGGCAAGGCACAGATCACCCGCGTGGCGGCCATCAGCGCTTCCAGCGACGAGGTGGGCGAGATGGTGGCGGAGGCCATGGAAAAGGTCTCCAAGGACGGCGTCATCACCATCGAGGAATCCAAGACCATGAAGACCGAGCTGGAGCTGGTGGAGGGCATGTCCTTCGACCGGGGCTACGTGTCCGCTTATATGTGCACCGACATGGACAAGATGGAAGCGAACCTGGAAGACCCGCTCATCCTGATCACTGACAAGAAGATTTCCAACATCCAGGAAATCCTGCCCATCCTGGAGCAGGTGGTGCAGTCCGGCGCAAGGCTGCTCATCATCGCCGAGGACGTGGAGGGCGAGGCCCTGACCACATTGATCCTGAACAAGCTGCGCGGCACATTCAGCGTGGTGGCGGTGAAGGCCCCGGGCTACGGCGACCGGCGCAAAGAGATGCTCAAAGACATCGCCACGCTCACCGGCGGCACGGTCATCAGCGACGAGCTGGGCCTGGATCTGAAAGAGGCGAAGCTGAACCAGCTGGGCAAGGCGAAATCCGTCAAAGTCCAGAAAGAGAACACCATCATCGTGGACGGCGCGGGCGAGAAGAAAGAGATTGCGGCCCGGGTGTCCCAGATCAGGAACCAGATCGCAGACACCACGTCCGATTTTGACCGGGAGAAGCTCCAGGAGCGTCTGGCGAAGCTGGCGGGCGGCGTGGCGGTGATCCGGGTGGGCGCCGCGACGGAGATTGAGATGAAGGAAGCCAAGATGCGCATGGAAGACGCCCTGGCGGCCACCAAGGCTGCTGTGGAGGAAGGCATCATCGCCGGCGGCGGTTCCGCTTACATCCATGCGACGGCCGACGTCCAGAAAGTGGTGGACGAACTGGAAGGCGACGAGAAGACCGGCGCGAAGATCATCCTGAAGGCCCTGGAATCCCCGCTGTACCAGATCGTGGTCAACGCCGGCCTGGAAGGCAGCGTGGTGGTGAACAAGATCAAGGAGTCCAAGGTGGGCACAGGGTTCGACGCCTACAAGGAAGAGTATGTGGATATGGTCGCGGCCGGTATCCTGGACCCCGCCAAGGTGACCCGCTGCGCGCTGCAGAACGCCACCAGCGTGGCGTCCAGCCTGCTCACCACCGAGTCCGTGGTGGCGAACATCAAGGAAGAGACGCCCGCCATGCCCGCTGGCGGCGGCGGCATGGGGATGATGTAAGGAAGTTGTCGCAAAGCAAAGGGTCGCCCGCCGGGGCGGCCCTTTTTATCAGTTTCAATATATGCAAAATACCTTTGACATGCAGTACACTGAATGATACAATGTACGGTGTTTGGTGATGGAAACCAAATGCGGTGGGACGCTGCACTTTACACCATGTGGACACACTTGAAAAGGCGGTTCTTAGGGAGTTTGCGGGGATCGGGGGTTTGTGATGGGAGATACGTACCTGGAACACTTGGTGAAGCAGGCGAGGCCCGTGTATGCGGGGGCGGCCACGGTGGCGCTGTATGGGATTTGCTTCATATGCCTGGTGGCGACGTTCGTGTGGTTGCCGGCGGTGGTGGCGCTGGTGGCGGCGATCGTGGCGACTTATTTCATCACCCTGAACCTGGATCTTGAGTTCGAGTACCTCTTCGTCAACGGCCAGCTGACCATCGACAAGATCATGAAAAAGTCGCGCCGCAAGAAAGTCTGGGATGGAGACATGGAGTCCCTGCTCATCGCAGCGCCAGCGGACAGCGGGCTTGTGAAGAACTACGACGGCGGCGGCCAGATGAAGTGCGTGGACTGCTCCTCCAAGGACCCCTCGTCCAAGGCGGTGGCGCTCATAGTTTCACAGGGGCAGTCGAAGCTGAAGCTCATCATCGACCCCCAGGAGACCATCATCAGATATCTGAAGCAGCGCTACCCCTCGAAAGTGAGTTTGTGAGAATCTGCGCAGCGCGGCGGTGAGACATGTAACGCCGAACGCCAACCATACCTGATACCACACGAAAACCCTTGCGTTTCGCAGGGGCTTTTGTTATGATGGTTTGCAAGGGGTTGGGGATGTTGGAAGAGAACTTCGAGAAGCTGTTTGGGGGTACGTACATCTGCGACCACAAGACGGCGTATGCGAACAGTTACCATTTGCTGAAGCTCGACCTCTCCAAGGTCACTGCGACCAGGGAACGCGCAAAACCATCCTTTGCCAATGCTGTCAGGAGAACCATGGCGGCTTTCGCCCATCTGACACAGTTACCTATAGTGCCCTTGGACATACAAGAACCGAACGAACTCCTGGACGATTTTTTAGATCAATATAGGGTTTTATGCCCTGACACCAAGCTCTACCTGATGATCGACGAGTACGACAACTTCGCCAATGAGTTCCTGGGGAAAGACAAACCGTACTTTGATAGTATCTTTCAGCCGGACATGATAAATAAAACACAAGAAACTGAGGCGGCTGAAAGTACTCAAGTGAGCGAAGCTCACTTTGGTGTATCTACCAGCAGCGT